>JAHFUJ010000158.1 GCA_023265105.1 Acidobacteriota bacterium
CCCGCATCTCCGAGTTTGGCTTCACCCCCAACCGAGTGGCGGCTCTCGGCGAGAATCTCATTCTGCTCGTCAACCTGGCGTGGTCGGCGTGGCTCTATGCACGCTTCCTGCGTCACCGGGGCTCGTTTGCCGTCCTGGAGCGATGGCAGATCGCGTATCTGCCCGTGTACGCCGTATGGGCGGCGTTGGTGGTTGTCATGTTCCCACCAGTGTTCGGCTACCGTTGAGTTCACCCCCACGGGCACCTCGCCGGGCGGATCGTCCTGACTGGTCGCGAATTTCCTTCGGGCGCATCGGCCTGCTTCCGCTTAGACGCGGTGTCCGTACGACAGGGCGGCAGGCGCCAGTTCTGCCGCTCAGGGGGCGGAGGCCGAGTACACCTGACGTCCACCCACGTAGGTCGCCAGCGGATGGAGCTTGAGGATGTCGTCTTCGGGAATGGTCATGAAATCTGCAGACAGGACGACGAAGTCTGCCAGTTTGCCGGGCTCGATCGAGCCCTTCACCTTCTCTTCCCACGTGGCGAACGCATTGTTGTTCGTGGCGATGCGCAGCGCCTCCTGGCGGCTGATTTTCTCCTGAGGCCCGAGCACTCTCCCGTCGCGGGTCTTGCGCGATATGTAGTAGTAGAGGGGAATGAACGGGTTATTGGAAGTCGTCGTGTCCGGATTGGGCCCCGTGTAGTCGCTCCCGATGACGACCACCAGATGGTGATCCAACATTTCTCTCACAGGCGTTTGACGTTCGGCTTGCTCCTGACCCAAGGTTCGAACCGCAGCGTCGTAGTTGCCGGCGTAGCCGGCCATGTTGGTGGACACGATGACGCCTAACTTCGCGAGCCGATCCATCAACGGCGGCGTGACGGTGGGAATGTGCTCGACCACCCATCGCCTTTCGCGGATCGGGCTCTCGCGGTCGGCGGCCTCGTAGGCCTGCAGAACGGTGTCCAGTTGCTCGTTGTTCGGGACGTGCGGCGAATGCCGCCAGCCTAACCGGTTGAGTTCCAGCATCAGCGACCTGTAGTTCTTCTCCACGGCGAGATCTGGACCTTCACCTGCCGAATCGATGCGCAGCCAGTCGTCGCCGAACCCGGGCGTCACGCCCTGTTGACGCAGCCAGCCCGCCGGATCACTGGCGTCCGGAAGGTCCAGGCCCATGCTGACGCGCACGGTCAGGCGTCCTTGCCGCCACATCCGCACGAAGGCGCGCATGCCAGGCGGCCAATTCGACAGGTCGCGGATGTTGGTGATGCCCAGCGCGTTTCGCTGCTGCTGCCCATGCGCGATCATCTGATCTTCTTCTGCTGGAGTGGGCTCCGGCACCACCTTGTCCACCGCGTAGAGGCCGGCGGGCCACTCGGGGAGCTCCCCGGTCAGTTCCCCGCTGTTGTCTTTCGGGAGGGGCTTTCCCATATAGGACGGCATGTCCTTGGCCATTCCAGCCTTCTTCAAGGCCGCCGTGTTCAGCAGCGCCGCCCCTCGACGCCCGCGGAGCGCGACGAGGGGCACGTCGGTTGACAGTTGATCGAGATCTTTCCTGGTGAGCGGGGCTCTCCATCCGACGCTGCCGAAAACCGTGTCACCTGGCTTGGCCCTGGCCAGACCGTCCCGAAGCCGCCTCAGCACCTCCTCGGTCGAAGTGACGCCGGCCAGGTCGACGCCGCGCATCACCTTCTCGCTGTTGTAGAGATGATCGTGGTTGTCCGACAGGCCGGGGATGACCGCGGCGCCCTTGAGATCGACGAGGCGAGTGCTTTTGCCCGCGAGCGCGCGGATTCCGGCAGTGGTCCCCACGGCGACATACACGTCGCCCCTCACGGCGAATGCCTGCCGAATCGTGAAGCCCGAATCGACCGTGATGATCTTGCCGTTGTAGAAGATCGTGTCGGGCGACGTGTCGACACCTTGCTGCGCGAACGCACTCGGCGCGATGAGGAAGCACAACAACCCGAGTTGCAGAATGCGCATCACTGGCTCCTTTGTTCGAAGTGGCGGCGCTGTGCGGCCATTTTGTCCCGATCGAACCGTCAAAGGCTATGGAATTCCGTCGACTCGCGCAGCGCACGTTTGAGGTCCATACGGCGCCACGACGGAGCACTTATCGGCCGCAAGGCGGAGTCTTTCGGGACCCACGTCCAAAGCGGCGGAGGCTACGTCGTACAGATCGAACGAGTTGTCCTGAAACCCGCCAATCATGTCTCGCCTCGGGCAAGGACCCAATTCGCGTGGACGTGTCGCCGGCCTCGCCCGGGAGATGGGTACGCGTGGCACAAGTCAGATCCCTGGTGTCAACGCGGCCTCATGAGCTCCTCGAGCTGGAAGGCATGGCGAATCGGGTGCATGACCGCGTGCTCGAGCATGGCGTCAATGGAGTACAGCGTTTCCCATCGGGACCGGTATTCAGGAGTCTCGAGCTGCTGGTCGGAGACGTCCTGCAGCGGCGCGCGCCAACGTTCCAGCACGTGCTCCATGTAGCGCTCCGCCTCCGCTGACAGGACTGCCAGGTCCGGCGCGGGACGAATTCCAGGGTCGGGCAGCTTCAGCATCTCGCACATCCAGACCATGTAGCCGCGGGCGGCGCCCAACACGTGACGGCCTAAAGCGTCCAGGGAAACGTAAGCAGGATCCTCAGTTGATGGCAGGACCACCGCGGTCGCCTGGGCGAGCCTCCACGTCTGAAGGAAGCGACGCAAATGCTGTTCGTGCAGAAGGACCAACGCCCGCACAGCCCGAGAGCGATATGGCAGAATCGGTAAGGACATGGAGAGACAATAACACTCGCGAAACTTCAATAGAGGCGCTTGGCATAACCCTCTTCGATATCGCGCTCGTAATCCTGCAGGGTCACACCTTCCGGTTTGATCTGATCGAACAACACACACGCCAGCGTCGGCAGAGCATCGGGCCCGAGCCACTGTTGGTGCGCCCAGAGTCTTGAGCGCCGAAACGCCTTCGCACAGTGCAGAAAGCACTCCTCGACTTCCACGCCGACGGCGAGCAGCGGCGTCTTGCCCTGTACTACGAACCGCTGGAGCAACTCGGGGTCGCGTGTGATCCACGCGCGACCGTTGACGCGCAACGTTTCCTCACGTCCAGGGACGAGGAAGATCAAGCCGACGTGCGGATTTGCCACGAGATTGATCAGGCCGTCCAGACGTTTGTTGCCTGGACGATCGGGAATGACGAGTCGCTGCTCGTCGAGCACCAGCGCGAAACCCGGGGCATCGCCTTTGGGCGAGACGTCACAGCGCCCGTCCGGGCTAGAGGTCGCCATCAGGAGGAACGGAGAACGTTCGATGAAGGCGCGACAATGGGCGTCGAGGGTGGAGCGCTCCTTCTGCACCGCCCGCGCGGAAGGCGTGCCGATGATCTCCCGGAGTGCTTGCCCGTTGGTGACGACGTTCCTAAACCCGTTCATCGTCCGTTTCTCCTGAAGGGGAGGTCTCACGTGGAAGGGGCTCACCGGCCGATGGCCCAGACCACCTCCTGGCTATCACAGCACCAGGCGGCGGGCGAAATCAAGCGCCAAGCCGCGACTGAGTGGCTCGGGCGCACGAGGTAACGCCGAACACGACGAGTCCGGCGGCAGACGTGATGCCTGCAACCGCAAGCACCAGACCGGGCGATTGCTGCCACAGCATTCCGCCGGCAATGCCGGCCGGCACGACCAGTAGATTGCGGACCGTGTAGTACAGGCCAACCTCGCGCGCCCGAGCGTCGGCGCGGCAACCATCGACAATTGACGCCTTGCGCGCCGGCTCGCCGAACTCTTTGAGCCCACCGACGACGAACGCGACGACAAGACCCGAGAGGCCCGGTGCAGCCAGAACGGCCAGCGGGAACAGCGCAAAGCACGCAAAGCTCACCGCCACAAGTGCGCGTGGGCCCACCGCGGTCACAGCCCGGGCTGCGGGAAGATAGCTGGCCAAGGCGACGAGCTGTTGCATCCCATAGAGCGCCCCGAACCACGGTAACGGCAGGTGCCGGATCGAAGTGACGTACAGAACGATGAAGCTCGCGGCAACAGCCTCGCCGATTCGGACGAAACAGTCGGCCACGAGTAAACGGACCAGAGCAGGCGGAAGCGGTGTGAGAACTTTGAGGCGAGCCCGAGATGGCCGTGCGTCCACACGCGTACGCGGGAACCACACGTGTTGTGCCACCACCGCACCAAGCGCCAGCACGACACTTGCACCCATCGCTGTCCGCAACCCGGCGACCAACCCAAGGTGCCACACAAGGAGCCCACCCAAAGGCGCGGACACCACACGCGGAGCTCTCACGGCCAAGGATTGGACGGTGAAGCCGCTCACCCGAGCCCCGCGCGGCAGTCGGTCGCCAATGAGCGAGAACGTCGCGGGGAACGCGCCGGCCTTCCACGCCATCGCTCCGGCGAGCCCGATCAGTACGACCGGCCAACGCCAGGCGAGCGCATAGGCGGCGTAGCCTGCCAGCGCACAGACTGTGAACACGGTGACCGCGCGTCGGGCGCCATATCGGTCCGCGAACCACCCACCGGGAAGCTGATACAGCCCGTCGAGCAGATCGCGACACGAGGCGAACACTCCAACGGCGGCGGCCGTGCCGCCGAGCGCTGTGATGTACGCCGGCAGGTAGGACTGCCACAACTCCTCGCCAAGGCCGAGGGCCAGCAGCGTCGCCCCGAGCACCGAGAGATCCCGCCCACTGTCGGTCAGGTGAGGCTCGCCTGTCGGACTTGACGGGCGCATATTGTGTACGTTACGTATATATCAGCTACAATGAAATGGTCAATATGGCCGATCCGGTTGAGCGCCCTTCCAATCCTTGTGCGGAAGGCAGCGCGTGGCTTGTGCTGTTCTATCAACTGCCGGCGAAGCATTCGCCCGCCCGCGTCAAGGCGTGGCGGCGTCTGCAGCGGATTGGAGCGGTGACACTGAAGCATTCCGCGTATGTGCTGCCAAACCGTGCCGAGGCGCGAGAGGACTTCGAGTGGATCAAGACCGAGATCATCGCGATTGGCGGGCACGCCATGGTCATGGCCGCCGAGGCGCTCGATGCAGCGACCCGTCAGGACATCATCGATCTGTTTCGAGCCGCCCGCGGCCGGGAATTCCACACGATGCGAAGGCAGGCACACACGATGCTCGAACGCTGGCGTTCACGGGCGCCGAGCGGGACGGCGCGCCGGCGACTGGTGCAATCGGTGCGCCGGCTGCGCGAGCGGTTCCGGGATCTGGAGGCCATTGATTTTTTCGAGGCGCCTCATCGGCATGAAGCGGCTCACGTCCTGGATGAGCTCGACCGCCGAGCAAAGAGAGGCCACTCTATGGCGACACGGGCCGACGCGTCGGCAGAGATGCCGGATGTCAAGAGCTACCAGGGCCGAGTGTGGCTGACCCGATCGAGACCGGGTGTCGATCGGATGTCCTCGGCCTGGCTGATCAGGCGGTTCATCGATCCCGACGCGACGTTCGCCTTCGGTGACGCATCAAAGGAAGAGGCCATGATTCCGTTTGATATGTTCGGCGCCGAATTTGGGCATCACGGGACATCGTGCACGTTCGAAACGATCGCGCTGCGGTTTGCCGTCAAGGATCCGGCCGTCGCGTGGCTCGGCCGGATGGTTCACGACCTCGATTTGAAGGAGAACACCTACAACGTCCCTGAGAAAGCCGCGGTCGGCCGAATGATTGAGGGACTCCGGCGGATGTACACCGATGACCAGGCGCTGCTGAGCGCAGGGATCACGATGTTTGAGGCGTTGTATCAGTCATACGAAGAACGCGAGCAACCGCCGACATTTTCGCCTACAATCCGCACGCGTGTGAAGTCTCGGCGTCATCGGCGCCGGGGGCGAACGTAGGCTGTCGAGCAGCTCGTCATGATGCACGAGGTGCCGCTTGCGTCAGTGGTCCTTGACGTACTGCGCGAGCTCATTCGGATCCCGTCGGTGAATCCATCGATTGCGCCCGACGAGGGACACGGAGAGGGCGTCATCGCATCATTTGCGTGCGACTGGCTGAACGCCAATGGCGTCCGTGCCTGGATCGAAGAGGCGGCCCCGGATCGACCAAACGTCGTCGCCGAAGTGGGCAGTGGAACGCCGGTGCTGGTGCTGTGTGCCCACCTCGACACCGTCGGGACCGCCGGCATGACGATCCCGCCCTTCGAGCCCACGCTGAAAGATGGCCGGGTGTACGGCCGCGGAAGCTACGACATGAAAGGCAGTGCGGCCGCGGTCATGACGGCGGCTGCCATCCTCGCGGAAGAACGCCTGGCCGGCCGCGTCACAGTGGCGCTCGTGGCCGATGAGGAGTACGCCAGCGTCGGCGCGATGGACTTTGTCCGGCGCCATCGAGCCGATGGCTGCGTCGTCACGGAGCCGGCCGATGGCCGTCTGATTCTCGCGCACAAGGGATTCCTGTGGGCGCGAGTGACGACTCGCGGTCGGGCCGCACATGGAAGTCGATGGGATCTTGGCGTCAGCGCGATCGCGAAGATGGCCTCAGTCATTTCGGCGTTGGAGGACTTCGATCGAACGGAGCTCCGAAACCGAATCGATTCGCTCGTCGGTCCAGCGTCGCTCCACTGCGCCCTCATCAACGGTGGGGTAGGGCTCTCGACGTACGCCCCGGAATGTCAGCTCGAGGTTGAGCGGCGGACGCTGCCGGGCGAAGCCATCGCTGATGTCCGGCGAGAACTCAAAGAGGTCGTCCGTCGCGTGTCGGAAGACGCCACCGTTGAATGCTTCTTCGATCGACCGCCGCTGAAGTGCGACGCCGACACTCCGATTGCCAATAGTGTCCGCAGGGCGATCGAGCACGTCACCGGCCGTTTGCCGGATGACGCCGGCGTGGGGTATTGGATGGACGCGGCCGTGTTCGCTGAAGCGGGAATTCCGACCGTGAACTATGGTCCAACGGGAGGAGGCGCCCATGAAGTTGTCGAATGGGTGGACCTCGACTCGGTCATCACGTGCGCACGGGTGCTGACCCGCGCGGCGCATCTCTTTTGTACGCGTGCATGATCGCCCGCCGCAAGCGAGCTACAGGCGGAGTCGCGGCTCGGACATCAGCGCCAGCGTGTTGCCCTCGGTATCCTCAAAGTCGGCGAGCCAGACTTCTCGATCGGCCAGAGTGGCGATCTTGTGCGGTTCCGTCCGGAAGGCGATGCCGCGCGATGCGAGTGTGTCGCGCATGTGTCGGATGTCTTCCACGGCAAAGTAGAGGACCGAGCCCGGGTGATCGAAGCCCGGCTCCGGAGTGGACAGCATCAGCCGCACGCCGTCGCAATCGAAGAATGCCAGGCGCGGCGGGGCGGCGAAGAGGAACGGCAGACCGAGGACGTCGCGATAGAAGCGCACCGCGCGCTCGATGTCGTGGGCGCGCATCGATATCTGGTGAAGGCGCGAGAGCCCGCCGGCAGGTGTCATAGCATCCTCTACTGTGTGCGATCATGTCACGACGCGCGCGGCTTATTCGGTGCGCCGGGCGTCTCGTGCGAACGCGGCGTCAGAACGGTCAGGCGGACACCCAGGGCCGGGAGACTAGAGGTACGCGCGTTCGAGTGACGTGATGAACTTCACATCCGGCACGTGCTTCCTCGAGAGACGGTCGTCGTTCGTAATGAACAGATCGACGCCAGCGGTCGCCGCGCACGCGAGCTGAATCGCATCGGGCGCCTTGACGGTGCGGTCGGCGCGAATCGCTGCGTAGCGCGGCGCACACGAGGCATCAAAGGGAAGAATCGTGGCGATCTGTCGAATGGTCGCGTCGTGATCGCGAACGGCTGCTTCGCCCTTTTCCCGAGGTTTGACCAGTAACTCTCCCAAAGTCAACGCTGAGGTGACCAACTGATCCCCACGGTCGAGCATTCTCGACCGCACCTGTTTCACACGCGCCGCGAACTCTCCGCCTTCGAACAGGTAAACGAACACGTTGGTGTCCCAAAAGACGCGTGTCACTCGAAACCCTCGCGAAGTTGTCGGACGTAGTCGTCAGGGTCCACTGCTTTCCAGAGATCGCGGTGGCGTGCGGCCAATGCGAGCAGTGGATCCGCGGGCGAGGTTGATGCCCAGTCACGCTCGTACCAATCCAGTAAGACGTGATACTTGGTCGGGATCTCGGCGCGGTCCGGCACGACCTTTCCGCCTTCGCGCTTCGGATGATACGGATCGCCCGGACGAAACAGGCGTCGGCGGGATGGCGCGGTTTCGAACAGCATGCGGTAGCGGCCCCCGTCTGGCGGACGATTCGCAACGCAATGGACCGACAGGTGAGGGTACACGCCCGGCCGCCTGTCATCGGTCAGTCCTGCGCGCACCAAGCGGGCTTCGATCTCTTTCAAGCTGAAATCAGCCGCCCCGGGATGTTCGCGGTGCAACAGGGCGGTTGCAATCCACACCTCGTCCGCCACTCTGATCGCCGCGGTGACCTTTCCCATACCCTCATTGTATTTCCAATATTATTGGAAATCAACCGATGGGAAAGATTTCAGATCGTGTATCGTCTTTTCGCGTGTGGACCACAAACGGCGCCATCGAAGGGAAGGGTAGCCGGATCGTCGTCATCGGCGCGGGCGCAGCCGGGACGATGGCGGCGATCTTTGCCGCGTCCGCCGGTGCCGAGACGGTGCTCCTCGAGCGCACGCGCGATGGCGGACGCAAGATTCTCATCAGCGGCGGCGGCCGATGCAATATCCTTCCCGCACGGATCGATGAATCCCGATTCGTCACCGACTCCTCACTGCACGTGCTCCATAAGCTTGTGCGCTCGTGGCCGCTGCACGAGCAGATGGCCTTCTTCGAAGGCGAGGTCGGCATCCCACTCGTGGAGGAAACGGAATCTGGGAAGCTCTTTCCGGCCACGGGGCGTGCCAGGGACGTACGGGATCGACTGTTGGCGCTCGCACGACAGAGAGGCGTGACGCTCCTGACGAACACCGTCGTGACCGGATTCGCACCGTCCGGACGTGGATGGCGAATAGACCGGCAGGGGCAGGAGGCGCTGCACGCGGACGCGGTGATCGTGGCAACCGGCGGCCTGTCTGTGCCGGCCACAGGCAGCGATGGCGGCGGCCTCCGCGGCGCCGAACAACTCGGACACACCGTGCGACAAACGTACCCAGCTCTCACTCCCCTCACGGCAACGCCGGCTCCATTCGGTGAGCTTGCGGGAATATCGCTGCCGGTGACGCTCACGGCGCGCGCGGGCAAGATGGCGGCCACCGCAACGGGAGGATTCCTCTTCACCCATGGTGGCTACAGCGGACCGGCGGTGCTCGATGTGTCCCACATCGCGGTGCGCTCCCGCACCGAGACCTCGTCTCCGGCGCGCATCGTGGTGCGGTGGACGCCGCTCAACGAAAAGGACTGGGAGTCGGCGCTCCGTCCGCGCGGTGCTCGGACGGTGTTGGGGGTACTCAGCGCCGAGCTACCGGATCGACTTGCGAGGGCGCTGCTCGAGGTAGCGGGAGTGGAACGAGGGCGACCGCTCTCGAATCTGAGTCGTGACGAGCGGCTCCGATTGATAGAGACCCTCGTGCGCGGAGTGCTGCCGTGGACGGGAGATGAAGGGTACAGGAAAGCCGAGGTCACCGGTGGTGGGGTGAGCCTTTCGGAGATCGACCCGAGGACGATGGAGAGCCGGAAACATAAGGGTCTTTTCTTGTGCGGAGAAATGCTCGACGCCTTCGGCCCCATCGGCGGGTACAACTTTTTTTGGGCATGGGCCACTGGCCGCGCGGCGGGCCTGGGTGCCGCGCAGATGACGTCATGAGCGGCTGACCTGATCTTCACTCAGCGCGGAGCGTTGACCTTCATCTCCAGCAGGTCGATCAGCGCTTGCGAACGCGAGACCACGCCCTGCCGCTCGAGCAATGCCTGACGTTCCATCGCGCTGAGGTCGAGGTGTTGCGCGAGCGCATTGATAACCTCTCCATCCGCGATTTCCGGTGGGATCCTCGGCTCCACGCCGAGGAACTCAGCGGCCAAGGTCTCCAGCCGTTGTCGCAGTCCGTGGAGGACTATCTTTTCCTGATCGGCCGGCGGCTCGGGTATCGCATTCACTTGCGCAAGCCGGTAGGGCCGGCTCTGATCTTCGCCGGTCACGCGGAATTTCACCACGCCGCGGAGCACGATATTGAAGCGTCCGTCCGGCAGCTCTTCCGCAGCCGTGATGACGCCTGCGCTGCCGATTGGGTAGATGGGCGGCCGTCCTTCGTAGTCCGCTTCGTACCCTGGTCGCAGCAGCACCATCCCGATGAGACGGTCACCTTTCAGCGCATCGGCGACCATCGCTCGGTAACGCGGTTCGAAGATGTGCAGCGGTTGCGAGACGTCAGGGAACAGCACCACGTCGGGAAGCGGGAAGATCGGAATCACCGCCGGCAGCGTCGTCGCGGATTGCGCGGACAGACTGCCAGGAACGGACAGCAGACCGACGAACCAGATTGCGCAGGCCAGTCTCTTGGCTTTCATCGCACAGTTATACCCGATGCGGCCCCGCTGCGAAATACAATTTCGCGAGACATGGAGGA
>JAHFUJ010000450.1:0-2289 GCA_023265105.1 Acidobacteriota bacterium
GAGCATGGATAAGTCCGACGACACGACCGCCCAGCAGGGCGCTGGCACCCACGTAGCAGCACGCTCGACGATGAGCTCGGCAATTTTGGGCGGTTCGAGGGTGCTGTTGACCGCGCGGACGATGTCGAGTAACGCCTCGCGGCGTTCGACGCGGCTTCGGAGCGCGCGCTGAAAGACGCGCAGCCTCATCGCCAGATCGAGCCCCGGCGCGTCCAACGGAATCTCACTTGCGCGCCGCAGTTTCGAGCCGCGTTTTCCGACCGAGCCGACCGCCTGATAGAGCGCGACAGGGGGCCGCGCCCGATCAGTCACGCCTCTTCGAGTACCGGAGTTAATGGGCACACTGGTGGCTCGACCCGCTGAAGACATTTCGTCGTGTCCGGCTTCAGCCGGACTAAGTTCTTCTGTACATGGTAAATATACCACACGGAAGGCGGTAACTGCTTGCCAGGCCGTAACTTCATGGCATAGCATGACAGTTTCACACGAGCTATCAGCTATCAGCTATCGGCTCTCAGCCGTCAGCCCGGTCGAGGTACGCTGAAAGCTGATAGTTGATAGCTGACCGCTTCCTAGGGTGCACCAATGACCATGCTCGATAGGATGCGCCGGCACAGGAACTGGCTCAAATGGAGCCTCGCCCTCGTCTGCCTGGCCTTTGTCATCTTCTATATCCCCGACTTCCTGCGCGGCAGCGGCGCCGACGCCGCGTCGGGCGACACGATCGCCAAAGTCGAGGGCCACGAGATCACGGGTGGGGAGTTCCGCCGCACCTACGACGCTCAGCTGCAGGCCTACCGCTCGGCGTACGGCGGCAACATGAGCGAGCAGCTGCTCAAACAGCTCGGAATCGAGCAGCAGATTCTCCAGCAGATGGTGGACGAACGGGCATCGCTCGCCGAGGCCGATCGCCTCGGCGTCGAGGTTGGCGACGAAGAAGTGCGCCAGCGGATCTTCGCGACGCCGGTGTTTCAGGAAAACGGCCGGTTCATCGGCGATCAGCGCTATCAGCAGCTGCTGCGGATGCAGCGGCCGCCCATGACGCCCTCGGAGTTCGAGGACGGCCTTCGCCGCAGCCTCACAGTCGAGAAGCTGCGCACATCGCTGACCGCCTGGCTGTCGATTCCCGACAAAGAACTCGAGCAGGAATACCGCCGCCGCAACGACAAAGTGAAGCTCGGCGTCGTCAGCTTCACGACCGACAGTTTAAGGGCGCAGGCGACCGCGAGCGACGCTGACGTCGCAAGCTACTTCGACGCCCACAAGGCCGATTTCAAGATTCCGGAGAAGCGGAAGATCCGGTACCTGCTGATCGACGTCGACCCGCTGCGCGCGAAAGTCGTCGTGCCGCCGGCCGACGTCGACAAAGCCTACAACAACAACATCGAACAGTACACAACGCCCGAACAAGTGCGCGCGAGCCACATCTTGCTCAAGACCGGCGGGCAAGACGACGCCGCGGTGAAGGCGAAGGTTGAAGGCGTGCTGAAGCAGGCGAAGGCCGGCACCGATTTCGCTGAGCTCGCGAAGAAGTATTCGGAAGACGAGGCGAGCGCGAAAAACGGCGGCGACCTCGACTACTTCGGTCGGGGCCGCATGGTGCCCGAGTTCGATCAGGCCGTGTTCGCGATGCAGCCTGGAGAGACGAGCGATTTGATCAAGACGCAGTACGGTTATCACATCATCAAGCTCGTCGACAAAAAGGCGGCGACCACGCGCACGCTCGCCGACGTCAGGCAGCAGCTCACCGACCAGCTCGCGTACGAGCGCGCGCAGGCTCAGGCGGCCGATCTCGCGCAAAACCTCGAACAGCAGATCAGCAAGCCGGCCGATCTGGACAGGGTGGCGAAGGCGCAAGGGTTGACGGTGCAGGACTCGGGCTTCTTCGCGTCCGACGAGCCGATTCTCGGCCTGGGGCCGTCGCCGGAAGCGGCGGGTCGCGCGTTCGACATGAAGCAGGGCGAGGTCAGCGGTTCGGTCCGTACCTCGCGCGGGTTCGCGTTCGAGACCCTCGTCGCCAAGCAGGATCCTTACCTGCCGAAGCTCGAGGAAGCGAAGGCGCGCGTCCGCGACGAGGTGATCAAACAGAAGGCGCGGGACTTGAGCAAGCAGCGGGCGGCGGAGGTCGCCGCGAAGCTGAAGGGCGCGCCCGACTTCGAGAAGGCGGCGAAGGCCGCCGGGGTCGACGCGAAGACGACCGAGCTCATCACGCGCGACTCACCGATTCCCGACCTCGGAAACGCGCCCGCGGTTGAAGACGTCGCCTTCACGCTGGCGGTGGGCGCCGTC
>JAHFUJ010000450.1:2299-2685 GCA_023265105.1 Acidobacteriota bacterium
ATCCGATCGCGACCGACAACGGCACAGCCGTCATCAAGGTCCTCGACAAGAAGGAAGTGACGCCCGCGGAAGTGGAGTCGGCGAAGGACAAGTTCCGCGAGGAGATGCTCACCGACCGTCGCAACCGCTTCTTCAGCGCCTACATGGCCAAGGCGAAGCAGCGGATGAAGATCGAGATCAATCGGGAGGCGCTGCGGAAAGTCGTCGGTTAGAATGCAACCTCGAAAACAGGAAGGCACGAAGTAAACCTCTTCTCTTTCGTGTTTTCGTGTCCTCGTGGTTGCATTTATGTCGTACGTAGTGTCCGGCTTTAGCCGGACCTTCAGCGTAAAAACGTGAAGGGCATGAGCGCCAAGGGCTCGCCGCGATGGAACATCGCGAGCGGG
>JAHFUJ010000451.1 GCA_023265105.1 Acidobacteriota bacterium
TGCTACAATCCGCCAGCCTCGAGGTAAAGATTCAGATGCGTACCCGGTTTGGGCACGTGATGACAGCGCTTGGGACGGCCGCCGTAGTGGCCGTCTTCTGGCTTACCGTGTTGCCCATCGCAGGGCAACAGGCTCCACCTGCGCGTCAGGCCTCTCCCTTCCCTGCCTACAGAGCGCCCCGTCTGGCCGACGGCCATCCCGATTTGAACGGTGTGTGGCAGGCGTTTGTGACGGCCAATATCGACCTTCAGGATCACGAAGCGCAGCCTGGACCGCATCCCGAGATCCTCGGCGCGTACGGCGGATGGCCCGCGGGGCAGAGCGTGGTGGAGGGCGGTGAGATTCCGTACAAGCCGTCGGCGCTGGCCACGAAGAAGCAGAACCTCGAGAATCGGACGAAGGTTGACGTCAGCAACGACAAGAGATGGCATGCGCTCGGCGACCCGGAGTTCAAGTGCTACATGCCAGGCGTCCCTCGCGCCACGTACATGCCGTTTCCATTTCAGATCGTGCAGGGGTCAAGCCCCTACATCCTGATCGCCTACGAATTCACGACCGCAACGCGAACCATCCGGATGGATTGGAAAGGCGAGGCGCCCACTGATACGTGGATGGGCTGGTCACGCGGGCGCTGGGAGGGGGATACTCTGGTCGTGGATGTGACGGGGCAGCGCGAGGAAACCTGGTTCGACCGGGCCGGCGATTTTCACAGCGACGCGCTCCATGTGGTTGAACGCTACACCCCCCTCAGCCCCTATCACATGATGTACGAAGCCACGATCGAGGATCCGAACGTATTCACGCGACCCTGGCAGATCAGCTTCCCGCTGTATCGTCGGGTGGAGAAGAACGTCCAGCCGCTGGAATTCAAGTGCGTACCCTGGACTGAAGAACTGTTGTACGGGAAGTTCAAGAAACAGTAGTAGGCCGGGTTCCGCGACGCGGACCCGGCGCAGGTAAGGCGGAGGCGCCCATGAATCGTCAATGGCTCTCGTCCCTGTTCATCGTGGCGGCCGTGACAGCGGCCATCCCGGCTGCGCTCACGACTGCACAGACGGGTGGATCAGGATCGTCTAAACCTCCGCAGACCACGAAGGCGCCCGCCGCGAAGGCGTCGCCGACCGCAAAGGCGTGGACACCGACCAAAACACCGTGGGGCGATCCGGATCTGCAGGGCGTGTGGAACGACGCCACGAGCACACCCTTGCAGCGTCCCGGCACTCGCGCGGGGGCCGACGTGCTCACCGATGAGGAAGCGGGCAGATTCCAGGAGGAGCTCGCATACGATCTGTCGCGTGACCGCCGTGACGGCGGTGCGCAAGTCGACGTCAACCGCGCGTACAACGAGCACTGGATGGACGCGCGGAGGTTGAAGATTACGTCCGACCACCGGACGTCATTGATTGTCGACCCGGCCGATGGGCGGCTGCCTCCGACGGTGCCCTTGAGCCCGGAGAGACAGAAGACCAGGGCGGAGAGAGCCGCGGCGGCCGCGCGCTTCAATGCGGGCATGCCGAACAATCCCGAGGAGCTCTCGCTGCCGGTGCGCTGCATCATCCGGACCGATTCACCACCGTACCTGCCGACGATCTACAACAATGATTTTCAGATCTTCCAGAGTCCGGGCTACGTGGTGATCGCGCCGGAAATGATTCACAGCGCGCGCATCATCCCCATGGACGGGCGCCCGCATATCGGAAAGACCCTCCACCAGTGGCTGGGCGATACGCGCGGCCGTTGGGAGGGCAACTCCCTCGTGATCGAGACGACGAATTTCCGGACCGACGATGGCGTGGTGTATCAGGGAGCGAATCCCGAGACCTACAAGATCACCGAGCGCTTTACGCGCGTCGCCGCCGACACCGTCAACTACGAGTTCACCATCTCGGATCCGACCACGTGGACCAAGCCCTGGACCGCGGTAATTCCGTGGACGAAGATCGATCCGGAGCAGATGTACGAGTACATGTGTCATGAAGACAATTTCGACATTGTGCACCTCCTGAGTGGCGCTCGCACTCGGGAGAAAAGTGCGGCAGCCCAGGAAGGCAAGAGGTAAACGCGATGCGAACAACGCTCTGCGCGGCCGTCGTAAGTGTCGGACTCCTGCTGGCACCGGGTGCGAAGACGCTCTCCGCCCATCACGCATTTGCCTCCGAGTTCGACGCGAACAAGCCTGTCAAGTTCAAGGGGACCGTCACGAAGATGATGTGGGTCAACCCCCACGCCTGGATTTACGTTGATGTGAAGAAGCCCGACGGGACGGTGGATGAATGGATGGTCGAAGCGGGCACGCCGAACACGCTGTTGCGGCGAGGCTTCACGAAGGCGTCCCTGCTGCCGGGTACGGAGATCCTGGTCGACGGGTATCAGTCAAAGGACGGGTCGCTGCGGGCGAACGGCCGCGATCTCACGCTCCCCGATGGACGGACGCTGTTCCTTGGAGCGGCGGGAACGGGAGCGCCATCGGCCGCACCAGCAAAGAAATAAAGCTTCGCAGGAGGTTGCCATCGAAGTCCGCTACAGCTACAGCGTCATCGCGCTGACGGGGTTCGGTCACGAAAACCCGATCCATCGACCGCCCCATCCAACGCCGGACCAGAGCACCAGTGAGATCAGGGCGACGAGTCTGCCCTTGATCGGGCCGATGCGCGTGTCGTCTTCCGACG
>JAHFUJ010000452.1 GCA_023265105.1 Acidobacteriota bacterium
CGGTGCCCTTCGATGTGAATCGGAGGCAGGTTGCGGATCGTCGATTCCTTCACGGCTCGCTTGGTGCGGCGGCGGCGCCCCGCCGCGCTGCGCTCTATTTCAGCGCATACACGTCGTACTTCACGTCGGTGCCGACGCGCTCACCGACGGCAACGGCCTGCAGCTTCGTCAGCCATGTGTACCGTTGATCTCCGGTCTCGAAGGTCGGCGCCGCCCTCAGTGATGCTCCGGCGGGCGTCGTCTGACCAATGCCGTTGTACGTGACCAGAATCAGCGCTCCGTCGTCTGTTCGCAGGGTAAGCCGCACGTCGAGACGGTAGCTGCCGTCGGCGCGGTTGGTGATCCAGTCGCCGGCGGGCGCCTGCACCGACGCTTTCAGGCGTGGCCCTTCAAAGCGGCCGCCGCTGACCTGGACGATCGTCCGCGTCCCCTGCGGCCCGTTCTCGACGACCGTTCGTGTCCCCGTCTGAACCTGGAACGAGCCGAGATACTCGAAGGCGGGCCCTGGCGGTGGTGTCGACGATTTCTGCGCAAACGCGAATGACGCAAACACCGTCAACGCGACAGCCGCAAGCAATCCAGTTGTGAGTCGCATGAGTTCCTCCGGCGTTGACGAGTGTCAACTGAGATGTTCGTAGATCAATCGTTCGAATCGCTTCAGCACGCCCATGCTGGTTTCGTTATAAAACGGCAGCACCTGTGTGAGGATCACGACGCCGATTCCATGCTTCGGGTCGACCCAGAAGTGCGTATTGTTGATGCCTGCCCAGGTGTAACTGCCGGCGCCTCGCTCATGGGTGCGAGCGCCGTCTGTCATCGTGATCTGGAATCCGAGGCCGAACTTGTCCTTGCCGGCTCCAAACGGAAACACCGCCGACCGACGCGGCAGCGCGGCGGGCATTGTCTCGACAACAACATCGCCAATCTGGTTGCTCGTCATCAGACGGATGGTTTCCGGCTTGAGGAGCTGTTGCCCGTGCCAGCGACCCTCGTTGAGGAGGAGCTGCACGAACGCTGAATAATCCGCCGCAGTCGACACCAGCCCGCCATCCCCTCGTAGGCTCGGTGTGAATTGCGCGGGGTTCGGATTCTCTGTCAGGCCGGTTGCGTCGCGTTGATGAATGGTGGCGAGCCGCGCGACCTCGTCCGGAGCGGGCGTATAACTCGTGTCGACCATCCCGAGCGGTCGAAAGATTCTTGCCTGGTCCCATGCTTCGAGAGACTGTCCGGAAATCTTTTCGATGATGCTGCCGAGAACTGCCGTGGCAGGCGAATACGTCCATCGTGTTCCCGGATCGAAGAGGAGCGGCAGGTCCTTCGGATCTCGACCGGTCTTCGCCTGAATCGCCAGCACCGTGGGACTCGTGAAGTCGTAGCTCAACCCCGACGTGTGCGTCAGCAGGTGTCGAATGGTGATCTCGCCTTTCGCCGGCCGCGTCGTGTAGGTCGCATCCTTCTCGTTGAACGTCGCGATCACCTCGCGCCCTTTGTATGCGGGCAGATAGTCACCGGCCGGGTCGTCGAGCCGAACTTTGCCCTGTTCGTAGAGCATCATGATGCCCGCAGACGTAACCGGCTTGGTCATCGAGGCGATGCGGAACACCGTGTTCGTCGACATGGGAATGCCCTTGCCAACATCCTGTTTGCCGAAGGCCTTGAGATACAGGATCTGATCCTTGTTCACCACCGCCGCCACGACGCCCGGGATCTCTCCGTTCTCGACAGCGCTCTGGAACATGCGGTCGATTGCGGCCGTGCCGGTGGTCGTAAGAGTGGGTAACCCGGCCGTCCGCGCCGTGCAGCCTGTCAGAAACAGCAGGAACGCGAACAGCGCTCTCCTGATCATTGGCGACAGCTCTTCCTGGCCTGCTCGAAGCCATCGAACAGCCGGCCGGCGTTGGCGCCCGCGAGCGTCTCGAGACGATGAGGCTGACCGTTCTCGACCGTGTAGCGCGCGAGGGTACCTTTCGAGCGGAGGAACTCGGCTTCCCGCCTCATCTCGTCGTGCCACATGTACTCGTCCCGTTCTCCCACGTACATGAACACGCACAGGTTCGCAATCGCCTGCAGTTTCGCCGTGCTTGGCTGCCACATGTATCCGGGAAACGCGGTCACCGACAGGAAGTACTGCGGGTTCAGGGCCGCGACGTGGAGTGCGGCGATGCCGCCGTTGGACGGCCCCGCGATGTGGAACTTCCCGTCCTGGATCTTGTAGTCCGCCAGGATCATCTTCAGGAAGTCGGGGAAGATGCGCGCACCGTCTTCGAAGAACAGGCCGGCGTCCGGCGCCGCGGGCGCAATGACGATGTAGCCGCGCTTCTCCGCTTCCGCGCGGAAGTTGCGCATGAGAATATTGTCGACCGTGTTCATGGTCTGCGGTCCGCCGCCCAACGCGAGGACCGCCGGATACGCCTTCGCCGCATCGTAGCCGTCGGGCAGCACCACCTTGTAGTGAACGGTCATCCCCGACACCTTCTTCGTCTTGTCGAGCACTTCAGCGAGCAGGGGGTCACTCACGATGAGAAAGAGTGCACCGGCCGCCGCTGTGATCAGCAGTCGCCTGAACGTTGATGGCTTCATGCGATATCGCCTCCGACTCGCGAAATTGTATAGCAGGGCCGATCGAGCTTATCCCCTGGCCGTCCGGATGTATTCGTCCACGTT
>JAHFUJ010000159.1:0-3171 GCA_023265105.1 Acidobacteriota bacterium
TGGCGCGAAGGCGACGGTGAGGACGACGGCCATCCCGGCGAGCAGGCCCCAGAACGCGCCGCGCGCCGTCGCGCGCGTGGTGAGAATCGCGAGAATGAAGACGCCCAGCAGCGACCCGTAGAAGAACGATCCGTACCGGTTGACGACCTCGATGAGCGACCCCTGGTTCGCTGCGTACATCGCCACGACCGACGCAACCAGACCCCAGAACATCGTCGCGATCTTCGACACCATGAGGTAATGCGTGTCGGTCGCTTCCTTGACGAAGTGCCGGCGATAGAAGTCGATGATCGTCGCCGTCGCCAGCGCGCTCAGCTCGCCGCCACTTGCCGACATCGCCGCCGCGAAAATCGCCGCGATCATCAGGCCCACGAGCCCGATCGGCATCTGGGTCGTGATGAAAGTCGGAAACACATAGTTGACGTCGTTGTAGCGCTCGTCGCCGGTCGCCTGCTTGACGAGTCCCGCCGCCCGCCCGCGAATATCTCGGACGCGCTCGTCGCTGACTAGAAACGCCCCGCGATCGTCGCGCGCCGCCGCGTCACGCCGGCCGGCGACGGCCGAATCGAACTCCTTTTCGAGCGCCCCGTACTCCGCGGCCCTCGGGCTGGCCGCCACTTGCGCATCGTACCCGCGGTTGAACAGCATCGGCGGCGTCTGAAACAGATAGAACACGAACACGAGGACGCCGGCCGACAGGATCAGGAGCTGGAGCGGAATCTTCACGAACGCGCTCATCAACAGCGACTGGCGCGCCTCGTCTATCGACTTTGCGGTCAGGTACCGCTGCACCTGGCTTTGATCGCATCCGAAGTACGACAACATCAGGAACAGGCCGCCGATCATTCCAGACCAGAACGTGTAGGTTTCGCGCAGATC
Organism: Acidobacteriota bacterium; assembly: GCA_023265105.1. Lineage (GTDB taxonomy): Bacteria > Acidobacteriota > Vicinamibacteria > Vicinamibacterales > CAVVIG01 > JAHFUJ01. The sequence continues at coordinate 880 of JAHFUJ010000159.1, forward strand.
CAGCTTGAAGTCGATCGCCTTCAGCCGGCCGGTCGCGCCCGCCAGGTGCAGCGCCTGGCCGAAGGTGACGTGGTGCAGGATGCCGTAGAGAAGGATCGCCACCGCCGCCGACATCCCGCCGACGACGATGAACATCTGCTTGACGTCGGTCCACGCCACAGCCTGCACGCCGCCGAGCGTCGTGTAGAGGATCATCGGCACGCAGATGACGAGCACTGTCACCGGCAGTGTCCATCCAAGAATCGCCGACATGACGACGGAAGGGGCGGCGAGCGTCACGCCGAGCGAGAAGGCGCGCCCCATCAGGAACAGGAAACTCGCGAGCGAGCGCGTCCGCACGTCGAATCGGCGCTCGAGATACTCGTACGCGGTATACACGCGCGCGCGGGTGAAGAACGGCACGACCGTCAGCGACAGGATGATCATCGCGAGCGGCAGGCCGAAGTAGAACTGGATGAAACGGAGGCCGGTCGCATACGCCTGCCCCGTCGTGCCGACAATCGTCACCGCGCTCATCTGCGTCGCCATCACCGACAACCCGACGGCCCACCACGGCAGCGATCGGTTCGCGAGGAAGTAGCCGTCGACTTTGTCGGTCCCCTTCGAGCGGCGCAGGCCGTCGTAGACGATCCACACGAGGTAGCAAACGACGACCGCCCAGTCGAGAGATCGCATGAAAATCAGGAGAAGAGCCGGCCGAAGACAAGAAGCGCGATGATGATCGCCGCCTCGACGATAATCACCTGGACGTAGGTGCGGGTCATGTCGGATTGATGGTGGTTCACAAGCTGGCGCTCCGCTCAGTGAGGCGGCGCTCGGCGTCGGCGAGCGCGTTGGTCGCCTTCTTCCACCAGAGCTCGTCTGCCGCCAGCTCGGCCCGCGACGCCTCGGCGGCGCGCGCTGTCTGCTCGGGTGCCGGACCGCCGAGAGTACGCCGGACGTTGACGAAGTGCCGCGGGCTCAGAATCTCGGCGAGCGCGTCGTCCGAGTACGCCAGCGGCGCGCCGGCGAGATCGCGCGACGCCTCGGCCACCAGGGCGGAGAGCGGCCGTCGTGGATCCTGCTGGCGCGCGGAGATCAGACGCGCGGCAATCGCGTGCGCCGTGCGGAACGGCACGTGGTGATCGCGCACGAGCGTATCGGCCAGCTCCGTGAGCGTCGTCCACCCGTCGGCGGCCCGTGCTTCGAGCCTCTTCGCATCGAACTCGGCCGTGGCCATCGCCGCCGCCACCAGCTTGACCGTCCGCGTCGCATCGCCAAACATCGAGAAGACGAGCGGCTGCAGGTCGTCTTCGGTATCCACGATGTCGCCGAAGGGCGTGTTGTGGACCGACATGAGGACCGCCTGCGCGTGGCCGAGCGCTTTGCTGCCGATGGCGCGCGCGTGCTCGATGGCGACCGGGTTGCGCTTCTGCGGCATGATGCTGCTCGATTGCACGAATCCGTCGCCGAACCGCACGTAATTGAACTCCGACGTGCACCAGAGCAGCAAATCCTGGATGAAGCGGCCGAGCCCGGCGAGGAGCACCGACGCCGCGGACGTGCTTTCGAGCAGGTAATCGACGGTGGCGATGCTGCCGTAGGTGTTGCCCGTCGGCCCGCCGAACCCGAGCAGGTCCGAGGTGAGCTGGCGATCGATCGGAAATCCCGTACCTGTGATCGCGCAGGCGCCGAGCGGGCAGCGATTGGTTCCCTCGTACGCGCTGTTCAGGCGGCGTGCATCGCGCTCGAGCTGCTCGACCACGGCAAGCAGGTAATGGGCGACGGTGGTCGGCTGCGCTCGCTGCGTGTGCGTGTGCACGGCAAACACCGTGTCGCGATGGCGATCGACCAGGTCGAGGAGCGCCCGGCGCAGCTCGAAGCTGGCCGCAAGCAGCCGGAGGATGAACTCGCGCTGCCGCATCCGGTACATCGTCATGTCGATGTCGTTGCGGCTCCGCGCCGTGTGCAGCCGTCCCGCCACGCCGTCGCCGCATGCCTCGACGATCAAACGCTCGACGTAATAAAACAGATCCTCGCACGCGGGATCGAATTTCGTGGAGCGGATGTCGGCCTGGGAGATCGAGTCGAGCGCCGCGCGCAGCGCGTGCGCCTCGTCGGCCGAGACGATGAGCTGCGAGGCGAGCATCACCAGGTGCGCGTAATGAATCGCCATCAGGGGCGAGAGAAACAGCTCTTTCGCGTCCTCGAAATTTTCGTTGAGCACGCAGGCGACGTACTCGGGCGCAAATTTCATCAGGCGGAGTATATCAATTCAGGGTTCAGGGTTCAGGGTTCAGGGTTCAGGGTTCA
>JAHFUJ010000159.1:3271-7915 GCA_023265105.1 Acidobacteriota bacterium
CGAAAGCGACGCCGTGTTTGGGTCCAGGTCTCAGCCGCTTCATCAAGGTACTGGGCCAATCTTGTGCACGCACCGAGAGCTCGGTCGGCCAACTTCTTCATGTCCCCGTGTTCCGCGTTGGAAACGTATCGTTGCTCGAGGCCCGCGTCGAGATGGTCCTTGGTTTCGTTCAATGAACCTCTCGCGATTCTGATGAACCGGGCAAATTCGGCGGGCCAATATCGCCCGAACCCTTCGGCGATGTTCCGCGGCGCCGAAGAGCTCGACCGACGGATCTGTCGGCAGTAATCGAAGTCCTTTGAGGCCGCTGTGTTTGCAGTAAATGCAAAGACTCTGCGTTCAAGTTCGCGGGCAAGCTGCCAGGCAACGAGATCCTCATAGCGTCTTACACCCATGCCGCGAGAGTCAGCACGGATCATGCCAAACTCTGGAACTCAGAACCAAGAACCCAGAACCCGGAACCCGGAACCCTGAACCCCTCTACCTTCTCGACCTATAATCTGCATTCATGCGCCCCTTGGTCGTCGCCGCCTTGATCGCGATCGTCCTCCTGTTCCCGGACGTGTTCGCCCAATCCGGGCCGAACGACGGGCGCGCCCGAGAGATTTTCAAAGAGCTCATCGAGATCAACACCAGCGACTCGGTGGGCAGCACGACCAAAGCGGCCGAAGCGATGGCGGCGCGGCTGAAGGCCGCCGGGTTCCCCGCATCGGACGTTCAGGTGCTCGGACCGGATCCGCGGAAAGGCAATCTGGTGGCCCGGTATCGCGGCACCGGCGCCCGCCGGCCGTTCCTGCTGCTCGCGCACCTGGATGTCGTCGAAGCGAAGCGCGAAGATTGGTCGTTCGATCCGTTCACATTTCTCGAGAAAGACGGCTACTTCTACGGCCGCGGGACGAGCGATGACAAGGCGATGGCGTCCGTTCTCGCCGCGAACCTGATCCGGCTGAAGCAGGAAGGCTTCACACCCGATCGCGATCTGATTCTCGCTCTGACGGCCGATGAGGAAGGGGGCAACTTCAACGGCGTCGACTGGCTGGTGAAAAATCATCGCAACCTCATCGACGCGGAACTGGCCATCAACGAAGGCGGCTCGGGCGAGATCAAGAACGGCAAGTATTTGATCAATGAAGTGCAGGCGAGCGAGAAGGTCTATCAGGATTTTCACCTCGAATCGAAAAATCCCGGCGGACACAGCTCGCGCCCGGTCAAGAACAATGCTATCTACCATCTCGCCAACGGCCTGGCGCGCCTCGGCAGGTACGACTTCCCCGTCAGCTTGAGCCAGGTCACGCGCACGTACTTCGAGCGGATGGCCGGCTTGGAGGCCGACGCGAAGATCGCGGCCGACATGCGTGCCGTCGCGCAGGCGACGCCCGATCGGCAGGCGGTGGCGCGCCTCGCGGCCGCGTCCTCCTATTACAACGCGCTCATGCGAACCACGTGCGTCGCGACCCGCCTCGAGGGCGGGCACGCGAACAACGCGCTGCCGCAAGCCGCGACGGCAACCGTCAACTGCCGCATCCTTCCGGGTGAGGCGCCCGCCGCAATCGAGCAGAAGCTCGTGGCCGTCCTCGCCGATCCGACAATCGCCGTGTCCTTCGTCGACGAGGCAACGCCGAGCGCGCCGTCGCCGCTCAAGCCGGATGTCATGCAGGCCATCGAATCGATCACCAAAGCGATGTGGCCAGGCGTCATCGTCGTGCCGGTGATGAGCCCCGGCGCCACCGACGGCCTCTATCTCCGCAATGCCGGCATCCCGACCTACGGCGTCAAAGGGATCTTCCACGACGTAGACGACGACCGCGCGCACGGCAAAGACGAGCGCGTCGGTGTCAAGCAGTACTTCGAGGGGCTGGAGTTTCAGTATCGACTGATCAAAGCGCTCGCCTCGCCGGCCTCGACGAGCCAGCCTTAGCGGGCCGTGAAAGTCGGCACGGCCCGAGCCTACGCCATGCCTGGTTGGTCGATTCGCGCGCGCGCCCCACGGGGCGAGTCGCGTGACGTCGCCATTGGGCGCGACCCCGACATGCTCGCGTCGTTTCTGGAGGACGCGGCCCATTTTCCCGGCGGGCACGCGAGCGGCCTCGTGGTGGCGGCGAGCGAAGCCGACGTCGCCAACGCGCTCGGAGCCTCGCATGCCGTGCTGCCGATCGGCGCGCAATCGTCGCTGACCGGCGGTGCCACGCCGATGGGCGACGTCCTCGTCAGCACGTCGCGTCTCAACCGCATCATCGCGATCGGGTCCGACTGGGTTCGCGTAGAAGCGGGCGTGACGCTCGCCGACCTCGACGCCGCGTTGGAGCAGGCTGGCCGGTACTACCCGCCGGCGCCGACATTTGCCGGCGCGTTGGTCGGCGGAACGGTCGCCACCAGCGCCGCCGGCGCCGCAACCTTCAAGTACGGAACGACTCGCGACTGGGTGCGCGCGATGACGGTCGTGTTGTCGAGCGGCGACGTGCTCGACATCGAGCGCGGCGCGACCCGCGCCCACCCCGACGGTTACTTCGACATCGTCCTTGCCGATCGGACGGCGCGCGTGCCGGTGCCGAGGTACCGGATGCCGCGGCTTCCGAAGCTCGCGGCCGGTTACTTCGCCGATCGCGAGATGGACCTGATCGACCTGTTCATCGGATCCGAGGGCACGCTCGGCATCATCACCGACGTCACGCTTCGCGTGCTGCCGCGCCGGCCCGCGATGTGTCTGGCGTTCGTGCCGTTTACCGATCGCCGCGCGGCGCTCGCCTTCGTGCGGCGGCTGCGCGACACGGCTCGCGACACGTGGCGCGCGGCGGACGCCGGCGGGATCGACGTCTCCGCCATCGAGCACATGGATGCGCGGTGCCTTGCGCTCTTACGCGAAGATGGCGTCGATCGCGCCAACGGCCTCGTGTGTCCCAAGGCGACGGCCATCGCGTTGCTCGTGACGATCGAGCTGCCGCCTGGCACGCGGGCCGATCAAGCCTACGACGAGATCGGGCGCGCCCGGGAGACAAACGCGCCGGACACACCACTCGTCCGATTCTGCCGGCTGCTCGACGAGGCGGGCGTGTTCGACGATGTCGAAATCGCCGTGCCGGGCGACCGTGCGCGCGCCGGGCAATTGCTGGCGATCCGGGAGGCGGTGGCCGACGCCGTCAATCAGCGGGTCGGCCGCGCGAAGCGCACCATCGACGAGCGAATCGAAAAGACGGCCGCGGACATGATCGTTCCCTTCGATCGCCTCGACGAGCTCCTCGCTTGTTACGACGCCGGGTTCGCACGGCGTGGGCTCGACGCCGCGATCTGGGGCCACATCTCCGACGGCAACCTCCACCCCAACGTGATCCCGCGCTCGATGGCCGACGTCGAATCAGGAAAGGAGGCGATCCTGGAGTTCGGGCGCGAAGCGATCCGGCTCGGCGGGTCGCCGCTGGCCGAGCACGGCGTCGGCCGCAACGCCGTCAAACAGCGGCTGCTCGAAGAGCTCTACGGCCGCCACGGCGTGGACGACATGCGGCGCGTCAAACGCGCGCTCGATCCGGAATGGAAACTTGCGGCCGGCGTCTTGTTCGCGCCTGGTTAAGCGGGATGCGGGGGAGGCAGGACCAACGCCACGACGAGTGCAGGACTTAAAGTCCTGCGCTACGACTGATGCGCTCGTGGCGCAGGTCTTGAGAGCGTGTGAAAAAATCAGATGTTTTTGCCGCAGAGCACGCAGAGTTCGCCGAGAATGCTTAGAATTTTCTTCTCCGCGGTCTCGGCGGTCTCGGCGGTTAGCGGTTTCTTCACAGGCTGTAAAGTCCTGCGCCACGACAACATGTACTCGTAGCGCAGGTCTTCAGACCTGCCCATTACCTATCGATGGCCGCGTCGATCGCGCTGCCAACCGAGGCCCGCCGAGACGACGAGCGAAGGCGAGTAGTGATGCCCCGTGGTGGTGACCGCGCCCAAGGGCGCTGTTCTGGAAAAGGTGATGGTTTCAGCCGTCACTCTATAGAAAGGCAGCACGGCATCCGCCTGCACGAACAGGCGCAGTGTGCTGGCTCGCGGAAATTCATAGCCAACCGTCAGCTCGCCCTGGAGGCCGCTGCCGTGCCAATTGCTTCTGTAACTGGTGCCGCCCGAACCGACGCTTCTGGAGCTTCCGAAGTTGGTACTGCCCCAACTGGCCCCTCCGCCAAAGTACGCCGTAGCGTTGGCCGTTGGATTCACGAAATGCAGCACCTCGAGCTTCAGGAAGGATCCCGCGGTAGCGCCATTCGATGACGCGTAGTAACTGTTTGACGTGTTGACCTGCATGTTGAAGAACGACACGTCGACACCAAACGAGTCGAGCTCGACGCGATAGCCAAACCCGAACGCTGGGGCGCCGTAGCTGCGATCGCCGAAAAGACCACTGTAGCCAAGCCGTGCGTACCCGAACGAGTCGGACTGAACCCGCAGCGGCGACGCCTGAGAGGCAGTGACATTGGTTCGATCGACGACGTTCATCCCGCTCATGGGACGGCCGGTCACCACCGACCGGATCATCTGACTGTAGAGCGCGGGCAGATCATCGAGACCGAGCGCGGCGCCTTCCCAGTGCCTGTTTGGCCCTGACAAGCTGACCACGATCGTGTTGCCCAACCGGACGTGAGACACCGTGTACGGCATCGAGCAGCC
>JAHFUJ010000159.1:8015-10424 GCA_023265105.1 Acidobacteriota bacterium
ACGGCGGCGGCCTCCACGGCGGTTGCGAGGCCGCTGAACAGCGCGACGAAGGCGACGACCGGCGTCAGCAGCTCCCACTTGGCGTCCCAGAGGGCAGCGCGTGCCTCACGCGCGTCGAACACGCGTCGGCTGGCGACTTCGCGCTTCGGCTCGCGCCCGACACCCCACCACGCCGTGGCGGCGGTCATGACCACGGCCGGCACCAGGCCTCCGAGGAACATCTCCTCCATCGGAATCCGCGCGACGATCGCGTAGACAATGAGCGGCAGGCACGGCGGCAGCAGAAGCCCGAGCGAGCCGGCGCCGGTCACAAGGCCGAGCGCGTCCTTTTCGGAGTAGCGCGCGTTGACGAGAATCGGCAGGAGCAGTCCGCCAAGCGCGAGAATCGTCACGCCCGACGCGCCGGTAAACGCCGTGAAGAACGTGCAGACGAGCACCGTCACGACAGCCGGCCCGCCGCGAAACCGCCCGAACAGCGCATCGAACACGCGCACGAGCCGCCGCGGTGCGCCACTCTCGGCCAGTAAGTAGCCCGCCAGTGTGAAGAGCGGCAGGCTGGGGATCGAGGGGTTGGTGACCAGCGAGTAGTGCGAGATCGGAATCGAGGCGATCGGCTCGCCCGTCCACCAGAACAGAATCAGCGCCGTGCCGCCGAGCGCCACGAAGGCGGGCGCGCCCAAAACCACGGCGACGGCCAGCACGGTCAACGCCGGGATGAACAGACGGCCGGCTGCGTCCGATGCTCCGGCAGCGAGCGCTACTATTGTGCCCGCGAGAACCGCGCAGGCCGCGCGCCCCCGCCACGCCTCCGACGCTCGATGCACCTGCCGCAGCGCGATGACCGCGAATCCCAGCGGAAGCGCCAACTCGATCGTCCACACCGGAATTCCGTAGACCAGGATCTTTCCGACTTCCCGCTCCACCCGCACAAACTGAGAGCCGGCGACGGCCAGGAATATCGAGACTGCGGCGCCGACCCCGCCGCTGAAGATCCGCGCGAGGGGCTTGAGCCGGCCGCCAAGCGCCGTCTCGCCGACCGTCGACAGCGCGAGCAGCCGTCCCTCGCGCGCGGCGACCGCGCCGCCGAGCATCCCGACGATGAGCGCGAGATGCTGCACGATCAGCGAGGCTCCGGCGACGCCCACCTGCAGCGTTCGCCGGAGGACGATTTCCACGAGCGGCAGCATCACCATGACGGCGATGGCCACCGACAGCGCCAGGTTTTCGACCGCGTGGACGAGCGGGCGGTGCGCGGCCGCCACCGAGTCGGCGGCTTCGATCGTTCCAATCGTCGGGTCCATATCGAACGTCAGTGTGGTAGAGCCAGTTTCAAAACCGGCTGTAGTCATTGCGATTCGGCCCCATGACTGGCCCGGTACTCCTCGACCAGCCGCTTCGCCTGATCGAACACGTCGGCCGGCACCAGCGGCCCGCGGATCTTCGGGTACACGCTCTCGGCGAACCTGCGCCACTCCTGAACGACCTGAGGCGAGACCTCGTGCACCTCGAGCTTGAGCTTGGTCTTCATCGTCTCGACGGCCTGATCGTTTTCGCGGCGGCTCGCCTCCTGGATCTGTTTCCCCGCATCGGCGGCGGCCGTGATGAGCGCGTCACGCGTCGCCTGCGGAACGGCGTCCCAGGCTTGCTTTGTGACGACGGTCGCGCCGACGAGCGGCACCCAGTTCACCAGGGTCATGTGTTTCATCACCCGGTAGTACTGGCTGGAGAGCGCCAGAATGGGAACCGTCGGCACGGCGTCGATGTTGCCGGTCTCCATCTGTGTCAGGGCGTCGGCCCAGTCGAAGGCGACCGGCCGGTAATCGAGCGCCTGCATGATCTCCATTTCCCTGGCGCCGCCCGAGGCGGTGACGAACACCTTCATCGCCTTGAAGTCGGTGGGCCGGATGGCGGCGGATCGCGAAAAAAAGCGCACCCAGCCACTGTCGCCCCAGAAAAGAGCGACGAAGCCTTTCGCGAGCAATCGCTTCTCGAGCTCCGGCCGCATCTTCTCGCGGACGTACTCCTCTTCGGCCAGCGATCCGAACAGCATCGGGATCTCCTGAAGCGCCGCGACGGCCGGGTCGATTTCGGTCAGGCCGCCGACCGAGAGCATCGCCGCCTGAAGTTGGCCGAGGCGCATCCGGGTCACCGTCTCGACCTCGCTGCCTTGCGTACCGCCGGCGAAGATTCTCAAAGTGACGCCGCCCTCGGGCGCCTTCTTCCACTTCTCGCCCATCTCCTGGAGAATCCGGTGATACGACGTGCCGATCGGGGCGAGCGTCGCGAGTTTGATGCTGATCGGTCCGGCGCCACCGACCGACGAGCCGGGAAAGACGACGAGCGCGAGGGCCAGGGCGACGGAAGGTGCGTATCGTTGCATGTTCGATCTCCTTGCTTCATTTGGCGAAC
>JAHFUJ010000160.1 GCA_023265105.1 Acidobacteriota bacterium
GGAATTCCCAGGCCACGTGTGGCGCGAGATCTTCCTGGATGGACGTGCGCACCCGCCGAAAGCGGTTCTCGAAGACTCCCCGACCTTCATGGGACATTCGGTCGGCCGCTGGGAGGGCGAGACCCTGGTTGTCGATACCATCGGGTTCAATGAGGGCACGTGGATTGACAAGGACGGCGATCCGCATACCAGCCAGTTGCACGTGATCGAAAGATTCACGCGCACCAGCATGAACAATCTCCATATCGAAGCCACGATTGATGATCCTGGAGCCTACACACGACCCTGGATCGTTGCTCAGGATCTGGCCTGGGGATCGGATTGGGCGATGAAGGAATACATGTGCCAGTCGAACAACCGGTACCAGGAGGGCTACGTCAGGAGAACGGGAGGCGCCACGGGAACCGGGAATGCCGGTGCCGAGTGGGGCCATGGGCATCCAGCGAAAGGGATCTTTCTCGGTGAATGGGGTGCAAATGCGGGCGCGCAGAACAGGCTGCTGGTTCTGATGGATTGGGACGGCGGGGCGATCGTTGGTACCATCAATCCAGGACGACGAGCTGTTCCCATCACAAAAGCGGAACTCAACCTGGACGCCTGGACCTTGCACATTGAAGGCGGCGCCGGTGCGGCCAGCGTTGTCCTCGACGGAAAATTCGAAAACCTGACATGGCTAGGCCGCTCGTTGGTCGGCACCTACACACAGGGGAATCAGAAAGGCACCTTCAAGATATCCAGACAATACTGAATTGGCGGGCCGCATGGGACGACTTTCGTAACTGATGTGCGCGGGGCTGCTGCGCGATCAATCGTAGACAAGGAGTCAATATGTGCGATCAGGATCATTTTGAGCAGGATCGGCAGGAGTACGAGGCGCGCGGATTGGTGACACGGCGACAATTCGGCGCCCTCTTGGGAGCGGGCATGGTGATGATGCTGCCGAAGGTCGCGAACGCGGTCGCGGTGACTGAATCGGAGGTGAACGTGATGACGCCGGACGGCACCGCCGACTGCTACTTCGTGCACCCGGCGAGCGGCACGGCTCCAGGTGTTCTCGTGTGGCCGGACATCTTCGGGCTGCGGCCCGCGTTCCGCCAGATGGGCAAACGGCTCGCCGAATCGGGCTATTCGGTGATCGTGGTGAATCCGTTCTATCGCGTCAAGAAAGCCCCGACCGCGGAAGCCGGCGCCGCCACCGCAATCCCGCAGCTGCTGCCGCTCGCGCAGGCTCTGAACGAGACGACGCAGATGACCGATGCGAAGGCATTCATCGGGTGGCTGGACCGGCAATCTTCGGTTGCCAAGAACCGGAAGATGGGCACGCAGGGTTATTGCATGGGCGGCCCGATTGCGTTTCGTACCGCGGCGGCGGTGCCCGATCGCGTCGGCGCGATCGCCTCCTTCCATGGCGGCGGACTGGTGACCGATATGCTGAACAGTCCACATCTTCAGGCCGCAAAGACCAAGGCGCAGCTCCTCGTCGCGATCGCCGCGAACGACGACATGCGGTCGCCCAATGAGAAGAACGTGCTGAAGGAGACGTTCGCCAAGGCGAATCTGCCCGCGGAAATCGAAGTGTACGCGGGCGCCGCGCACGGCTGGTGCCCTCCGGATTCGGGGGTCTACAACGAGTCACAGGCCGAGAAGGCATGGAGCCGTTTGCTCGCGCTATACGGAAAAGCTCTGGCCTGAACATCGAGGCCGGCTGCGGATTTCAGGTTCACGGCTCCAACGCGCTGGACCCGTCGCGGCTATCGTGATCTGGAGTGCGATATGTGGGTGTGCGCTGAGCGCGCACACCCGCGCGCTCACCTCCCTCCGTCGAGTGGATCGTGGCAGCGTGTCGACGTGGCGACAAACTCCATGTGCCACACGACACCTATCCACGAGCCGCGAATGGTTACACTTCCGGTTACACTCGGGGGGTTCGCGGTTCCACGTCGGCAGATCGCGCGAATTCTGGCGAGTTTTTCGACGCGGAGGGATGGCCGAGTGGTCGATGGCGGTGGTCTTGAAAACGTCTGGATCGGTTATACCAAGACGGTTATATTTTCGCGGCCTCGCGCACCTCGAAATCTGCAAAATCTGGCCAGAATTCTCGCGTTCTGACTGTTTTCCGGAGTCCAACCCGATAACCGATCACTGACCACACCGAGTTTCTGACCCGCGCGCTGTTCCGTTCTGTCCCGGGTCGACCGGTTCGCTACACTGGGAGTTACACAGGGCGGCCGCTCAGGCGCGCACAGAGTCGTTCATTTCACCCCGGCACGGATCGTTCCTGAGAGAGCCTTCAGGAACGCGACCAGGGCGTCTTTCTCGTCGGTCATCAGATGGAGCGGGTGAATCTCCGGATCGATACTGGGGTTCGGGCGACCGCCGCGGTCGTAGAAGTCGACCACGTCTTCCAGCGTGGAAATGCTGCCGTCGTGCATGTACGGGGAGGTGCGCCCGACCTCGCGGAGCGTGGGCGTTTTGAAGTCGCCTCGTCCCGCACCCGGATCAGCCAAGATGCCCGCCTGGCCCGAGCCGGCCGGCTGACCTGAGCTTGTCGAAGGGGGCGACGGATGCCACGCGACGCCCGTATTGTGCAACTTCTCGTCGGAGAAGTTCGGGCCGACGTGACACGCGGTGCAGTTGCCTTTCCCGCGGAAGACTTGAAGACCGTGCTGCTCTTCGGCTGAAAGCGCCGCCCGGGCGCCGTTGACGAAACGGTCGTAGCGAGAATCGCCCGACAGGATGGAGCGCACGTAGCTCGCCAGCGCGCGGGAGATCTCCTCCGGTGCGAGGCCCACGCGCTGCGCAGCCTCGGTGACCGGCAGATCCATCTCGTTCGGGTCCTCGATCGGCTTGAGCACTTGCACCTCGAGCGTGTGCGCGCGCGCGTCCCAGAAAAACGCGCGGCCGTACCCGCGATTGAGGATTGCCGGCGCGTTGCGCCGGCCCGGGCGCCCAAAGACGCCGACCGGAACGATGCGACCATCTGAGAACGCGCGCTCCGGGTCGTGGCAGGACGCACAGGCGATCGATTCGTCGCGCGAAAGACGGCGGTCGTTGAACAACCGCCGTCCCAGTTCGACTTTTGCCGCCGTTACCGGGTTCTCCTCGGGGACCGGCATGTAGAGATCCAGGCCGAGGGGAATCACGAGTGCCGCCAACAGGAATGACGAGCACGGCCGCATGGTAACGCCCGCGCGTCGGGATGACCTGCGTGATCCCGAGGTCATTTGTTGGAACGTCTCCACGCTCGCTCCAGGTTATCGAGCGCCCAGTACTCACTTGTCACCAGTTCTCCGCCGCCGAAGACTAACCGTGTGCCGTCGCGGTTGAGGGCGATCGCACCCATCGTCGACGCAGACAGGCCCGTGTATTCCGGCGCCCCGCCGTTCGCGGATACTCGCCACAACTGAGATCCATGACCAGAGACGTTCGCCCCATCGCTCAGCACGAAGTAGATCGACTGATTGTCCGGCGTCCAGGCGAGGGCCGTCACATAACCCTTTTGTGGATATCCCGCGAACAGGTCGTGGGCGTCGCTGCCATCGGTCTTCGTCACATACAACCGTAGGTCGGAGGCTCCCCTTGCAGGGTAGGCGAGTCTGTCCCCGTCCGGACTCACAGCTACGCTCAAAAAGGGACCCTCAACCGCGGGACCGTTGGTATCCATGAGGCGTCCAGTCGCAAGATCGAACCCCGCAATGGTGTCGGGTTTCTGCGGGTGGCGCACGTACACCGTCTTGCCGTCAGGTGACAGCGCATTGCCTGGAGGAAGGCCTGAGCCGGTGTTGACCAACTCGCGGACGGCGCGTGTCTTCAGATCGACGGTGTAGAAGCAGGTCGTGTTCTGGTTGTTTCTGGCCACTTGCAGAATGGTTTGGCCGTCGGCGAACCACCTCGGCTGGCCTGGGCCGGTAAACGTCGTCGGAATGGTTGTTTCCTTTCCTGTTTCAAGCGAGCGAACAACCAGGGTCGCCGGCGATGTCTGATCCGTGGCTTCTGCGCGCCTCGAGATGTACGCGATCGACGTGCCGTCAGGGGACCAGGAAGGGTTCGTATTCGCACCGACGTAGGTGTCCACGATCTTCGACGCATCCCCTTCTGCTTTCCCCGTTACCGGATCGAGTGTCTGGACGAAGACATTTTGATTCCCCAGTTTCTGCACATACAGGAAGGAACCCGTGTTCGAAAACCCCAGCGGGCGGATACCTCCCATGCTTGGCCGCACGAGCTCTGCCGGACCGTCCGCTTTTCCATCTCGAACCGGAATGGACCACAAACCCTCGGCGCCCGATCGTGTGCTCAAGAACACGATCCGCGATCCATCTCGGGTCCAGATAGGCGATGAATTATCGCCAGATGCACTGACGACGACGCTCTCATGGCCAGCATCCGAATCGATAACCCGAATCTCGCGGTCCGGAGAGTCCTGTCTCGCGAGAACGTCGTAAGCGATGAAGCGTCCGTCGGGTGATAGGTGTGCGGACGTGGCTCTGCGCCATTCCAGTGACCTCAGCGTGGTGACTGTGCCGTCGCTGGCTGAAATCCATGCGAGCTGGGCATTCTTGCCCGCCGTGATCATGATCGACAGGATGGATTTGCCGTCGCGTGACCAGTCTTCGAGAACGTAGTACGCGAACTCGGGATTGTGGAGCAGCACGCGTGGCTTCGCTCCCAGTTCGGCTGGTGACAGCCGCACCTCGTACGCGCCTTCTTCATCACAACATCGCGCGTACGCGATTTGCGTTGAATCCGGAGACAACACTGGCCACTCCTCCCAACCTCCACGGGCGGGATTGTAGTCAGGCAGCACCTTCGTGACCCGGCCCGTGGAGATGTCGCGAATCGCGTGTGTCACCACAGCACGTCCATCAGGCGCCAGCGAGGCTTGCAGACCTGAGCGGTCGCCCAGCCAGAGCTCGCGAACAACCCTTCCAGCCACGGCGGGTGAATTCCCCAGGCGGGCCTGAGCCGTAGCCACGACCTCCTTCTGGTCGGCGTACTCCCGGACCACGCGTTCGTAGATTGTTCGCGCCTGCGCATCGCCGAGTTTCTGGTAGCAGTCGGCCATCCGAACGAGGGCCGTTGCCACAACGGCGCGATCGGTCTTGAACCTGTCGACGATCGTCTGATACTGCTTGATGGCGGCGTTCAGATCGCCGTCGACGGTCTCCGTTCGGATCGCGGCCTGCAGGTCGATGTCTTGTTGCCGTGTCTGCTGCGCGGTCACGGCGCCTGCCAGCACGACGACGGTCATCACGAGTGCGAGAGCTGTTCTTCGCATGTCGCTCACCTCCATGCGCGCAATCTACCGGCTCATCGTGAGCCGGCGTCGTCGTGATCGTGATGTTTCGGTGTCGTTCTCATGACTCGAACCGGTACCCGATGCCTCGAACGCTGACGATGTGGCGCGGCTGTGACGGGTCTGGCTCGATTTTCCGGCGCAGTTTGACCACATGGGTGTCGACGACCCTGTCGGTGACGAACACGTCATGGCCCCAGACCTCGTCGACCACCTGCGCCCTCGTCAGGACGCGCCCTTGATTGCGGAGGAAGGTCTGGACCATCTTGAGCTCGATCGCCGTGAGGTCCGTGCGTGCGCCGGGGCGGCGCAGTTCGGCGCGCGAGAAATCGACCTCGCAGTCCCCGAACCGGTGCACCGGCTCGCTTTCGGGCGCCGTCCTGCGCAGGAGCGCGCGGACGCGGGCGCGAAGCTCTCTCGGGCTGAACGGCTTGGTGACGTAGTCGTCCGCCCCCATGTCGAGCCCCATCACCTTTTCCGCGTCCTGCGCCTTCGCGGTCAACATGAGCACGGGCGTGCGGATCTTCGCCCGGCGCAGATCGCGGCACACCTCAAACCCGTCTTTCAGCGGCAGCATGACGTCGAGGAGGATCAGATCCCACCCGGCCTCCCGCGCGCGCCGGCTGGCATCCTCCCCATCGGCGGACACCTCGACGTCATGACCCTCGTCGCGAAGATCGAGCTGGAGCCCGAGCGCGATGTCCGGTTCGTCTTCGACGACAAGGATGCGCGCCACGTCAGCTCTTCGCGGGCAGCACAATCGTGAACGTGCTGCCCTTGCCGGGCTCGCTGTCGACGTCGACGCGGCCGTGATGCGCTCGGACGATTTCATCGACCATCGCGAGGCCAATACCGGTCCCTTTGATGCCTTTGATCGCTGCGTGCTCGCCACGGTGGAACTTCGCGAAGATATCGGCCCGCTCGTGAGCCGGGATGCCGATCCCGTAGTCGTGCACGCTGATGAACACCTGCCCATTGCGGCGCTCCAGCCCGACCTCCACCGGTGACGGTTCGGGCGAGTACTTCACGGCGTTGTCTAGCAGGTTCCGAACGGCCCGAGAGAGTGCCTCATCGTCGGCGTCGATCAGCGCGGATCCGTTGCCGCGGAACTCGACCTCGTGACCAGTTGCGCTCGCTTCGCTGCGGAAGTCTTCAACGACCCGGCCAACCAGCTCGGTGCCATCGCGCGGTTCGAATCGATAGCGACGCGCGCCGGCTTCCATGCGGCCGAAATCGAGCAGCGATTCCACCAGTCGCGTGAGCCTCTCGGTTGCGCGTGACTGTGCGTCGTAGGCGATGCGGCGCCGGTCATCATCGAGGGCCGGATGCTCCCGCAGCATGTCGGTGAACTGCCTCAGAGCGGTGAGGGGCGTTCGAAACTCATGCGACACGGCGGCGACGAAATCGGACTGCAGGCGCGCGACGGCCAGTTCGCGGCTGACGGCGCGGATGATCAGATAGCTGGCCATGAGAGCCATCGACACCAGCAGCACAAATCCGGCGATCAGTGATTGCCGACGTCGTGAAAAGTCTCGGTCTTCGGGCGGAGGATCCACGTTGGTCGTGACGACGTTCCACGGCAGCGCGGTCTCGGCGGTGGTCCGCGTGGCTCTCGGTGCCGCTGGGGCTTCGGAGGCTCCGAGCGCGCTCTGTCTCTCCGCGTTGGGGAGCGCGAGAGCAATGTGTTGTTCTTTGACGATCGGGGCGAGCGCGGTGAGCCACTGAGACTCGACGAAGGCCGGAGTCACGATGAGCGCGTGAAACGAACGGTTAGACGACTGCCAGAGCACGGTCAGCGTTTGCCCGCGGGCTTCCAGCGATTCTCGTCCAGACGAGGCCTGCGCGGTTGGGCGCGTCGAACTCCAGCGGTCCCACAGAGCACCGACCGCATCGGCGAAGACTTCGGCTTGTCGCGGTGCGGTCGAGTCGCGGCCGCTCCATTTCGCGGCGTCAGCCCCGTACAGCCAATACACCGGCGCGGTGAGCATCCATCGCTGAGAATGAAGATCGCGATCGAGATCGGCGCCCAGGGCGCGAAGCTCCGACGCACGTTGCTGCCGCTCCAGGAGCTTGCCGCGCGCGTATGTGGCGAGAAGTCCAGTCGGCACGCGGCCCACGGACACACCGTCAATCTCGGAAAGTTGAGCGTATGCGGCGAGAGCGCTCTCATCCCGGCCGGCGTTGTGAAGGCTTCGCGCAAGGCGGAGCAGGGCGCCGGACCGGATTGATGGATCTGGCGACCTCGCGAGGTCGCCGAACACGCTGATGGCGGCCTTCAGATCTCGCTGACGGAACTCGAGATCTTCGCCGTGAGCAAAGGTGGCAACTGAGGCTTCTCGCAGTTGTGGGACGAGGGGCAAGTACGCGACATGGTCGCGGGGAGATGCCTCAACGACTCCGTCGCGAAAGGTGACGGCCACGGCGTCGTCCGGCCACTGTTGGCTGCCCGCCGCCAGGCGTTGTTCCGAGACGCCAACTAGGCGCTGGAGGGCGGCGACGACCAGGTCCGCTCCCCGCTCGACTCGTTGCTGAATTTGCTGGTGCTCGAGTACGCGGTCCTCTTCCATGAGGCGCCGTCCGAGCCACAGGAGGGTCACCAGCGGCACCACCGTGATCCCGGCGATCAGCGCGACGAGGCTTCGCGACGGGCCCTTCGAGAACATACGGCTTAAGCGTAGTTTACTCGGGTCGTGTGCTGTGTTGGTGGCGTGTGTGTGTCGTTCTTGTGAGGCGGCGGTCGAAATCAACCGCCCCCCCGATCAGCGCTCCTTCCTCAGGGTCGCCGTGGGCAGGAAGCTCTCCAGCGTCCAGACCCCGCTGTCATCTGAGTCGACCGCACCAAAGATTCGCTGCGGAGGCAGCGGCATGGCTGCCAGTCGATTCGCTCCGGACCCTTGACAATGCGCAATTACGCACAGCGTCACAAGATCCCGAGCGTGTGGTTCGATCGGCGGCCGGCCGGGCATGTGAAGCGTTGCGCCTGAGGCACTGGTCAGCCGAACTAATCGCCGAAGTCACTTATCAACGGACAGACCCCAATGAATGGGTCCTCAACACCTACGCCGCTGGCGCGGCGCTGAGCCGGGTCGGAGAGGATACCGATCTCCGCCGGCTTGCTGAACTGGCCGAAAGTTCCACGACACCTCCGAACGTCGCTCATTGGATGACCAGAATTGTTGACAACCTCCAGGCAGCGTGGAAGGACAGAACGGCCAAGTGGCCTGAATCGTGGCTGCCATGGCAAGGCGCGTTGGAACAGGTCTATGGAACCCTTAGCGTTCGTAATCAGATCGTGAAGGTTCGAATCACGCTCTGGCTGCGGCGTGGAGAGCCTGGCAGAGAGCTGAACGCGTGGGGTGGCGCTGCATGGGCCGTCGAAGGACAGGGTGAAGGGTGCACTAATCCGAGCTTCGTGTCGGGCCGCCTGGGCACGTGCGCTTGCCGTGCTACGCGAACTTCGAATGCCGCCTGGCGGACGCGAGCCTCGTCCACAAGTACAACTTCTTCATCCTGGAGGTCGTGAAGGCGCACGCTGCGAGGTCGCCGACGTATCCCCGCACGATCCACTATCGAGGCGACGGCGTGTTCATGATCTCAGGGGCGAACACGGTGAGGTACCGACGACTGTTTCGGCCAGAGATGTTGTAACGGCGTTGCCGGTGAGCTTGAGGCGAATGGATCGCGATGCCGCCCGCAACCTGCTGGACGGCTCAAGCTGTAGAATAGCGGCTGAGCCGGCCGGGTGCGTCTGACGTTGTCCCGTGCCGTCGCGGGGGTTTACACATCCGGCTACACTGGCCAGCGAATTCGTCTCGCTTTTGTAAAGATGCGCGAATTCTGGCCTGATTTCGACGCGGAGGGATGGCCGAGTGGTCGATGGCGGTGGTCTTGAAAACCACTGTACCCGAAAGGGTACCGGGGGTTCGAATCCCTCTCCCTCCGCCAGCAAATCATCAGTAATTTTGCGCCTCACAGGCGGCGACTGCACTCTTATCCTTGCAGTCCAGAGCGGAGGATTTCCTCTCCCTCCGGCTCGCCCTGAGATGCCATCGTCACGCCCTGGATTCAGCGTATGCTGGTCATGTTCATGGTCATCTAACGCCGAAGGACCACCATGCCGAAGACGATGAGCGCCGCGGAGTTCAAAGCGAAATGCCTGGATGTGCTGGACCAGGTCGCCGCACGCCACGAGCCCGTGATCGTCACCAAGCGCGGCAAGCCCGTGGCGCAGGTGGTCCCCATCGTCAAGCGCCCGAAACACTTATGGGGGGCGATGAAGGGCGAGATTGAGATCCGCGGCGACATCATCAGCGCGCTCGACGTGGAGTGGGAGGCGATGAAGGGGTGATTGTCGTCGACACCCACGCGCTTGTGTGGCAGCTGAGCGCCGACGCGAAGATTGGGAGGCGTGCACGCGCACGGCTCGAGAGGGCGCTTGCGCGCGAGCAGCTCTGCGTGAGCGCAGTCGCGTTCTGGGAGATCTCGCTGCTGGCGAGCCGCGGGCGGCTGCGCCTCGACACGACGGCGACCTACTTTCGCTGGCGTGTGCTCGAGATGGGGATCCGAGAACTGCCAATCGGCGGAGAGGTAGCGCTGCAGGCAGCGGCGCTCGCACGAGCGCTTGTTGATCCGGTCGACTGCTTCATGGCCGCCACCGCGTTGGCGCATGGGGCGACGCTCATGACGGCCGACACGCGTTTGCTCGAATCCCGCGCCGTCGATGTCCTGGACGCGAGACGCTGATCACAAACGGCACACAGGCGGGCACTCGTCCGTGACGCGCCAAACTCACGAAGATTTTTGCAGCGGCGAGAGACGGGTGATCACGGGCTGTCGTGTAACTCTTGCACATCGTGTAACCGTTGCGTGATCGCAAGGCACGGGGCCTCAATACGCCGAGAGTCTTTCCGCGCAAAGTCGCAACGTGCGCCAAGAATCGCGTCGAACCGCGTTGGCAAGCGTCTTGAGTTGATCAGGTTGGAGGGATCATGTCGATGATCGCGACCTGTCGCCGTTCTGCATGCGGCGTCGGCGCCTGGTTCTTCGTCCTGAGCGTCACCGTCGCAGTTCTCGCGGCGCCGGCGACTGCCTCTGCCGAGGGCTTCATCAGTCCATCGATGGGCTTCAC
>JAHFUJ010000161.1 GCA_023265105.1 Acidobacteriota bacterium
CCAAAAACTTCGGTTCGTGCCCTTTTTTCACACCTTTTGGAAAGGTACGATGTCGAGATCCAGCCGTTGCGGGATTTCGTTGCGCCGCGCGCCACATTGAAGCGGCGACGCACGCGGCTATCTCCAACGGAAAGCCAACGTCTCGAACGCCTTGCGCGCATCGTGGCGATGACTGAAGAGGTGTGGCAGGACCAGACCGCCGCGGAGGAATTTCTCACGCGACCACACCACAGCCTCGGTGGGCGCACGCCTCTGCAAATGGCCGCCACTGATTTGGGTGTACGGCAGGTCGAAGAGCTGCTCGCGGCGATCGAGTTCGGCTTGCCTGCGTGATCGCGTACCGAATCGGTAGCCGCCGACACCCGATCTTTGACGGCGCCGGCGCGGAAGAATACGGCGCTCGCTGGAATTCCCCGAGACGTCGGGTCATCTACGCCGCCAGCTCGCTCTCGTTGGCCATGCTGGAACAGCTCGCGCACACCGAGACCGGACGTCTGCCTCAGGATCAGGCGTTCGTTGAGATTACGATTCCCGATTCGGTTTCGATCCAAACCTTGCCCATCAGTGAAGTGGCAGACTGGAGCACCGACGATCTCGCCACAAGCCGCGCGTTTGGCGACCGCTGGATCGCGCAGCGACCGACGTGCGCCCTGCTCGTACCGTCCGTCATTGTTCCGACCGAGCACAACGTGCTGATCAATCCCGCTCACTTCGAATTTGCACGAGTCCTTGCATCTTCTCCCCGCAACGTGAATTGGGACAAAAGGCTCAAGGCTTTCATGAAGAGATGAGGCCACCGAAACCGCCAGGATGATCCCGCTCAGTTCATGCTCCGCACTGGCTCAGTGGCCGGCCGGTTCGGTCGCGATCGAGCGGGCGACGACACCGATCGACACGCGCGGAATGTGACGCCGCACGGACGCGAGCGCCATGAACACCATCGTCATCGTTCCCGCAATCAGGACGAACAGTTGTGAGGCGCCGCCCGATTCGAGCGCCCACGACCCGGCATATGGGGAGAGCACGCCCCCAATCCGGCCGAAGGCGACGGCCGTGCCGACGCCGGTGGCGCGGATGCCGGTCGGATAGACGTGCGCGGCCAGCGCGTACATCGTGGTCTGCACGGCATTGATGAGCCCGCCAGTCCACGCCAACATCGCGAGGACGGCAACAGCCGACTGCGTCCCGATGGGCATGGTCGCCAACACCACCGCGCCCGCGACGGCGCCCGCCGTCATCGTGAGCATGGTGGTCCGCGACCCCAGGCGCGCGATGACGATCGCGCCGAGAATGGCGCCAACGACCCCGCCCAGGTTGAAGACGGTGAGCCCGTAGCTCGCAACGCCGACATCGAACCCGGCGCCGGTGAGCAGCGAGGGCACCCAGTTGGTCCCGACATACACCGACAGCAGACAGAAGAAGTACGACCCGCAGAGCGCCAGCGTGTCGCGCCGGAACTCCGGCACCAAGAGCTCGCGCGCGGACGCACGCGCAATCGCGTGCTCCGTCGCGTCCACGAAGGCGGCGTCCCGGGGCGCGTCGTGGCCCAGACGACCGAGCAGGGCGGCAAGCTCCGGCCAGCGCGACCGGTGCCGCGCAAGATAACGCGGCGACTCGGGAAGCACCTTCAACAGGACGGCCGCGAGCACGAGCGGGACAATCCCGCCGACGAGGAACAGCACGCGCCAGCCGAACCGCGGCAGAATTTCCGCGCCCATGAGGCCCGCGAGCGTTCCACCGAGCGGGATGCACACGATGGTCAGGGTCACCGCGAACGGCCGATGCCGCCGCGGGACGTATTCCGACGACAGCGCCGCGGCGTTCGGCATGGCGCCGCCGAGACCGAGCCCGGCGAAGAAGCGCAGCACGCCGAGGGTCGAGACGTCATGGGTAAAGGCCACCAGGACCGTCAGCACGCCAAACGACACGACGCTGCCGAGCAGCGCCACGCGTCGCCCCAGGCGATCCCCGATGAACCCGCCGATCGCGCCGCCGACCATCATGCCGACCATGCCGCTCGCCAGAACCGTGGCAAACGCGGCGCGCGGCAGGCTCCACTCGCGCATGAGCGCGGGCACGGCCGCGCCGAGCACCTGGTTGTCGAGGCCGTCGAGAATGATGGTCAGCGCGGTGCCGGCCACGAGCAGTTGCTGGTAGCCGCTCCACTGCCCTTCGTCGAGCAGCGAGCCGACATCGACTGTCTTCATCACCGTGCCTCCTGGCGGTTTCAAAACAGTACGTAGTGTCCGGAACAGTACGTGGTGTCCGGCTTGAGCCGGACCCAGAGTGGTCCGCCTGAAGGCGGACACCACGGTTTTGAAACTAGTGCGGCGGCTGCGCGTTCGGCGCCCTGTGAGACATCGAAAAGATGACGTGCAGCGACATCAGCGCCTGCAGCGGGTGGGCGCCGGCTTCGACCAGCGGTCCGACATGTTCGCTCACCAGGCCGCCCTTGCCCACGTTGATCAACTCCTCGGCTGCCTTCCGCTGCTGCGCGTTCAGCTCGTACTCCTTCGCCACGACATCGAGCTGCTTGATGACGCGATCGCGCAGATTCGCGCTGTGGCGAACTTCAAACAGCAGCCGATTCAGGCCGTACGCCTCGGCGGGCGGGTGCCGGTAGAACTGGAAGCCCCGATTCTGGAACTTGAAGCCGCCGTACTGCTCCGCGCCCTTGGCCGGCGCCGTCGGCGCCTGCTTCCGGGCACGACGTGGCAGGAACCGCATCATGCACAGACCGTGATGCCACGTCGGAATGTAATCGATGAGCTCCCCTTCCTGACGGCCGATCGCCCCGAACATCGTCGCCCAATTGAGCGTCTCGGTATTCCCCACCTCATCCAGCTGCGTGCCGGTCATGTTCAGCAGCGCATCGGTGTTGCCGGCCTCGAACTGTGACACCAGCCAGCGATCGAAATCGAACTCCGGGTGCAGATACTTTCTCGTGCCGGGGAAATGCGACATCCCGCCGCTGGCGATGATGGCGACCCGTTCCTTCCGTCCTTTGATGATGTCCGCGACGGCCTTTCCCAACGCCGCGCACCGTTTCGGCGTCGGCAGCGGCGGGACGTAGACGTTGGTGAAGAACGGAACGATCGGGATGTTGCGCTTTCCGATGACGTACTCGAACGGAACCGCAAACGCGTGGCCGAGCTCGGCGTCTTCCGAGTACGCGATGTCGAAGTCCGCCTCGACGACGAGCTTGTTCAGCAGGTCCTCGGCCATCTCGCGATGGACGGGCATGTCGTACTTTCGACCCGCGAACTGGGCGACGGCGCGGCTGCCGGCGATGATGGCGAAGGTGGGCACGCAGGTGACCGAAAACGTCTCGACGTGATCGCTGCCGAAAAACACGATCACGTCCGGCCTGGTCTCGTCGAGGACTTTGCCGAGCTCCTGCATGCCGGCCGCGGCCGCGTCGAGCTGCGCCGGGTTCTCGTCCGGCGGACGCGTGAACATATACGGCGTGTGACACGTGCCGACGGCCGCAACGATTTCGCCCATGGTCATCGCTCCATCATTTGGGATCTTCATCGATATACCGAACGCCGAGTTCCGCCAGCTTGGCCCGCAACCCGTAGAAGTCCAGGCCGAGCTCACCGTTGCGCAAGCGCTCGCGCGTCTTCTGTTCCTTCGCGACGCGCTCCCGGCCAAGGCGCGCAACCTCCGTCGCCGCCTCTCTTTCGACGACGACGACGCCGTCCACGTCGGCGACGATGACGTCACCGGGGCGAATGCTGGCGCCGCCGCAGACCACGGGAATGTTGACCGAGCCGGCGGTGTTCTTCACCGTTCCCTGCGCGCTGATCGCCTTGGACCACACCGGAAAATCCATCGCCGTCAGCTCCGCGACGTCACGAACCCCGGCGTCGATGATCAAGCCAACCACGCCGTGCGCACGCGCCGAGACGGCCAGCAATTCTCCGAACATTCCGTCGGTCGATTCCGACGTCGTCGTCACGACGAGAATGTCGCCCGGCCGGCACAGCTCCATCGCGGCATGAATCATGAGATTATCGCCCGGCTGCGACGAGACGGTGATCGCGCTGCCGGCGGCCTTTGCCGTGTGATAAATCGGCCGCAGATAGGGTCGCATCAGCCCCGTCCGGCCCTGGGCTTCGTGGACCGTCGCGACGCCGAGCTCGCCCAGAGTGCGAATCACCTGCGCTTCGGCGCGCCAGATTCCACGAACAATGGTCGGCGTCATGACTATTTTTATCTCTCGCGCGGCGTTTTGTTGATCCGAGGATACACGCGGCGCGCGTTGGCCTCGAATACCTTCCGCCGGTCCTCGTCGCGCAACCAGGTGACGGCATCGAGGTACCGCTTGGTATCGTCGAAGTAGTGGCCGGTCTCCGGGTCGATGCTTCTGACCGCGCCGACCATCTCCGAGCCGAAAAGGATATTGTCCACTGGAACGATTTTCAGCAACAGGTCGATTCCGGGTTGATGGTACACGCACGTATCGAAAAACACGTTGTTCCGGATGAGCTCGCCGAGCGGCGGCCGCTTCATGTCCTGCGCCAGACCCCGGTAGCGGCCCCAATGATACGGCACGGCCCCGCCGCCGTGCGGAATGATGAACCGGAGCGTCGGAAAATCCTTGAACAAGTCGGCGGTCAGGAACTGCATGAACGCCGTCGTGTCGGCGTTGATGTAGTGCGCGCCGGTGGCATGAAAGTTCGGGTTGCACGACGAGCTGACGTGGACCATCGCGGGCACGTCGAGCTCGATCATCTTTTCATAGAGCGGATACCAGTACCGGTCGGTGAGCGGCGGCGCGGTCCAGTGGCCGCCCGACGGATCCGGATTCAGATTGCAGCCGATGAAGCCGAGCTCGTTCACCGACCGCTCGAGCTCCTCGATGCAGTTGCCCGGCGGAACGCCGGGCGATTGCGGGAGCTGGCAGACGCCGACGAAGTTGCGCGGATACAGGGTGCAGACCCGGTGAATCAGATCGTTGCAGTGCTCGGTCCAGTGCCGGCTCGTCGTCGCGCTGCCGACGTGGTGCGCCATCGCCGACGCCCTCGGGGAAAAGATGGTGACGTCGGTGCCGCGCTCGCGCTGGAGCTTCAGCTGCGCCCCCTCGAGGCTCTCGCGAATCTCTTCGTCGCTGATGGCGAGGGTTCCCTTCGCCGGAATGTGCGCAGCGTCGTTGAGCGCCGCGATCTGCGCGTCGCGGTACGCCTGCAGCGCTTTGGGCGCCGTCGTGTAGTGGCCGTGGCAATCGATAATCATGCGGCCCGGTTCATCGCCTTCTCGATCCCGTCGAGCAGCGCCATCGTCGGCAGGCAGCCGGCCGCGCTCGACTCCGGCTCGCGCCCCTCGCGGATGGCGCTGGTGAACTCGACGTCCTGACGGTCGAAGGCGAGAACGCCGTCGAGCGGCACTTCCTTGCCTTCGCTGTCGGTCATCGAGTCGCGGTAAATCTTGTAGGTCTCCTCTTCGCCGATGTAGCGATAGAACCCGCCGAACGGCCCCTTGTTGTTGAACGACATCGCCATGCTGAACAGCGGTCCCCTCTTCGATCGCATGGCGACGGTCATGTCCATCGGGATGCCCAGCTCGGGATGATCGGGGCCCTTTTGTCCCCACACGGCAAAGTTGGGCTCACTGAGGACCCAGCAGGCGAGATCGACCGAATGACAACCGTGATGCCACAGCAGGTTGTCGACCCACGACCGCGGCTGGTCGTGCATGTTCAGGTTCGTCCGGCGGAAGAAGTACGTCTCGACAACCATATGATGCAGGTGGAACGATCCGTCCTGGATTCGGCGGCGAATCTCACGATGCGGGGACGAGAACCGGCGCGTATGCGTAATCATGCAGGTCTTCCCCGACGTCTTCGCGGCGCCGACGATGCGCATCGCGTCGGGGAGATTCAGGCTCATCGGAATCTCGACCTGCACGTGCTTGCCCCTGGACAGCGCCATCACGGTCTGGTCCGCGTGCATGCTGCTCGGCGTCGTCAGAATGACGGCGTCGACGCCCGGCCGATCGATGCACGCTTCGAGATCGGTCGAGCTGTGCGGGATGCCCCATTCGGCGGCGAACGCCTGACTGCTCTCCTTGGTCCGGCTGTTCACGGACACGACCTCGACGCCGTCGATCTTCTTCAGCGCCTTCATGTGAACGACGCCCATGGCGCCGGTCCCGGCCAGACAGATCTTCATCGAGAGTTTCTCCTGAAAAACTCGCCACCACAGAGGACACTGAGGACACGGAGGTGAAAACGTACAGGATTGTTCCTCTGCGTCCTCCGTGCCCTCCGTGGTGGAGCGTTTTCTTATTCTTCCACCAGCCGCGACGGAATCGTCACCGCCATCGTCCGGACGTCATCGTGGGAGAAGCCGGCATCGAGCAGCTTCTGCGCAAACATCGCGAACCCCTCGGCGACCGGCGGATTGGTGGCCTGACCGAGGTCGGTCGAGATGACCGTGCGCGACACACCGGTCCGGCGAATATTCGCGAAGGCCGATTCCCATGTGGCCTTCCCCGTGTAGGTCGTCGTGAAGCAATGTTCGATGATCGCGCCCATGTCGGCGAGCTCGTTCTGCTCCTCGCCGGTCAGGTTCTGCGACGGGAATTCGGCGTGCGTGACGATCACCTTCTTGAGGCCCGTGTCCTTCGCCGTGCGGACGAGCGCGACAATCTCGCGGCGTCCGAGGTGACCGGTCGCCAGAATCATGTTGTGCTTGGCGATGCGCTCGAGGCATCGCCGGGCGGGCTCGACGAGGTGGCCCGACGCGTCAACGACCGACAGCGGCGGCGGCGAAATGCCTTCAGCCGCAAGCTCGCGCTGGATCTTCGCCCAGAAGGGCAGCTTGTGCGCGCCGCCACCTGGCCGGCCCGCCGTTTCGTTCTCCGCATCGACGGTCGGCATCCAGACAATCTTGCAGCCGGAGCGTCCGGCAAGCTCGACCGCGACCGGGTTCAAGCCGCCGACGCTGTGATTGAGCGTCAGAGCGCCGAACACCTTGCTGCCAGCCACCGCCTTCGTCACGACCTGCGCGCGCTCGCCGGTCTGAATGTAGTGCGATTTCAGTACGAACCCCTTCATCCCGTGGGCCAGAAACTCCTTGGCGCAGTCGATATCGTCGATGCGCCGCGCGATCACGTCGGGACCGACATGGACCTGGAGGTCGTACGCGCCTTCCAGCACTTTCCAGGCTCGGTCCGAGACCGGTATCGTTTCCTGGGTCGGCGATCCTGCCGTCCCGCCCTCCTGCAATTCCGGTCGTTGCTCTAAGGTCATGGTTCTTCGTCGACGCATGCTATCACGCAGTACAATAACTAGCTCTCAAGCTGACAGCTGAAAGCTATTCTTCGAGGCACATTGATGCTCGAGACGATTCGAAGCGAGGGCGTCGGAAGCCTGCTCCGGCCGCAATATCTGAAGGACGCGGGCCAGCAGCTTGAACGCGGCGACCTCAGTCCGGCCGAGTTCAAACGCATCGAGGATCGGGCGGTCGACGAATCAGTCGCGCTGCAAGAAGCCTCCGGCCTCGACGTCGTCACTGACGGCGAGCAGCGGCGCTACGCGTTTTTCGGCCACCTGGTGGACGCGCTCGAGGGCTTCGACAAGTTCGGCGGCTGGGCCATTCCGTTCCATGACGAGGCGGGCGGCCAGGTCACGGTCCGGCGACCGGTGGTCGTCGGCAAGCTGCGGTGGCGGCGGCAGATGAGCGTGGAGGAGTTCACCTATCTGCGCGGGCGGACGCGCCGGCCCGTCAAAGTGACGCTGCTCAGCGCCCAGCAAACGGCCGCGTACTACGACCCCGAGAAGTCGCGAGGCGCCTATCCGACGCGCGACGCGTACCTGGCGGATGTCGTCGACTTCACGCGGCGCGAAATCGAGGAGCTGCGGCGCCTTGGCTGCGAGTACGTGCAGATCGACGCGCCGCAGTACGCGGCCCTGCTCGACGAGTCGATCCGCGACGGCTACCGGCAGCGCGGCAGCGATCCGGACCGCCTGCTGGACGCGTGCATCGAGCTCGACAACGCCATCATCGACGGCCATCCCGGCGTCACCTTCGGCATCCACATCTGCCGCGGCAACTGCCAGAGCATGTTCTACGCCTCGGGCGGGTACGACCGGATTGCGCAGCAGGTGTTCCGCCGGTCGCGCTTCCACCGGTTTCTCCTGGAGTACGACGATGCGCGATCCGGGACGTTCGAGCCGCTGCGGCACGTGCCGAACGATCGCGTCGTGGTGCTGGGGCTCGTCAGCACGAAGAAGCCGCGCCTGGAATCGGTCGCTGAGCTGCAGGCGCGCATTGCGGAGGCGTCGCGGATTGTCCCGCTCGAGCGCCTGGCGATCAGCCCCCAGTGCGGCTTCGCGTCCACGGCCGAAGGTAACCGCCTCTCCCCCACCGACCAGCGCGAGAAGCTCGAAGTGGTCGCCGCCACGGCACGCGCGACATGGCCAGCCCTGACGCGCGCCTCGGGACGGAAGACCTAAGGACTCGTCCCGGACGAATCCTAACCGGCGACGGGGGACACTGGACGCGGCCAAACTAGGAAGGACTTCAAGAATGCGAAAAAGCTCCCTAGCCTCAATGATCGTACTGGTTGCAGTGTTGATACCCTCACACCTTACGCGCGCTCAAACGGCCCGGCCTCAGCAGTCGGGAACCGTGAACAATCAGACGCCGGCCCCAGCTGCTGCCCCCCTACCCGTCGACGGTTGGGGGCGACCCGTAACCCCACTGGTGACGGGTCAAAAGACAGCCCCCGCCCCGCGCCACGACCTTTCTGGGATTTGGGAACCGGCCAACGGGCCGGGGGACGGAATCCAGCCAAATGGCCCGAAGGACATGCCCGATGACGGCAAGCCGGAACATAATCCGCCTTACACACCATTGGGGTTGCAAACGCTGAAGACCCATAAGGCGCTATTCGGACAGGCAGCAGTTCTCCAGGCGTTGACCACCGATCCGGCGGATACATGTGATCCGTTAGGACTCCCGCGCGCCGATTTGTTTCAACTAAGGCACACACAGTTCTTTCAGAACGAGCGCCAGGTAGTGATCTTGTATCAATTTGAAAAAAGGTGGCGCACCATCTGGACCGACGGGCGAGAGTTCCCCAAGGAAATTCCGGAGTCCAGGTGGTACGGATATTCGGTGGGCAAGTGGGAGGACGATCACACGCTGGTCGTCCACACCGTCGGGACGATGGGGGATGAAAGAGCCTGGCTCGATAACACGGGTCGTCCGGTCAGCGACGCCATGCGCGTGGAGGAACGCTTCCACCGCGTGGATCATGACCACTTGGAGCTGACGGTGACGATCGACGACCCGAAAATGTACACCAAGCCCTGGGTGGCCATGAATAAGTTCCCCATGAAGTTGCAATCCCCCGATTACGATGTTATTGAAATGATGTGCATCCCATCAGAGACCGAGAAATATCATAAGGAATACGGCGACGTCGCCAGCGAAACGGTCGGCAAGTAACTGCAATTGAAGTGTGTGGAAAGCAATCTTACGTATTCGCGCCGTGCCGGTGGCTTATTAGGGTGTCGGTCGGTCGCGACGATGGAGGTGACGCGTGAAAGTTAAACTCTTGACGGTTTTTGCGCTCGCTGTTGGTGTTTCGATGCTTTCCCTTCCGCTGTTTGCTCACCACGGCAACTCGGCGTTCGATACCGGAAAAAGAGTGACCATGAAGGGAACCGTCACGGAATGGTTTTGGGCCAATCCCCATTGCTTCCTGAAGTTCGATGTGAAGGATGACAGTGGCAACGTCGCACATTGGGTCGCCGAGACTACCAATGGGCCCGACATGATCGAACGTGGTTGGAGCAAGCGGACCTTCAAGGCTGGGGATGAGATCACCGTGACCGTGGAGCCCGTCAAAAATGGCAAGCCAGTCGGGCGGGTCTTGCAGGTCGTACTCCCCAATGGCCAGGCGTTAGGCATGGCATATCTGAAACGATGAGTCTTCGCGGCGCCGGCCATACGCAAACCTATTTTGCGTTTGGTTGAACCAAATGCAACGCGACGGGTTCGTCGACGCGGTCAGCTATCCCCTCCCTCCTCAAAAATGCCAGTAAAACGGCCGGTTCTCCCCTGTTGATTCTTCACACGCGATCCCTGTATGCTTCGGCCGATCCAGGCTGTCCAAGGGGTTGATCGCATCGAGGTTGAAGACCTCGGGAACATTGGGGAGGAGGAGCACTTATGCCCGTCGCCTTGTTGCTATTGCTCGTGGCTGCGTTGCTGACCCAGCACCCGGCCAATGCTGCGCTACGGGCCCAGGGAGCCAGCGCTCCAGCGGCGTCGGCTCTGGATTTCGAGTTCTTCAGGGCCAAGGTGCAGCCCATCTTCGTGGCGAAACGCGACGGCCACACCCGCTGTATCTCTTGCCATAGTAAGGGGACTCCCATGCGC
>JAHFUJ010000162.1:0-4136 GCA_023265105.1 Acidobacteriota bacterium
GAACTGACGCAGTAGGGTGCTGGGAACTGACGCAGTAGGGTGCTGGGAACTGACGCGGTAGGGTGCTGGGAACTGACGCAGTAGGGTTCTCGGAACTGACGCGACCGCTACGCGGGGCGCAGCGTGAATCCCATCGTGACGAAATCGCTGTCGAAACCGAACACTTCACGAACCTTTTTCTGGCGTGCGACCACGAAACTGGCGCAATCGACGACGGAAAAATTATGATCCGAGAACTTGCGAAAGATCTCCAGCGCAGCCCCATGAATCGCCGGGTTCACCCATCGAACAGTCAGGTGACGTTTTCGTATCATCTCCTGAATGATCCCGTCGAACGCCAGAGCCCTGCTGTGTCCATCATCGTATCGGATGCGTGTGTACGCCTCGCTCAGTACGTAGTTCGTCGTCAGTAGCGACAGGTTCCGCCGAGCGAGCTCTGCGGCGTAGGTCGCGGCTGCCTGGTGCATCTCGTCGCGCGCCACCGCGACCGCAATCCAGGCGCCGGTGTCGACAAACACCGGTTTCAAGGCTTCTGTCCGTACAAGTATTTGTCGTGGTTGACGGCGGAATCCTTCGGCCCGCGAGAGCTGTCGCAAATCCCAATGAGCCGCAGCAGTGGATGTTCTGGCCCATCGACGTCTTTCATGTCCTCGACGTACAGGCCGATGGCGCGGCGGACGTGCTCTGCTTCTGACAGCCCCGTGGTTCGAGCCAGCTTCTTGATTTTCGTGTTGCGTTCCGCGTCGAGATAGATCTGTTTTCGCACCAGCGCCATATACATTGCCCCTGATAGATTTATACATCACCAGTGAACGAGCGTCAAGCCGCCAGCTCACCTCACGCACCTCTGGTGAAGGACCTGTTTCCAACGCCTGCTACTTGGTGGAGGCCGGACCACCCAGGCGTCGACGCCCTGCGGCTGGTCTACCGGCGGTCGGAACCGCGAATCGCTCGTGCGTTGCCAGCGTCGCCTCGGACCGGGCTGGCGGGAGAGGACTGGCTGAGAAGGGGATGGTTTCGCTGACGCGCTAATGTCTCACCGGGACGAGGCGCTTCGTCGTGCTGTTCGAGATGCTCACGGGCCAGCGGCTCTTCACGGGCGAGGATCGTGGGCGGCGAGTTTGGCGAGGCCGAAATCCAGCACCTTCACCATGCCGTCCTCGCGCCCCTTGATGTTCGCCGGTTTGAGATCGCGATGCGTGATGCCCAGCTCGTGCGTCGCTTCGAGGGCGTCGGCGATCTGCTTCGCGATGGTCAATGTTTCTGCTACTGGGAGCCCGGTCACGGTCCGGCTAAAGCCGGACACTACGTTCTGAGGAGAACCGCCGGACGCCACGGATTGCAGGCGCTCCGCAAGGGTCGGGCCTTCAACCAACTCCATCACGAGCGCGCGGATGCCGTTCGATTCTTCGAGGCCGTAGATGGCGGCGATATTCGGATGGTTGAGCGCGGCCAGCACTTGTGGTGATAAGGCCCGCCCCACTTGGTAGCGTCAGAGGACGCCATGAGGGCGTCGATCGTCGTCTTGAACGCGGCGAAGGGTTGCGCGCCCGGAAGTTTTCGCAGCACGCGGATCCTCCCGTCCTCCTGGGCCACGCCGATGAAGAACGTCGGCGTGCCCGTGACGCCGGCCTTCGCCCCGTCTGCCTGGTCGCTCCTGATCTTGCCAGGGTGTTTTCCGCCGTCCAGACACTTCTGGAATTCCGGCACGTTCAACCCGAGCGCGCGGGCATGTTGTGGCAGATCCTTCAAACCCAGTGCATCCTGATTGGCGAATAACCGGTCGTGCATCTCCCAATATTTTCCCTGCTCTCCGGCACAGTTTGCCGCCTCGGCCGCCTTGAACGCCTGGGGGTGGAGGGACTCGATTGGAAAATTGCGAAAGACGTACTTGACCTTCCCGCAGTAGGGTGCTCGGAACTGACGCGGTAGAGTGCTCGGAACTGACGCAGGAGAGTGCTCGGAACTAGCGCAGTAGGGTGCTCGGAACTGACGCAGGAGGGTGCTGGGAACTGACGCAGGAGGGTGCTGGGAACTGACGCGGGAGGGTGCTGGGAACTGACGCGGGAGGGTGCTCGGAACTAACGCAGTAAGGTGCTGGGAACTGACGCGGGAGGGTGCTAGGAACTGACGAAGTAGGGTGCTATGCTGCCGGTCAGCATCCGCGGGTCACGCGCGGAGGAGGAACAACCATGAGAATGACAGCGATTCGACCCTCGCGGGCACTGCTGGCGGCGTTGGCCGTGATGGCCGCGTCTGCCAGCGCCCAAACACCCGCCGGCCAGGCGCCCGCGGCCCCGGCGCCGCCCGACTTCAGCAAAGTCGAAATCAAGACCACGAAGATCGCCGCCAATTTCTATGAGCTCGAGGGCCAGGGGGGCAACATCGGCGTGTTGGTGGGCCCGGACGGGGTCTTCATGGTCGACTCCCAATTTGCCCCGTTGTCCGAGAAGATCGCGGCGGCGATCCGGCAGATCTCCGACGGCCGGATTCGCTACATGGTCAACACCCACCTGCACGGCGACCACACGGGTGGCGACGAGAACTTCGCCAAGATGGGCGTGACAATCTTCTCCCGCGACGAGCTGCGCGCGCGGCTGGCCCAGCCTCCACCCGGGCCGAATGGCGCTCCCGCTCCCAGGCCGGCGCCCGCGGCGCTGCCCATGGTGACGTATCGCGGACCGGTGACGATTCACATGAACGGCGAGGACGTGCACTTGATCCCGGTGCCGGTGGCGCACACCGACGGCGATACGCTCGTGCGCTTTCAGGTCGCCGACGTGCTGATGCCGGGCGATTACTTCCGCTCGTTGGGGTACCCCAATATCGATCGGAACAACGGCGGCACGCTTAAAGGAATGCTCGAGGGCCTCAATGCCACCATCGAGCTTGCGGGCCCGAACACCAAGGTCATCCCAGGCCATGGCGCTGTCACTGACAGGGCGGGCCTCATGGCGCATCGCGACATGATCGTGGCGATTCGCGATCGTGTGGCGCCGCTGGTCCAGCAGGGCAAGACCCAGCAAGAGGTGGTCGCGGCGAAGCTGACGGCCGATTATGACGCCCGCGTCCCCGGTGGAGCGGCGACTGGAAACCCGGACCGGTTTGTCGGCCAGGTGTACGCGGAGCTCAAGGGGGCAAGATAATTCGGAACTGACGCAGTAGGGTGCTGGGAACTGACGCAGCAAGGTGCTGGGAACTGACGCAGCAAGGCGCTGAACGGAGTCCAAATGAGCGATCGATGTTTCGCGTCATTGGGTGCCCTCACCATCGCGATCGCGATCGGATCGCTGAGACCGGTGTCGGTTGCGGGCCAGACGTGGACTCCGCCCCTTACCCCGTTCGGCCAGCCAGACCTGCAAGGCGTCTGGTTGAACAACAGTGCGACTCCCTTGGAACGACCGAAGGCCCTCGAAGGGCGACAGTTTCTGACCGACGATGAAGTTGCCGAACTGAAGCAGCGAGCGGCTCGGCTCTTCAACAACGGGAAGAGTGACTACGCCGGCGGCGATAATGCGTTCCTGGCCGCGTTAGCCAATCCCGAGCAGTATAAAAACCCAGCAGGGGCGACGTGCAGTTCTCTCTCGATGATCGAGAGAGAGTTCGATCGCAGAACGTCTCTCATTGTGGATCCGCCTGACGGGAAAATTCCCCCGTTGACGCCCGCGGCACGGCAGAGACGAGCCGCCGCCGAGGCGGCCACCGAACGCCTCCCGGAGGGCCCAGAGGACCTCAGCGATGCGATCCGTTGCATCA
This sequence comes from Acidobacteriota bacterium, assembly GCA_023265105.1. Lineage (GTDB taxonomy): Bacteria > Acidobacteriota > Vicinamibacteria > Vicinamibacterales > CAVVIG01 > JAHFUJ01. Next base: position 3,757 of record JAHFUJ010000162.1, read on the forward strand.
CGTTCGGCGTGCCAAGGCTTGCCGGTAACTTTGGCCCGGGCATCTACGGTTACTACCAGATTGCGCAATCTCCCGGTTACGTGGTGCTTGTCATGGAGTCGATCCACGACGCTCGCATCATTCCGCTGGACGGGCGTCCACATCTTCCACCGAGCATACGTTCGTGGAACGGGGACTCCCGCGGGCATTGGGAGGGGAAAACGCTGGTCGTCGACACGACGAATTTCTCGCCCAAGAGTCACCCGACGGGATCGTTCTCTGCCATCAGTAACTTTATGGAATCGAGCGCGAACCTGCATTTGGTGGAACGCTTCACGCGTGTCGCCCCTGACACGATCAATTACGAGATGACGCTCGACGACCCGACGACGTGGACGAAG
>JAHFUJ010000162.1:4236-10327 GCA_023265105.1 Acidobacteriota bacterium
GTGGGGTCGCTCGAAGAGACGGTGACCGTCGCGGGGGAGGCTCCGGTGGTCGACATCCGGAGCTCGCGAGCGCAAATGCAGTTCGCGGAAGAAACCCTGAAGGCGCTCCCCGGTGCCGGACGCGTCACCATCATGTCCAACATCCTCCCCGGGGCCACGCTCAACCGAGAATCAGACCGCTCGGTCGGCGGCCTCAATGACCGCGCGCAGACCAATTTCCGCATTCACGGCACGCCGACGGCGCAGCCCGTGGTGGACGGGGTCAACGTGGAGGTATCGGGTCTGGTCCAAGGCACCATGGTCTACAACCAGATCGCCTTGCAGGAGGTTGTCATCGAGACGGGCGGCGTCGGCGCCGACCGCGACACCGGCGGCATCCAGATCAACATGGTGGGGAAAGACGGGGGCAACACGTTCTCGGGCACCGGGCAGATCGGTTTTTCCACTCCGGGTCTGGAGGCCAGCAATTGGGACCAGCAGCTGGGCAGTCGCGGCGTGTCACAGGACGGTGCGAAATCGCTCAAGAGGTACCGGGACACGGGGGCCGCGCTCGGCGGCCCGCTCCGGAAGGATAAGCTGTGGTTCTTCGGCGCGTTCCGGGAGGGAGTGGTCCAGCAGTATGCGACGGGCCGCTACTACAACAAGCTCAAGCAGCCCGCCTCCTTCCTGTTCGAGCCCGATCTGAACAGGCCGGCGCACACCAACGAGTTCTCGAGAGATTTCACGCTCCGTCTGACGTGGCAGGCCGCCGAGAAGCACAAGATCGCGCTCTCGAGCTCCCTCCAACCCAACTGCAACTGCATCTATAACCTGTTGCAAGCGGCGACGCCGTTGTCGCCCGAAGCGACCGGGGAACATCGATACAACCCGAATTATCTTGGAAGCCTCGCGTGGACGCTCCCGGCCAGCAACCGTCTCCTGCTGGAGGCCGGGTTGACGGTGAATTCATCGAACCAGAATGACACGTCAACCGGGCAGGGGTTGAAGTACAACCCGTACGAGATCTCCCAGAACGATATCCGGATCGAAGACCAGGGGCTTAACCTAATCTACGGCAGTGTTCCCAGCCGAAACCTGCCTCGCCGACAGTACCAGGAACGATTCGCGCTGTCCTACGTCACGGGATCGCACAACTTCAAGACCGGCGTCGGAGTGCGGCAGACCATCATCGGCACTGTGGCCGATGATCTCTGGCAGAGCGGCACGGGCGTGCAGTACCGGCTCAGTACCAGCCACGTGCCGAATCGGATCACGCTTGTTGACTCGCCCTGGTATTACCGGGAGCGGGTGAGCGACGTCGCGTTCTACGCGCAGGATCAGTGGACCGTTAAGAAGCTGACGGTGAACCTGGGCGTCCGCTACAACGACGCGAAGACGTCGACACCCTTGCAGATTCTGCCGCGGGGCTTCTGGGTGCCGGAGCGCCGCTTCGAGGCGACCGACAACGTGCCGCATTGGCGGAATCTCAGTCCGCGGCTGGGCCTGGCGTACGATCTGTTTGGCACCGGCAGGACGGCCATCAAGGCCTCGCTGGGCCACTACCCCGACCGTGTCAACGCCTCGGCGCAGAACCCGGTCAACAACCTGACACGCAACACCACGCTGACCTGGAACGATGTGAACCGGAATTTCATCCCCGACTGCGATCTGCACAACCCGGCCGGCGACTCCAGCAGGGGCGACATCTGCGGACCGTGGGCGAGCCAGAACTTCGGGCAGGCGCGCGTCGATACCATCTATACGGATGAGGCGCGCGAGGGCTTCAACAAGCAATCGTACAACTGGCAGGGCTCGGTGTCGGTGCAGCACGAGCTGCGGCCGGGCGTCGGGCTGAATGTCGGCTATTTCCGTACCTGGTACGGCGGCTTCCTCGTCACCGACAACCCGCTGCTGAACTCGACCACGTACGACCCGTACTGCCTCACGGCGCCGGTGGATAGTCGGTTGCCGAGCAACATCAGCGGCCAGCCGGTCTGCGGGTTCTACGACGTCAAGCCGGCGTTCTTCGGCGTCACCGGCGGGAGCGTGAAGCAGGTCTCGAGCGTCGGGGCGACGCGGACCCAGGTTTTCAACGGCGTTGATGTCACCGCGAGCGCGCGGCTGGCGCGAGGCCTGCAGGTCCAGGGCGGCCTCAGCGTCGGGCGGACGGTTCTCGGGAACTGCTCCGTCGTGGACTCGCCGGAGCAACGGCCCGGGTTCTGCGATGAGACCCCACCGTGGTCCGCCGGGACGCAAGTGAAGTTCCTGGTCGTCTTCCCGCTGCCCTACGACGTCCAGACGAGCGTGGTTTACCAGAACGTGCCCGGGATTCCCATCACGGCGAGCTTCGTGGCCACCAATGCCAACATCAGGACGACGCTCGGCCGCGACCTCACGGCGTGCACCGGATCGGTCGGCGCCTGTTCTCAGACCGTCACGGTGCAACTGCTCCCCAACACTGCACTCTACGAACCCAGGCTCAACCAGGTGGACCTCCGGTTCGGCCGCGCTTTGAACCTGGGGGGGACGCGGAAGCTGAGGGGCAGTCTGGACCTCTTGAATCTCTTCAACGTGAACAACGTCATGAGGATGAACGATCGGATTTCGGCGACGAATAATGCGTGGCAGAACGCCCTGCAGGTTCTGACCGGGCGCCTGATCAAAGTCGGCGCCCAGTTCGACTTCTGAGGAGGAGGCCGTAGGTTCGAGTAGTGAACAAGCATTAAGGATAAGGATAAGGATTAAGGAGAAATTGATGAGAACCCAGCCCATCGTGTCTCTCGTCGCGGCGTGGTCCCTCCTGCTGCTCTTGCCGGTGGCGGCGTGGGCGCAAAGCAGCCTCACCGGGGTGGTGCGGGATACATCGGGTGGCGTCCTGCCGGGCGTCACGGTCACCGCCGCCAGCCCCGCCCTCATCGAAGGCTCCAAAGACGCGGTGACGGACGGCCAAGGTCTCTACCGCATCGTCGATCTGCGGCCCGGGCCCTACACGGTCACCTTCGCGCTGGCCGGCTTCAGCACGGTCAAGCGGCAGGGGATCGACTTGCCGGCGGAATTCACGGCGACGGTGAACGCCGAGATGGCCGTCGGGTCGCTCGAAGAGACAGTGACGGTCTCGGGAGAGGCCCCGATTGTCGACACTCGGAGCTCGAGCGCGCAGACGCAGTTTCAGCGCGACACGCTCGAAGCGCTGCCGGGCAGCGGCCGTCTCGCGATCTTGTCCTCGGTCATCCCCGGCGCCGGTTTGACTTCGTCTGTCGAGCGGAGTGCCGGAGGGAACGACCGCTCGCAGACGCGCTTCAGCGTGCATGGCGCGCCGGAGGCGCAGCCGATTGTGGACGGGATCAATCAGCAGATCACGGGATGCACGATTGGCTGCTTCGTCTTCAGTCAGCTCAACATCCAGGAAGTCGTCGTCGAGACGAGCGGCGGCAGCGCCGACCGCGATTTCGGCGGCATGCAGCTGACCATGGTGCCCAGAGACGGCGGCAACACCTTCTCTGGCACGGGGACGCTCTCATACTCCGGCCCGAGTCTCGAGGGGAGCAATATCAATGACGCGCTGCTCGCGCGTCACCTGGACCCGAACCGGATCGGTGCGCTCAAGAAGTACAGGGAGATCGGAGGGGCCGTGGGTGGCCCCATCAAGCGGAATAAGTTGTGGTTCTTCCAGGCCTCCCGCGAGGGAGTGACCCAACAGTATGCCGATGGCGTGAAATGGAACAAGCTGAGGCAACCCCAATCGTTGTTGTACGAGCCCGATTTGGGCCGGCGGGTGTTCAGCAACGACTACACCAGGGATTTCACGCTCCGCTTGACGTGGCAGGCGGCAGAGAAACACAAGATCGTGGCGGCGAGCTCCTTCCAGCCTAACTGCAACTGCGTGTTTGGCCTGTTGACGACCGGTACGCAAGTGACGCCCGAAGCGGCCGGGCCGCACCAATACAACCCGAACACCGGTGTGAACTTCTCATGGACGCACCCCGCCACCAACCGCGTCCTGCTCGAGGGGGGGTTCTCGGCGCAGCTTCAGAACCAGAATGACATCCGGGAGCTCAAAGTCGACCATGAGGGCATTCCGGATCCGCGCGTCACGGATTACCGGATCACCGACCAGGGGCTCAATCTGACGTACGGCAACGTGGCCACTCGATCGCTCCCCCGCCGGCAGTACCACCAGCGGTTTCAGATGTCCTACATCACGGGATCGCACAATTTCAAGACGGGCGTCAACCTGGATCAATTCATCGTCGGCAGAATAGCCGACCTCGGTCGCGACCTCTACATGCATGGCACGGCGGTCAACTACCGGTTCAACAACGGCGTGCCCAACCAGCTCACGCTCTTGGACGCGCCCTGGAATTATCAGGAGGCCGCCAAGAGCATCGCCTTCTACGCGCAGGACGAGTGGACCATCCGTAAGGTGACGGTGAACGCCGGCGTCCGCTACAACGAGGCGAGGGGCTCCACGCCTGAACAGATTCTGGGGGCCGGCTTTAACGTGCCCGAGCGTCGCTTCGCGCCGACCAGTAACGTGCCGCATTATCGGAATCTCAATCCGCGGCTGGGCGTCGCCTACGATCTCTTTGGCACCGGCAGGACGGCCATCAAGGCGTCATTGGGTCAGTATCCCGACATCATCAGGGGAGCCACGGCGAACCCGGCGCGTGCCTTGACGCGCACGACGAATCGGACGTGGAACGACGCCAACCGGAATTACGTCCCCGACTGCGATCTCCGCAACTCGGCCGCCAACGGCGAGTGCGGCGCGTGGTCGGACCTCAGCTTCGGGCAGCTGGTCGGCACACGCTATGCGGCCGGTGCACTCCAGGGCTTCAACACACAATACGAGAATTGGCAGGGCTCGGTCTCCGTCCAGCACGAGCTGCGGCCAGGGTTCGGGCTGAATGTCGGCTATTTCCGCACTTGGTACAGCGGCAATTGCGGTGGGAGCGGCATTCCCGGCGCGGAGACCTGTTTGTTGGTCACTGACAATTTGAATGTGACGCCGGCGGATTACGATCCGTACTGCATCACGGTGCCGGTGGATAGTCGGCTGCCCGGCGGCGGCGGCAATCGACTGTGCGGCCTCTATGACGTGAACCCGGCGCTCTTCGGCCAAGTCAACAACCTGGTGCGCCCGGCGTCGGACTTTGGTGGAAAGCTGACGCGGATGTACAACGGCGTCGATGTCACGATCAACGCGCGGTTTGCGGGGGGCGGGCAGGTGTCGGGTGGTCTTAGCGTGGGACGCACGGTCACCGACGACTGCCTCGTGGTGGATTCACCGGCCACCGTTCAGTCCGATGCGACCCGTCCCGCGGGGTACTGCAGGGTCACGCCGCCCTGGTCGGCCTCGACGCAGGTAAAGTTCCTGGTCGTGTATCCATTACCCTGGGACATCCAGACCAGCGCCATCTATCAGAACAGCGCCGGCATCCCGATCACGGCCGGTCTGGTGGTGAACAACGCCGCCATCGCGCCGTCGCTCGGCCGCAACCTGGCGGCGTGCCGTGGGGCCGCCGTCTGCAACGCCACCAACACCGTGGCGTTGATCGCGCCGCAAACGATGTTCGAGCCTCGGCTCCAGCAAGTGGACCTCCGGTTCTCGCGGCTCTTCCGGATGGGGGGAACGGCCAGGCTGCGCGGCAATTTCGACGTCTATAACATCTTTAACGCGAGCAACGTCCTCGCCATGAACACCACGTACGGCCCGGCGTGGAAGGACGTCAACCAGGTGCTGTTTGGACGCTCGTTGAGAGTCGGCGCACAGTTCGATTTCTGAACGCCCGCCCGAAAAGGGGACGGGGATATTTTCCTCGCGCGGGAAATATCCCGTCCCCTTTTCCTGTGACCTACCCTGTCACACCCCCGCTCTAGACTGGTCGCGTATGAGCGACGAATGCGCGCAAGTTGTTGATGGCCATTGGATTACGTTTCCTGGCGGGGAGCTGGAAGGCAAACGCCCTAGCACGTTGTGTCCCTCCTGCCGGGAACAACTCAGGCAAGCTGCTGCTTCGAGAATTGTCGATCGTCGATCGGGTTATTGTCGATTTGTTGATCCATTCGATGAGTCAATAAATCGCCAATCGAACATCGACAATCGAAAATT
>JAHFUJ010000163.1:0-2267 GCA_023265105.1 Acidobacteriota bacterium
GTTAGCTGGACCATGAAGCTCTCCGGGGTAACCGCCCTCTCGCTGTCGCGTGGTACAGATGCACGCCATGGAACCGACGGTCTACGTTGAGACTTCGATCGTCAGCTACCTTGCTGCCCGTCCCAGCAGGGACTTGATCACTGCTGCCCATCAGCAGTTGACGACGCAATGGTGGGCAACGCGACGGGCAGCGTTCCGGTTACACATCTCGGAACTCGTCGTCCAGGAGGCCTCTGACGGAGATCCGGACGCGGTGCGGCGGCGACTTGCTTTTCTGGAAGGGATCCCGGCAGTTGCCGTAACAGCCGACACCCTTTCGTTCGCGCGCTCACTTGTCGAGAATCGGGTCGTGCCGCCAACCGCGGAGGCGGACGCGCTACACATCGCTATTGCTGCGGCCGGTGGTATGGAGTATTTGCTCACGTGGAACTGCCGCCATATCGCCAACGCCCAGATTCGTGGGAAGATCGAAGAGCTTGCTCGTCTGCGTGGATTCGAGCCCCCGATACTCTGCACGCCCGAGGAGCTAATGGAGACCGACCAATGAAGTCAGTGGAAGACGATGAGATCGTCGCGGAAGTCAGGCGCGTGCGCGCCAAGATCTTTCAGGAGTGCGGCGGCACTCTGGAAGGGCTCTATGCACGACTGAAGGAATTGGAGAAGAAGGAGACGCGCCAGGTCCTGTCGCTCACCCCGCGTCCAGCCAAGCCGCTGAAAACGAAGGCCAGCTAACATCGCACTGGGGCCGAACGCGGAACCTTCGCTGGCGCGCCGAGGCTCATCGCGAACGTTAGGCCGACCCTGATATTCCCGTCTGAACCGGAAAACAACGACGCACCGGAGTGCCGGCACATCTGCAAGTCGACCTGGAGGAGGCACATGAAGCTGACCATTATTCTTGCTGGGTGCTGCTCCGGCCCGCGCCAGTGGACGCCGACGCCCAGGCGGCTCCGACTAGAGACAGCTTGAGCCGGAAGTCATGTCGGTCCCTACGCTTTCTTCGACGCCTTCAATCGACGGGACGCACGGACTGAGGAGCGCACGTATCACTTCCCCCTATCAACGGCGGCCAGGTCCGTGTGCAACGCGCCGGGTCCGAAACGGAGGGATGAACGCCACCGACAAGTGCGTACGGGGCGCGGACCCGGATCGCAGCGCCCGGACGGGCGATGACTCAAGCTCGGGGCGCCGCCTTGAGATCGTCAGAGGGGATTCAGCGACTCCATGTAGCCGATCTCGTCGGCGGTGATCTGCGGCAGGCGGCGGATGAATGTCACGAGCTCCCACGCCTGTTTGTCACCGGCTTGGTCGCTCGTGCCGGTGCCGAACGCCGGCATGCCCGTGAACCGCACGCCGTTCTCGATGATGTAGAACAACTCGCCATCGGTCAGGCCCTGGGTCGCGAGGGCGCGCATATCGGGGGGCTTCGGGAGCAATCCGCGCCCGATCGCGCTCTTCACTCCACTGCCATCATTGCCGTGGCACAGCGCACAATACCGCGCGAAATGCTCGAGGCCGAGCCAGCGCGCGCTCTCCGACCCGACAAGTGGGTTCGTCCGCGCTCTCATCTCGCGGGGGATCGCAAACGCGCGGATCGTGCGCGCCACACGTGTCTCAATCAACCCCGGCTCGGGTTGACCTCGCAAGCCGGTGGCCTTCACATAGACCAGGCCAGTCGCCACCAGGGTCGCCACGGCGAGAACCACACCGATAAGGATCTGAATGAAGGACCGCATGCGACGCTCCTCGACGTTAACGCTTGACATTCTACTTACATCAACGCGGAGCAGACATGCCACCCACGCAGATCCACCGCGCCGCCGTCGATTTTGACGCGTGCCAGTTCCGTGTCAAGATGCGGTCGAGCTTCGATAGCGCCAGCCGGTGCTCCTTTGAGCGGCAGAACAGGCGCTTGCAGCCGGCGAACGCGCGTGGGGACGGGAAGAAGACGCAGCAGGCGTGGACGCCTTCGCCGTTGAAGCGCGAGCGTTGGACGGCGAATTGCCTGTGATGCTGGCTCGTGGAGCATCAATGACGACTTCTTCAATCGGAAAGCTCCTCGTGGCGTTTGCGCTGATGTGGACGGCAATGCCGATTTCCGCGGCTGGTCCGGCGTATGTCGACATCACCTGGATGTCCATCGCGAACACGTATTACGAGCTTGGGCCGCTCGATATCGTCACTGATGGTTACTTCACGCGCATTCCGCAGAGCGCGTTTTTCGGCGGGGGCGGTGGACTCGCCCAAACCCGGCAGCCCTTCAAGCC
>JAHFUJ010000163.1:2367-10322 GCA_023265105.1 Acidobacteriota bacterium
GGTCACGTGGAATTGCACGCACATCGCGAATGCCGCGATTCGTGGCAAGATCGAGGAGACGTGCCGAGGCGCTGGCCTTCCGGCACCGATCATCTGTACACCGGAGGAACTGATGGAGGCCTCAGATCATGCCAAAAGACCCGATCGTCGAGGAAGTGCGCGCAATCCGGGCCGCGATCGCGGCAGAACACGGCAACGATCTAGATGCGATTATTCGGGCCCTCAAACGAAAAGAGGGTGCCGATGGCCGCCGAGTCGTTGATCTGACGACGAAACGAGCTCCGAAGAAGCAGACACGAAAGGCCGGGTAGTAACAGCGGCCCAACAACGCGATGGAGCCGTCGCCGCCAAGAGGTCACGCGTGGCGCGGCTCATCGCGAACGATAGACCGCTGAACGATCAAACTTCTTGAAGAGCGACACTCATTCCCTGGAGGTCATCACCGGAAGTCTCTCGGTGTGGCTCCTGGCGGCTGTCCGCCATTGGTGAGGCATCAGGGAAAATGGGTAGTGGGTGGAGTCGGCGTCCGGCACGGTTTGTTGATACTTCGTCACTGCAGACGTAACGTACCGGTCTTATCAGGAGTTGAGTATGGCTGTCTACGCGTGCCTCGTGTTCCTCGCAACGGGCCTCGCGGTGCTGGTCTGGGGCAACTATTCAGCCCGTGGGAGCAGAGCCACTCACTTCGGGCTGGGCGTCACCTTCGTCGCACTCGCTGCAATCGTTATGATCATGTCAGCGATTCGCTCGCTCTGGTTCTACCCCTTGAGTTGAAGCGGCGACGCGTCCCGATTTCCGCGTGCCGCGTACCACCGGCTTGACGGCGACGACATCGTCGTTCAGGCTGTGCACGGGCGGCAACACCAATCTCGTTGGCGATCGCGCTCGTGGGTTGGAATCTCGTCGACGAAATTACACGCGGTCTAACCGGGCAAAGGCATGGAGCCGACGCCGAAGCGCGCGGCCTCAGCCGCGTCTCAACCTTGAATTGAGAACGTCAGCGTCACCGTCAGGATGAACGGCCACGCCGTGTCATTCAGAATCAGCGGCGAGTACCGCCACTGCTTGACGGCCTCAATCGCGGCCTTATCGAGCAAGTGGCTTCGTGACTGGAGAACGCGCACCGATTCGACCTGTCCTTCCGCATCCACCGTAGCTTCGAGCACCACGTCACCCGCCACGTGGGCGGCGACGGCGATGTCCGGGTACACGGGCTGCACCCTGTGAATCAGCGCGGGCGCCTTCACCTGGCCGCCGATTCGAATCGGCGCGGCGGGCTGCGGCGGGGGTGGTGGCGGCGGTGGCGGCGGCGCTAGGGCCAATCCGCCGACGATTCCACCGACCACACCGCCCGGAACACCGCCTTCCACGCCGCCCAGAACACCCTCGGCGCTGGGGTTGGCTTCATTCTCTGGCGTGATCACGGCCGGCGCTTCGATCGGCGCCGCCAGCGGATTGGGTGGGGGTTGCGGTGGAATCGCCGCAGCTGCCGCCGAGACCGGGGGCGGCGGCGGCGGCGGAGGGGGTGGAGCGGCCGGAGGCGCTGTCACGAATGCCATCACGACCGGCACCTCCGGCAGCTGGTCGGTGACGTACAGCACTGGAATCACGACAACGGCCATGACAATAAAGAAATGTCCCGCTATCGAGACGAGTGTCGGCACCGTGTTCCGATCGTGGAACGGCCGCGGCACTTTTCCGGTAATGAGGTCGAACATCGCAGCCTCCTCTCAACGGCGAGAGCGCCCGTGGCTGCTTTCTCTCTGAGGCCCCCGGTCGCCGACGCCTGCGCGCGACTGGCGTTACGCGCGCGCGCCCGCCGACGGCGCGTCGGCTTCCTCCGGCATCACGAACTCGTGCTCCGGGTGTCGGACCGTCAGCACCGGACACGGGGCCTTCCTCACGACCTTCTCCGCGACGCTTCCCATCAACATGTGGCTGACGCCGCTGCGGCCGTGGGTGCCCATCACGATGACGTCGACGTCGTGGTCCTTGGCGTAGCGGATGATCTCGATGGATGGACTGCCGATGTTCACGGCGACTTCGGACCGAAACGCCTTGCGCTGTGCGGCGTTGAGCACGTCGACCAGCCGCTCGCGGGCGACGGTCTGCCCCTGGAAGATCCCGAGCGGGAACTCGGGTTCCGGAGGGATCGCGCTCTTTTCGATGACGTGCAGCAGATGGACCGCGGCGCCGTAACGCTCGGCCAGGTCGACGCCGTACGCGACCGCCGCCGTCGACGTCTCGCTGAAATCTATCGGGATGAGGATTCGCTTGATTGCGATCATATGTCCCTCCTCCCGAGCGAGAGGCAACGGACGTGCCACTGAGTTTCGACGGGAATCTGGAAGGTATCGGTTGTTGCAAACCTTCCGCGAAAGGACTTTTTCACGAAAGCGCGAAATAATTCGCAGGGCTCAGTGGCTATTCCGCGGCGGCGTTCTCGAGGCAGGGGGCCTACTGCCGGAAATCCGGCACTAGTAGAGGCCCGCCGCCGACGCGCAGAACGACCCGCGGGGCCGGCCAAGCCTTTGCAGCCACGCCACCCACGGCTCGACGCCCCGGCCGGTCCGCGCCGACAACGCGATCAGCGCCGGCCTCGGCATCACCAGCGCCAGGTTCTCCCGAATCGTCTCGACGCTGATGTCGGGCAACAGCGGCAACAGATCGAGTTTCGTCAACAACACGAGATCGGCTTTCTGAAACATCGTCGGATACTTCAGCGGCTTGTCCTCGCCCTCGGTGACCGACAGCGCGACGACGTTCACGTCCTGGCCGAGGTCATAGACGGCCGGGCAGACGAGGTTGCCGACGTTCTCGATAAAGAGATAGTCGAGCGTTCGCCACGCGAGGCGGTGCAGGCCGTTGTGAACCATCTCCGCGTCGAGATGGCAGGCCGATCCGGTGGTGATCGACTCGGCGATGATGCCGGCGGCGCGGACGCGCGTGGCGTCGTTGTCGGTCGCCAGGTCGCCGGCGAGGACGCCGAGCTTGGCGCGTGTCCCGAGCGCGCGCGCCGTCGCCTCGAGCACCGCGGTCTTGCCCGACCCCGGAGCGCCCATCAAGTTGACCGCGATGACGTGATGGTCCCGGAAATGCTCGCGGTTGTGGCGCGCCGCGCGATCGTTGGAGGCCAAAATCCGTTCATGTACGGCGACTGGCACCACGCTCGAGTCTCCGCATCCACACGATTCACACATCACGGCACCTCCAATTCGAGCTGCTCCAGCACGATTTCGTCGCCCTCCGCCAGCCGGGCGGGACGCGCGCACGCGGGACAGACGAGCGCGCGGCCTCTCGCGATGTCGCCGTGCCCGGCCGGACACGTCCACCGCGCGGCGACCTGCTCGACCTCGAGCGGCGCGTCGGCGCACAACGTACGCTCGCGAAATGTGTCGTACGCGGTGCGCAGCAGCGCGACCTCGACGCCCGCCACCTCGCCAATCCGCACTTTGACCTTGTGCACCGCCACGGCGCCTCGCCGGCGAGCCGATTCCTCGATCTGGTCGAACAACGCCTGGACGATGCTGTATTCGTGCATGGTCACGTCAATTTCACTGCTCGCGGGGCCCCACATTCTTCATGGCGCTGGGGCCCCACCCCCAGCGCTCTCGGCTCAAGGCGGTCGCTCGCTCGCGGTGAGCCGGTCGCACCACGCGGGCCGCTGGCGCTCTCAAAGTGCGGCGGTCGCTTGGCGAAGAAGGCCTCGATCCCTTCCGCGAACTCGGGACCGTCGGCGACACGAGCCAGCTCGTGCAGCTCGCGGTCGAGATGGTCGTCGAGCCGATCGAACCCGGCCGCCTGGTTCAGCAATTCCTTCGCGATGGCGAAGGCGCGCGGCGGCCCGGCCGCGAGCCGCGACGCGACCTTCCGCACGGCCTCGTCAAACCGATCGACCTCGTACACCGCCGTCACCAGGCCGTACTCGTGCGCCTGGGACGCGGTGAGCCGCGGATTCAGCAGCATCAGCTCCATCGCGCGCCGCAAGCCGACGAGACGCGGTAACAGGAACGTCGAGCTCTCGGCGCCGGTCAGGCCGGTTTTCGAATATGCCCATTCGAAAGTGGCGCGTGTCGACGCCAGCACGAGGTCGCACGACATCGCGATGCCGAACCCGCCGGCGGCCGCCACGCCGTCGACGGCGGCGAGAAACGGCTTGGGCGCCCGACGGATTTCAGAGATCGTGCTGTGGATGTATTCCAGAATCTGCTTGAATGTCTCGCCGTATCCGCCGCGTGCCGCCCCCGGGGCGAGGTAACCGACCTCTTCGGCATCGCCTCCGTCGCGGATGAACTTGAGATCCGCGCCGCTGCAAAACATATTCGGCAGCCCGCACAAGACGACGACGCGAACGTCCTCTTCTCGGGCGTACTGGAGGCCGGCATGTCTGAAGTCCTGGGCCGTCCTCACGTCCATCGAATTGAACCGCGCCGGCCGATCGATGGTGATGAAGCCGACGGCGCCCTCACGCTGCATGCGAATGTGCTGCATGGATCACTCCCCGCTTGTCGAGATCCCAGGGCACGACGGTGTGCGGTACGCGCGAGGCGAGCGCCTCGAGATCGACCACGCCCGCGCTGACCAGCCGCAGGGCGGCTGCCCACAGAGGCCCGGCGATCGCGCGGAACATCCACTGCTGGTGCGCGAACGCGTACGCCTTGAACAGGTGGACCGCGTGGCTGGCACGCGCCTCGGCCACGCTCGGTGACACGGGCAGCGGCCACGATCGCACGAGCGGCGGGCCGGCGTCGGCCTCTTCGTTCACAAGGTGCACTGTCGCCCGCGTTTCCCGGCAGCCAGCCGCCAGCGCATCGCGAACCGAGCGGATGCCCGGGAACCGCGGTCTTCCATCAGGCAGGCGGATCGTCAAATCGCTGAAGTGCAAGTTGAGAATCCGCGAGGGAAACGCCGACAGCATCGGGTCCGTGAGCAGATACAGATAACCATCGAGCAGCAGGAGATCGGGCGAGTACGGCTTCAGCAGCTCCACCGTCGTCGCGTCGAACTCGGCGCGGAGCGCAGTGTCCCGATACACCGAGGCCCCGCGCGCGAGATAGAAGTCGCGGATGGGATGCGACACCGTCGGAATCTCCAGTCCCTCCACGCTCACTTGTTCGGCAAACGTCGTCTCGCTGGTCATGCAGCAAACGATTTCGTACGCTCGGCCGCGCGCGCCGTCGCCATTGAGAAGGTGCAGCAGCCCTGGCGCGCGACGCGAGCAGAGGACGGCCACCTTCAGCGGTGTCTCGTGGCGTCCGTGCTGTTCGTGGCGTCCGGCTTCAGCCGGACCATGAATCGTCAACATATGCGTGGCAACAGCTCGCCTTCCGGCTCGGTGATCAGTCGTCGGCCGAATCCGGTATCGAGGACGACCATCCCAGGGCGCTCGTCCGTGCAGATCCCGACGATCGCCGCCGCGGCACCGAGAGGATGCGCACGCAGGGTGGCGAGCACGCGGTCGGCCGCGTCGGCGCGGACCGCCAAGACCGCTTTGCCTTCGTTGGCGACGAGCAGCGGATCGATGCCGACGAGCTCGGACACGCCCCGCACTTCGGACCGTACGGGCAGCGCCGGCTCATCAATGACGATCCCGACGCCGCCTTTCGACGCCATCTCGTGCAGCGCGCTGGCGACTCCGCCGCGCGTCGGATCCTTCATCGCCGTGATCGCACGCGGCACGGCGTCGAGCACCGCTCGAATCAGCCCGTTGATCGGCGCCACGTCGGACTCGAGGCGCGTGTCGAGCGCCAGGCCGTGGCGCGTCGCCATCACCGCCATGCCGTGATCGCCGAGCGTGCCGGTCACGAGGATGCGGTCGCCGGCCGAGAGCCCTCGGTCGGTGATGACCTGCGAGGTCAGCGCCACGCCGGCGGTGTTGATGACGATCCCGTCGATTTCGCCCTTGCCCATCACCTTGGTATCGCCGGTGAGCACGCTCGTGTTCGCCTCGGCGCACGCCGCGCGCATGGACGCGAGGATCCGCTAGCAGGCCGTAGTGACGGCCGAGATGGCCTGCGAGGCACAGAGGAATTTGGAATGGGCCACTGAGACACCGGGACACGGAAAATCATTAGAGTTTTCTCGGTGCCTCTGAGCCTCTGTGGCAAATTTTCATTCTCCGTGCCTCGCAGCCCGTGGAACGACTTCTGCCACGGGCTGCTATGGGACGACGGAGATGCGGTCCTCGACTTGCCTTACCCCCGGCGCTGCCCACGCGGCGCGCTCCGCCTCCTGGCGCTCAGCCCACGACTGCACGTTTCCCGTGAGGATGACTTTGCCGTCCTGAGCCGTCACATTGATTCGGCGCGCATCGATTTCTGCGCTCCGTTTGAACGCGGCCGCAATCTTGGCCGCGATATCGCCGGTCTTGACCGGCGTCTGAAGAACGATGCAATTCGAGACGCCTTTGACGCCCGTCAGATCCCTTACGGCGCGCTCGGCTGCCGCGTTCTGGTAGTACTGATCGAGCGTGCCGTTCAAGGTGACCCACCCGTTCGTGACCGTCACGGTGACCCGATTCGCCGGCACGACGGTGCTCCACTTCAGCGCGGCAACGGCCGCCTGCGCGATTTCGGTGTCGGTGCGCTCGTAACCACTCACCAGTCGCACATTGAGGTCGTTGGCCACCGCCTTGACGCCGTACACTTTCAGCGCCACCCGCTCGGCGGTCTGCTTCTCCGCGTACGAACTCACGTCGCCGCGCAAGGTGACGACGCCCTCGTCGGCGGTCACGCCAATCTCGGTCGACTCCACGCTGGGCTCCCAGTCAAGGGCGCTCTGCACGTGCTGCTGCAGTTCCCGGTTTGTCATGGCGCTATCTCCTATGGAAATCAAACAGATTGACAACGACTCGTCGAGTCGTACGTCGCAACTCCGGTGCCAAAAGGGCACCTCGATCAATGGCCGGTCTTGTTCAAGTCGGGAGGTCAGCAATGAAGCGGTCCGCCGGAAATCCCTCTCCAAGTGCCGAAAAAGCGCAGGGCGGCATGGGAAGCCACGGCGCGAGCCGCGTCACGCCAGCAGATGGCCCAGTGGAAGCACCCACAACTTGGCGGCCAGCTGGACCGCTTCGCTCCCGTTGTAGGCGAGCACGGCGGCGGCGCAGTCGGGGGTCCGAGCAAGAAAGGCGCGCAGGCCGGAGAGATCGCCTTCACTCCAGCGACTTGCGGCCTTGACTTCGATGGCATATACGCGTCGCCGCACCTCGATCACGAAATCCACCTCGTGGCGCCCCTGCTCGTGCCAGTAACCGAGCTGGGCCTCCGGCACGTGCGCTTCCAATAAGGCCGCGAGATTCTGCGCTGCATACGTCTCGAACAGCGCGCCGCGCAGCACGTCGTCGCGGCCGGGTGTGAGATCGGTCACGCCGGCGAGGTAGGCGGCCAAGCCGCTGTCGGTGATGTGGAATTTGGGCGATTTGATCAACCGCGAACTGCGGTTCTTCAGGAACGGCGGCAGTCGGCGCGTCAGGAACGACGTTTCCAACAAATCGAGGTAGCGCGCGGAGGTGGCGGCGTTGAGCTTCGCGTCGCGAGCGAGCGAACTCGTGACCATGACCTGACCGGTCCGCAGCGCCACGAGTTGGACCAGGGTGCGGAACGCCACGAGGTCTCCGACCTGGGCGAGCTGGCGCACGTCGCGCTCGATGTAGGAAGGATCCTCAACGCCTTGGCCAGCCGCGGCGCGATTTCGCGTGGACGGTAGTCTGTCATTATGACTTATTCCAACACGTCAAAATGACATGCTCTAATACGTTATTATGACAACGCACCTCTCCTTGATGCGGCGATCAACCTCCGTTCTGACGCCGGCGCTGTCGGAGGGCGTCATGTACGCGCTCATCGGCGAGCCTGTTCGCGTCGGACGGAAGCCTGGCGGGGGGTGATCCCTTCATCCCTGTTGTGTTCATGCGTCGAGCCACGCGACGATCTCGTCAATCGAGATGCCGTCATCAT
>JAHFUJ010000164.1 GCA_023265105.1 Acidobacteriota bacterium
CCCCCGCGCCGGCGCCATCGTCCACAGTCGCCCCCGCGCCGGCGCCATCGCCGACAGTCGCCGCCACGCCGGCACCATCGCCCACAGTCGCCGCCGCGCCGGCGCCATCGCCGACAGTCGCCGCCACGCCGGCGGGGGGTAATCCGCTCGCGCTGGGCCGGACGATCTTCGAGAAGACTGCTGGTGGTATCGGATGTGCCTCCTGTCACGGGATGAACGGCACGGGAAACACAACGCTGGGTGCTCCCGACATCCGAGGCGCGACGGAGGAGCGGGTCCGGTCTGCTCTCGCCGGCGTGGAACCCATGAGCCGGATCACGCTCAATGACGCCGAGATCGCGGCGGTCGTGGCACACCTGGAGACCCTCAACAAGGTGCCATGAGGTGACGCGCAAGGACCGAGGGAGCAGCGGGGCCCGAAGGCCAGCGTGGAGGATCGTGCCGGCGTGTTGGGTCGTCGCGGTGATCGGGACGTTCGTCCTGTGCGGGGCCGGGTCGGCGGCTGCGCAGGTGTCCCCTTCCGCGGGGCAGGTCCACTCGCATACGGACGGCCAAGCGCATGACCGTCCCGACATGGCACGCGGGGCGGCCTCCGATGAGCCAGTTCACTACGTGACGCTCAACGTGGAGATCTCGGACGCAGGCATCAAGCCGTCCTCCGTTTTCATTCCCGCGGGACAGCCGGTGCAGCTTGTGCTGCGCAACCGGGGGACGGCGGAACATCACTACAGAGTCGTCGGGCTGGTTCCGGATGATCTGGTGTGGGTCTCTCAAGGCGGGAGTGCCGGACAACCTGGTGCCCCGGACGACGAACACAATCACCACGATCGGCAGTTCGTCCAGTCGCGTGCGGCGTCGCCCGCGGGTATCAGACCGACCGGTCACGAGGTGCATGCGTACGTCTCGGGAGCGGCAGGTATCGATGTGGTCCTCTTTACTGCGACGCGTACCGGGACGTTTGTCGTCGTGTGCGATCTTCATCCGGAGAAGACTGGCAAGCTGGTCGTCTTCGATGCCGGGAGGCAGCCGACCGCGCTGGTCGCCGCGCCGGGTAACGCGCTGAGCCTCGCGGGGCGGAACCCTCTCAGCCTTGCGCTGAGCAGGGATCTGGGGTCCGTGGACTATCCCGGGACGTCGGGCGTGTTGGTGGAAGCGACGTACGCTCCCGCGGAATACGTCACGCAGATCCTGGGCGCGCCGGCCGCGATGAATGTGCTGGAGCCGGACCGGTACGTCGGGATCCTGCTGACTGAGAGCGTCCATAAGGGCACCCTGCCCGGCATGGCGGCACCGCCTGACCTGTACGTCAGCGGCAGTCATCTGCCGTTGATCGACTGGAAGGTCACGAGCGACTCGCCTCACCACAGGGCAACCTTCTATCGGTTCGCCCCTGATGACGCCTTTGGGACGGTTGACCAGGTCATGACGTTGCGTCTGGCCTCCGGGCAGGAGGCGACGTGGAATCTTCCGTCGCCGTACGCCTGGAACTGGCTCGCCCTCCTCGGTCTCGCTGGTGGCCTGGGTTTCATCGGGTGGCTGGTCTGGACCACGAGACTCCCAACGGGCCCCGACGTCCCGGTCAGTGAGTCCGAGCATGAGCTTGTGGAAAAGAGGACATCAGTATTGGACGGACTTCACGGTTGAAGGGGTCCGATATCGCAAGTCTCTCGAAACGACGAAGCTGCAAGAAGCCAAGCAATGGGAAACGGGTTGCGATTGATGCGGCCCGGCGTCAGGTCTCAGCACCCTACTGCGTCAGTTCCCACCACCCTACTGCGTTAGTTCCGAGCACCCTACTGCCTCAGTTCCCAGCACCCTACTGCGTTAGTTCCGAGCACCCTACTGCGTTAGTTCCGAGCACCCTACTGCGTTAGTTCCGAGCACCCTACTGCGTCAGTTCCCACCACCCCCATCCGAGGAGGCGATTCCGGCACTACGAGTCTCGGTGACCACGGCGGCGACGTCCGCGCTCGTCGCCGCGGCCTATCGCCCCGCGCCAGGGGCATACGTATGAAGTCAGTGCTATCATACGTATATGCCCAAGCTGACCTTGAGCGTGGATGAAAAGGTGGTGCGCGGCGCCAAACGGTACGCCGCAGCCCGTGGCACATCCGTGTCACGGCTCGTCGAGCGTTACCTGGATCTCTTATCGCGTCCCTTCGGCGCCGCAAAGCAGCCACCGGTCCTCCGCCTTCTCCGTGGTGCAGCTCGTGGAGTGTCTGCCGATGCGCACCGCCGCCATCTTACCCGCAAGTACCGGTGAAGCCGCTCCTGCTCGACCTGAACGTGATCCTGGATGTGATCCTCGATCGTCGGCCTGGCGCTGATGCCGCATCCGCATTGTGGGCCGCAATCGAAGGCGGTCGGGGACGCGGCGTCATTCCAGCTCATGGCTTGACGACCATTTTCTATCTGCTTGAAAAGGCCCGCGGGGCGGCCTTCGCGCGTGACGGCGTCGAACGACTGATGAGCGTCTTTGGTGTCGCGCCGGTGGACGAGGCTGTCGTGCGGCGCGCTCTCGTGTTCGCCTGGCCTGATTTCGAAGACGCTGTCTGCGCTGCTGCCGCGGAGGCGAGCGGCTGCGGAGCCATCGTCACCCGTGATCCAGCCGGATATCCCCATGCTCCGCTGCCGGTCGTCGATCCCGCCGCCGCCTTGAGCTTGTTGACCTCGGAAGAGGGCCCATTGGCCCCGAATTGAAGCCGTGTTCGCTCGCGGGTGCCCCGTCTATTCAACCGATCACGACTTCGCGCGCTTCGCGGGCATCGAGCACGTCAACCCGATCGCGTAGGGCGTGGTGTCGGGCGGGCGATGCCGCGAATGTCAGAACGCGTAATCCAGGCCGATCACCGTCGTCGCGCGGCTCCGAAGGCCGGCCTTGGAGAGTGGAAACAGCACGCTGCCCGAAACCAGCAGGTTACCGGCCAGGTTGAACTTGACGCCGCCGGTCCCGAGCAGCAGCGTGAGGTTGCCCGCTCGGGGAGCGAACTCGTTAAGGGGAATCGTCTTACAAACGGTGCCGAAGAATCCCGCGCACCCGGGCACGGTCGATGTGAAATCGACGAAGCGGTTGTATTCAAAATTCTTGCTGACGAGATCGAGGCGTCCGGCTCCGCGCAGCGTGCGGCCGACGAGGTCGCCAATCAGGGTGAACCGTGGATTGCCGACGAACTCGACCCCTCCCGAATAATTGATCTCATCGGGAAGCGGCGCAGAGGTGAGCCCCGCGAGCGTGCCCGCTACGGTGCCACTGGCCGCCGTGTAACCCAAATTTACGTGCTGGCCGAGACGGCCACGTTCGCTCGACCCAACCAGCAGAAACTTTGCTTCGGTGCCACCGGCGCCGAGCAGGTTGTCCTTGTCGCCCGTCGGCAGCCGAAGATCGACAGCTCCGGCCAGGCCTCCACCGGCGAAGCGCAGAAAATGATACTTGGTTCGAAGGACGATGTCGCCGAGCCCGGTCGCGCGGCCGGAACGCTGCACGGTCAGCCGCGCATTGGGGTTGTTCAGTTCGAACGTATGGGTGTTAAGCGCCGGCTGAAGCTGCTCTTCAGTGGCGCCGATCGGAGGCGGCCCGCCGTCGTCGAGGCCGGTTACCAGGCGGAGGATGCGTGCCGTCACGCTGGCATCCAGGTTCACTCTGACGAAGGGCACGGCAAGACCTACATCCCACCGATCGGTGACACCGTAGTTCGCAAACGCTGCGGTAGTGTGGGTCGTCGCTTCGAGTGAGAGCGCGGCTTCGATGAGGTCGCCTTCGAACGGCGGGTTCAGACGCGTGCCGTTGGGCTGGAACACAAGCGGGGCGGTCGGACTACCGGTGCAGCAATCGTTGTGGCGCAAGTAGAACTTGATCGATCCGTCACTGAGATTCTGTCCCTCGAAGGTATTGTACGACGTGCGCTGGTAGTTGAATCCGACGCTGAGCTTCCGCCGGCCGATCGTGAGGGCGCGCTCCGCAAACAGCGGCCCGAAGCTGGCGCTGCCGCGCCGGAAGGTGCCGACCGATTCATCGAACACGTACGTAAGGCCGCCTGTCGACGATCCGAGGGGGAAGGTCGAAAACTGCGTGGCCATCTGTGTGTTGAAGCCCTGGACGATGCCGACGACGGGATTATTCAGGTCGTTGCCCTCGATCGGGCTGAAGTGCGCCGTGTGGGTAGCCCCCCCAGGAAGACGGCCGGGGGTCCCTGGAGGCAGTGGCGGGCTGTCCAAGACGATCTCGCGGAGAATGAGATCCGGCAGCAGTTGCGCAAGTGGAAGGCCTTGGGCCGGGGCGGACATCGGCGTCAATGGAAGACTGAGGATCGCCGCACCGGCCGCCACGATCACCCGCACCGCGTCTCTTCGAACGCTCATGTGTGCCTACCTCTCGAATCCATCAATTTCGTCCCAGCGTGGGCACGAAAATTTCCGCGCCTGATGCGTCAGAACGCGTAATCCAGGCCGAGCACCATCGTCACGCGGCTTCGGAGGCCGGCCTTGGTGAGCGGGAACAGCACGCTGCCCGAGACGAGCAGGTTGCCGGTGAGGTTGAACTTGACGCCGCCGGTCCCGAGCAGCAGCGTGAGGTTGCCCGGTCGGGGATTGAACTCGTCGAGAGAAACCGAAGACGTTGGGAAAGAAAAGATTCCCGCCTCGACTAACGTCTGCGGGGTGAAACCAGTGGGAAGAGCTGCGGGATTTGAATACTGGAAGGTCTTGCTGACGAGATCGAGGCGTCCGACTCCGCGCAGTGTGCGGCCGACGACGTCACCAATCACGGTGAACCGCGGACTGGCAACGAGCTCAATCCCTCCCGAATAGTTGATCTCATCGGGAACCGGCGCGGAAGTGAGCCCAGCCACGGTACCGGCCACGTTGCCTCGGGCCACCGTGTAGCCCAAATTCAGGTGCTGGCCGAGACGGCCGCGTTCGTTCGACGCAACCAGCAGGAACTTTCCCTGCACGCCTCCGGCTCCGAGCAGCTCGTTCTTATCGCCTGTCGGCAGCCGGAGGTCGACAGCCGCGGCCAGGCCTCCACCCGCCGCGCGCAGAAAGTGGTACTTGGTTCGAAGGACGATGTCGCCGAGCCCGGCCGCGTGGCCGGAGTGCTGCACGGTTTGAGTCGCATTCGGGTTGCCTATTTCGAACGTATGAGTGTCCGGAGCACCGTCGGCGGTACACAGCCCCGGTACCGCAAGGTTTGCGCAGGTCACGAGGCGGAGGATGCGCGCCCTTACGCTGGCGTCCAGATTCACTCTGACGAACGGAACGGCAACCCCGGCGTCCCAGCGATCCGTAACGCCGTAATTCGCGAACACGGCGGTGGTATGGGTCGTGGCCTTGAGTGAAAGTGTCGCTTCGATGATGTCGCCTTCGAAGGGCACGGTCAGGCGGGTGCCGTTGGGCCGGTTATTGAAGAACTCGAAGAACGGATCCTGGGGCAGGAGATTGAACGTGCAGCAATCCTGATGGCGCAGATAGAACTTGATCGAGCCGTCGTCGAGATTTTGCCCCTCGAACGTGTCGTACGACGTGCGCTGGTAGTTGAATCCGACGCTGAGCTTCCGCCGGCCGATCGTGAGCGCGCGCTCGGCAAACAGCGGCCCGAAGCTGGCGCTGCCGCGCCGGAAGGTGCCGACCGATTCGTCGAACACGTAAGTAAAACCGCCTGTCGACGATCCCAGGGGGAAGGTCGAAAACTGCGTGGCCATCTGTGTGTTGAAGCTTTGGACGATACCGACGACGGGATTATTCGGTTCGTTGGTGAGGGGGCTGAAGTGCGCCTGGTGCGGAGGCCCCCCGATCCCCCTCTGCAAGACGATCTCGCGGAGAATGAGATCCGGCAGCACTTGCGCAAGTGGAAGGCCCTGGGCCCGGGCGGACGTCGGCGTCAAGGGAAGACTGAGGATCGCCACAGCGGCCGCCACGATCACCCGCACCGCATCTCTTCGAAGGCGCATGTGTGTTTACCTCCGTCAATCATCCAGATCTTAACGCTCGAAACTCTCGATGATCCACGAACCCGCCTGCCGACGCAGGCGCATCACGCGCGTGACCGAAGTCGCCTGCTTCGACCCGGCCTTCGGCGTCAGTGTTTGGGTCACTTTGCAGCTCACCCGAGCGGTGGTCTCATCCGTGGCCAGCACGCGAATATCCTCGATGGTGACATTCAAGGCTCGCATTTCTTTGAACGCTTTTTTGAGGTTCTCGGCCTCGATGGAGGGCTGAACTTTTTTGACGGCGTCCGGGTCGAGCTTTTCGAGTGCCGTTGAATACTGCCGCAACAAGTCCCGAATACCGACCTCGACCTGTGGGTTTTCCGCCCGCTGCAGACCCAGCCGCATCGAGGCGTTGATCGCCGGCGCGAACACGCACACCAAGGCAGCGGTCACGAGCCACGCACCAGGGAGGCTTCTCATCGTCGCTGCCCGCTTTCACGGAGTTGCTCGGCCCAGTTGAAAACGAAACGGAGTTCCGGCGGTGATTCCGCGTTGTCCGATCGAACCATGAGAAATCGCTGGCCATCCGGGCTCACGTCGAAGTTTCGATCGAGTTCCGACGTTTCGAACGCGGTGTCGAACAGCAGCCGCGGCGTGCCGGCGGCGAACGCGGGCGTCATGCGAACCGGTACGGCCATGATGTGGCCGCCGAGGCGATAGAACAGTTGACTGCCGTCAGGCGCCCACACCGGATCGGTGCCGCCGCCAGTCGAGATCAGAAATTTCTGGCCCGGCCCGGGATACGGCTGCACGTACACTTCACTGCGTCCGGACTCGTCCGAGGCGTACGCCAACAGCCGCCCGTTGGGCGAAAACGCCGGCGCCCATTCATCCCACGGCGTGATGAGGAACGGCGTCGGATTGCCGCCACGCTCGAGTACCCAGATGTCGCG
Organism: Acidobacteriota bacterium; assembly: GCA_023265105.1. Taxonomy (GTDB): domain Bacteria; phylum Acidobacteriota; class Vicinamibacteria; order Vicinamibacterales; family CAVVIG01; genus JAHFUJ01. The sequence continues at coordinate 6,878 of JAHFUJ010000164.1, forward strand.
CTCGCCGCTCGCTTTTCTCTCGGTGAAGGCCAGCGTTCCGTCCGCGGTCCACGAGGCGGGATATTGCGGATTCGCTCCGGTCAGCGCAGGCGGCGTCCCAGGCAACAGGCGCGCGGCCATCTGCGACATCACGGCAGGACGCGGCGGAGGCGACGCGGTGAGAAGCGACTCGGGCGGTCCGCTCCCGTCCGCAGGTTGTCTGAACAGGTTCCACGCCGCCGTGCGGCTCGTTTGGAACGCGATCGATCGTGCGTCGGGCGTCCATGTTGGAAATCTGCAGGCGCCGACGCTGGTCAACCGCGTCCGTGTGCCGCGTTGCACGTCGTACAGCCAGATGTCGCTGCCCGACGCAGAGTCGATCGCGACCGCGACCCATCGCCCATCGGGGGAGAACCGTGGATGCGAGTACGCGCCGCGCAGCTCCGTGAGCGGCGTGGCTCGCCCCTCTCGATCGACCAACATGAGCATGCGCTGCGGAACGCTTGTGCGGCCCGGGACGTATACAAGCGCATCGGGTAACACATCGAACCACGCCGTGCCGTCCTCCGCGGTCTCGGCACGCTCGAGCAGCGGGAGCGGCGCGCCTCCCACATCGCCGCGACGTGGATCGAAGGTCGTCGTGATGAGGCTCCCGGCTTGCGCGTACACGAGACGGTCCGGCCCGACAAATTGCGCGCCGCCCCCCGTCATTCGCATCTGCGACAAGACCCGCCACTCACGCGTGGCGAGCGACAACACGCCGGCATACGCGCCATCGGCGGCAACCGCGGTAAAAAGAACCGTCGTGCCGTCGGGAAGGAGCCGCGGATGGGTGTGACGCAGCACGCCCTTCGTCGTGTCGGGTTTCGTGAGCTGCTCCGGAGTGCCGCCGGAGGCCGCAACCCGCCAGAGACCATCGCCGGGGAACGTCGTGGCGAACACAATGCTGTCATCCGGCGCCCACGCGGCGCCGGCCACTGACGGCGCCTCACTGATTGTGAGTGGTGTGCCGCCCCGCAGCGATATGCGCTGCAGCGCATCGCCGGCGTAGAATCCCACCCATTCACCGTCGGGGGAAAAGAACGGCGCAGTGGCTCCTTCAGTGCCCGCGAGGGGCGTGGCGTCGAAACGATCGAGCCCGCGTAAGAAGATCTGAGACCGCGCTCCAGCTTGCGCGGCGACGTACGCCAGACGAGTGCCATCCGGCGAGAGTGCGAGCGGCATCGACGTTCCCGTGACGAGACGCTGGCCCGGATCGAGAGGAATCGCGACACGCGCGAGCCGGGGCCGCGGCGCCGGGGAGCGCGCGGCCATCCACCAGGTGGTGACGGCCGCTGTCACGAGAGCCGCGGCAAGCACCGCCCCCATCAGGCGGCGTCCGCCAAATAGCTGTCGTCGCAGGTCCGCGCGGGACGCCAGCGCGACGGATGCCGTCTCGTTTGAAATCTCTTCGATCTCGATGCGGGCGTCGGCAATGTCTCGCAGCCGGACTTGGAGATCCTTTCGCATACAGCGGCGGATCAGCCGCTGGATGGGCGCGGGCACGTGGTCCAGCGCCTGCCAGTCCGGCTCGTCCCTGAGGATCGCCGCCAGCGTGTCGCTGCCGAGCTCCCTGGCGAACGGCGGACGCCCGGTGAGCGCTTCGTAAAAGACGCAACCGAACGACCAGATGTCGGTCCGGCGGTCGAGTTGCCTGCCCCGGACTTGCTCGGGGCTCATGTAGCGCGGCGTGCCGAGGATGACGCCCGGGTGACTCGGTGGGCCTGTCGGCAACTGCGTGATCTCATCGGGCAGCGCGCCGCCCCTCAGCACTTTCGCAAGGCCGAAGTCGAGGACCTTGACCCGCCCGTCCGGCGTGATCTTGATGTTCGCCGGCTTCAAATCCCGATGGACCACACCGCGCTCGTGCGCCGCTTCGAGCGCCTGTGCGATCTGCTTGATGACCGGCAGCGCTTCTTCGACCCGCATCGACCCCGTCGCGAGCCGCTGAGCGAGGGTTTCGCCGGGGACCAGCTCCATTTCGATGACGCTGCGCTGGTCAATCTGCTTGAACCCGAACAGCATGGCGATGTTCGGGTGATTGAGTGACGCGAGCACGCGGGCTTCGTGCTCGAAGCGAGTGAACCACTCCGAGTCCGCCGCAAACTCGTCAGGCAGCACCTTGAGCGCGACCTCGCGTCCGAGTTGCAGGTCCAGCGCGCGAAACACCTCCCCCATCCCGCCCTTGCCGAGCGAGTCAAGCAGACGGTACGACCCAACAGTCGTTCCCGGTACGAATGGCATAGGTGACGGGCCGATTATACCGCCGAGGGCCTCGCCTACCTCGGCCCGCGTGCGGGGCCGCACGATGCGCTCGAACTGGTAGCTCTCAGCTTTCAGCTCTCAGCTTTTCAGCTTTCAGCTTTCAGCTCTCAGCAGCACGCCTTGGCTGACGGCTGGCAGCTGACGGCTGACAGCTACGCCAAGTCAAGTGACGTCGGGGATTAGGTGCGTCGAATGCCGCGTCCGGCGCGGTCGACGGGAAGTTCAAGTCGGTGGGTAACGTCGATCACGATGAGGCTGCCGGCCGCCGCGAGATCCGCCGCACCGCGGATGTGACGATAGGTTGGTCCTCGACGAACAGCTCCATGCGAAGACCGACGTAAATGCCCAACAACTTGAGTGCGCCGCCCGCAGTCGCGCCGGCAAGCCGCGCGCGGCGGAATTCTGGGAAGAGGCGGCCGCCGCGTATCAAGACCTCTCCGGCGCCGCCCTCCAACACGATCACTTCATACGCGCTGTTGAGCGTTCGGACCTCGATGTGCTCGAGCGCCGGACAGGCATCTATCTGAATGCCGTCGTTCCAGTCACGCTCGGCCCACGAATCGACCGACACAGCGGCGTCTGACGGTGCGATTTGGAGACTTTCTGCATCCATACTTGATCCCCTCCGCGTATCTTGACGACTCAGACACGTCACCCCAAAGCAACCGGTGTGCCAACTTCGGTAACAGGATTTCTTACAGGAGGTTTCATAACCTCGTTTCGCGGGTCCTGTCCGCGAACAGCCCCACCCGGTGCTCGCCCCAAGAGCGCTTGTCACGGGAGTGGGCTCCGCGCCGGGCGGGGCGGCCCCGTTCGCGGCCACCCGCGAGTAGGTTATGAAACCGCCTGTAGGAAATGTGGCTCTACGACAGGAACGCCCCGAAGGACTGGCCTGAGTGCGGACTATTTGGCAGGGTGAGCGAAAAATTCCGCTAGCGCCTTTTCACTTCGACGTGGCGACTCATTCCCGTTGCATCACGAAGTCACGAAGTGAACGAAGGAACTCGAAGTTCTTTACAGGCGGTTTCATAACCTCGTTTCGCGGGTCCTGTCCGCGAACAGCCCCACCCGGTGCTCGCCCCAAGAGCGCTTGTCACGGGAGTGGGCTCCGCGCCGGGCGGGGCGGCCCCGTTCG
>JAHFUJ010000165.1:0-2203 GCA_023265105.1 Acidobacteriota bacterium
CGTGGCGTCCCTCGACCCACGCGAACGTCCGTTCGCCCTCTCGTTCGTCGTCGCCAAACCCCGATCGGAGCAGCGGCCGGGCGGCGCCCGTTCCAACGTCGAGTGTGGAATCGCCGGGCACGATCGCCCACGCGGTCGCGACGACGAGGAGGGACGCCGCGGCGAGAGTGGCGATCCACGCGCCAAGAGGACCGCGCGCGCGTTCCTCGAGCCATGGCGTGCCGGCGAGCGCCGAACACAGGAGCAGCAGGAACACGTCGAAGTAGAGGTAGGTGACCGGCCACAACGTCGTCATGCTGAACGCGAGAAGCGCCAGCGCCATCCACGGCAGCGGCGGACGGCCATGCCGGATTGCCCGCCAGCCGATCGCGTACACTCCGATCATCACCACGATCTGGATCGCCTCGACCCAGCGGTTCAAGTGATTCGAGAGCAGCAGACCGGTGATGCCGATCGTGTGCTGCACCCACGACGTCGACGGCCACACAAACGTCTTGATCACGTTCTCGTAGCTGCCGTAGAGCGCATATGAGAGCGCGGGCGCGTCCCAGAAGGCAAACGGAAGAAACGGCAGCGCCGCGGACACGAGCGTCAACAGAAGAGCGCGGAGCAGACGCGGCCGGGCATGCCACCACACCGCCATCAAAAACACCGGCGCGACCGCCACCATCGTCGTCCGCGCCACCACGAGCAGTCCCATGGCGATTGCCGCGCCGTCCCACCGCTCGGCGGCGACGAGCCATGTAAAGAGCGCGATCAGCGGCCAGTAGGCGGGCGTGTGGCCGATTGATGCGAAGCGATCGAGGTCGGGGTTGAAGCACACCGCCGCAAGGGCGCTCGTCCACGCCACGGTCGTGAGCCATCGGCCTCGCGTTGCCGCCGTCACCGCGCCGATCGCGCACGCGGCCGGAACGAACATCTCACCAAGGACCGTGACGAACCTGATGTCCGCGCGCAACAGAAAGGGCACCACGTACGGCGCCCACAACATGGGACCGTAAGGCAACGGCGCGTCCCACGGCAGGTGGTAAATCGTGTAGGGATTGTTCCCTTGCAGCATCCGTCGAATACCCAGTTGCACGACGATGAGCATGTCGGCTCGCTGCGGATCGTGGGGGATCGTCAGGATTTGATGAAGCCACGCGCGGGAGGTGACCAGAAGGATGCCGCCCGCAACGATCGCGACGACCGGCGCAACGGCGCGACCGATGGAAGGAGCCGCTGGCGCGCCGGCATCCATTGCGCTCCGGCGCCAGGACATCACGAGTGCCAGGTTGACGACCGCCAGCACGAGGGTGGCGACGAGATAAGGCCGAGTGTCACCGCCGACCCAACGCTGAAGTAGCGGCGGGGACGAGAGGATCAGAAAATTGATCGCGAGAGCGAACACGCGCAGTGCGCTGGCGAGGCTCACCGCGACCGATTCTAGCAGGACTACGCAGGACTAAAGTCCTGCGCTACGAGCACTCTGTTACGAGTACGCGGCGACGAGTGGCGAGTACGGGTACGTGGTGTCCGGCTTTAGCGGGACCGTCGCGTGCGGGCTCTCGTGTCGTGGCGTCCGGCTTGAGCCGGACCGTCATGTGCGTGTTATACTTGTGAGGTCGGGCTGTTGCCGCCTGCTCTGCGACCGGATTGGAACGAGCTTCCCACCTCAGTTGATGCTCTTCTGAACGCTGCCCAGCATCCGCGCCAACCGCGTAGGTTTTCGGTGTTTCGGTCGTAGCGCAGGTCTTCCGCCTTCGCATAGCTTCGGCGGACTCGCCGTAGCCTTGGCGGAGGCGGTCAGGCCTGCCTACAGTTTTGTGACAGGAGTGTTCAGATGAAGTTGTACGTTGGTAATCTTCCTTTCAACGCGAGCGAACAGGACGTGCAGGATCTGTTCGCCGGCACCGGCGCCGTCGAGACGGTCCAGATCATGAAAGATCAGATGACGGGCCGGCCGCGGGGATTCGGGTTCGTCAAGATGGCGGACGACGAGGCGGGCCGGGCCGCGATCGCGAAGCTCGATCAGCAGCCGTTTCAGGGGCGCACGTTGACGGTCAACGAGGCGAGACCGCAGGCGCGGCGCGAAGGCGGTGGCGGTGGCGGTGGCGGTGGAAAATTCGGCGGGCGCAGTCGGCGCGAACCGCGCTGGTAGCCGCGTTGGGCAGGGCTAAAGTCCTGCGCCACGAGTTGCAGGGCTAAAGTCCTGCGCCACGAG
>JAHFUJ010000165.1:2303-10288 GCA_023265105.1 Acidobacteriota bacterium
GTACGGCGGCTACGAGTACACGGTCGTCGGCGCGAGCCATCCGAAGGACTCCCACTTGTGGCGTTCCTGGTTGGCCAGCCGCAACGCGTCACCCTTGTGCGGGCAGAGTTGACTCTGCATGCGGAGTCCTTCGTACACCACGGCGATCTCGAACTGACCGGCCTGCGATCGAATCAGGCACTTGGTCTCGCGACCGTCTTTGCGGAGTTCCCAAAGCATCGTATCGGCCACAGCGGAAAGCCCTCCTCATGCCGGCGCCGCGGGCTCGAAGCTCGGGACATGCGGAGACGACGCGCAAGTATATACTCAAAGGGGGTCCAACATGGCGAACCGGACGAAACCCACGCTCGAGAAGCGCGCCAAAGAGCGCGCGCGGCAGGAAAAGCGCAAGCATAAGGAGGAGCGCCGAGCCAGCGCCAAGGCGCAGCGCGCCAGCTCGCCGCGCCGTGTCGGCGACGAGGACCCGGATATCGCCGGCATCACGCCCGGTCCGCAGCCCTCTCCCTGGGGCGATGAAGAGAGCTAGTGCGCCCGCAGCAGGAGCACGGGGACCTTCACCAGATGTCGCACGCGGTCGGCGGTCGTGCCGTGCCACAAATCGGAGAGAAAGCGATGGCCGTGCGTCGACATCGCCACGAGGTCGACCCCCTGTTCCTCGGTGACGCGAATCAGCTCGGTCGCCGGGTCGCCCATCGCGAGCCGCGTCTCGACGGCGAAGCCGCGGCCGGCAAGATCGTCGCGGAGGCGATCAAGATACGCACGGTCCGACGTGATCTCTTCCGACTCGCGCAACTGGAGTTGATCGAAGTACCGGGCCGCCCACCCGTCGGCGACGTGCACGAGTAGTAGCTCGGCGCCCGTCAGCCGTGCCAGCTCGGTCACGTGCGTCAGGATCGTGCGATCGGCTGGAGAGTTCTCGAGCGCCACGAGTATCCGGCGATACATGATCTTATCTAGCTGTCAGCTCTCAGCTGTCAGCTCTCAGCTGTTCGCTCTCAGCTTTCAGTTCACAGCAGCACGCATCGGCTGAAAGCTGATAGCTGACAGCTGATAGCTGACAGCTGACAGCTTAGGTGAACGTCTGGTACAGGAGCCACGCGTTCAACAACGCAATGATAACCGCGACCGCCCACGCCAGCACCTGCATCCAGGCAGGGCTGACCAGCGCCCCCATTTTCTTGCGATCGCTCGTGAACATCACGAGTGGAAAGACCGCGAAGGGCAACTGCAGGCTCAATACCACCTGACTCAGGATGAGCAGCGCACCGGTTCCATGCTCGCCGTAGAGCGACACGACGATGATCGCCGGGACGATGGCGACGCCCCGCGTGATCAGCCGCCGCAGCCACGGCCGGATGCGCAGGTTGATGAACCCTTCCATCACGATCTGTCCCGCCAGGGTGCCCGTCAGCGTCGCGTTCTGGCCCGAGCAGAGGAGCGCGATCGCAAACAGCGCGCTGGCCATCGTTGTGCCGAGCAGCGGCGAGAGCAGTTGGTAGGCGTCGCCGATGTCGGCGACGTCCTGATGGCCCGTGCCATGGAACGTCGCCGACGCCATCACCAGAATCGCGGCGTTGATGAACAGCGCGAACATCAGCGCCACCGCCGAATCGATGGAGGCAAAGCGAACCGCCTCGCGCCGGCTCTCCTCCGAGTCGGTGTACATGCGCGTCTGCACGATCGACGAGTGCAGATACAGGTTGTGCGGCATCACGGTCGCACCGAGGATGCCGATGGCGATGTAGAGCATCTGCGGGTTGCGCAGGATCTCAAATCGCGGAACAAATCCAACCGCCACCGCCGGGAAATCCGGCCGCGACAGCCAGAGCTCGACGGCAAACGATCCGGCGATCGCCAGAATGAGCGCGACCACGAGGGCCTCGACGTAGCGGAAGCCCCTGTTTTGCAGAAACAAGACGATGAGCACGTCGAGCGCGGTGAGCGTGACGCCCCAGACGAGCGGCAGGCCGAAGAGCAGGTTGAGCGCGATGGCGGCCCCGATCACTTCGGCGAGATCGCACGCGGCGATGGCGATCTCGCAGAGGACCCACAGCGCGAGGACGGCGGGGCGCGAGTAGCTGTCGCGGCACGCCTGCGCGAGATCGCGGCCGCTGGCGATCCCCAGCCGCGCGGCCAGCGCCTGCAGCAGAATCGCCATCAGGTTCGACAGCATGATGACGCTGAGCAGCGTGTAGCCATACCGCGCGCCGCCGGCGAGGTCGGTCGCCCAGTTGCCCGGGTCCATGTAACCGACGGCGACCAGATAGCCGGGCCCCGCAAACGCAAACAGCTTGCGCCAGAACCCGGCGCCCTCGGGAATGGCAATCGAGCCGTGGACTTCGGGCAGGCTGACGCTGCCGGCCGGCAAGCGCCAGCCGCCGAGCGGCGTGGAAGGAGTTTCCTGGGCCATGACCAAAAGTTTGAGTAATCAAAATTATACACGATCCGGCAGAGGGCATGTTGGTTGCCACCCGAACAGCCGAAAAGGCAGATGAACCCGGGGCAAGTGCCGGAGCTGGCCAACGCGGGTTGGGGGCTGCTGGGCCGTCGGAACGGAAGCAGCCCCTGTTACTACCAAAAGGGGGACGGGAGCCCTTTTTCGAAAAACGGCTCCCGTCCCCCTTTTGTTCACTCCACCAACCGGTAGTCCTTGTAGCGCTCGCGAAGCGCCCCCTTCTGAAACTTGCCAGCCGAGGTCCGCGGGATCGCGTCGATGAACTCGAACGCGTCGGGAAGCCAGAATTTGGGGAAGTGCGGCGCCAGAAAGTCGCGAAGATCCGCGGGCGTTGCCGCCGCGCCCGGTTTCAGCACGACCGCCGCCAACGGACGCTCGCTCCATTTCGAGTGCGGCACCGGGATGACGGCCGCTTCGGCGACGGCGGGATGGCCCATCAGCGCACACTCGAGCGCGACCGAGCTGATCCATTCGCCGCCCGACTTGATGAGATCTTTCGATCGATCCTGAATGGAGACGGTCGCGCGATCGTCGATGGTGACGATGTCGCCCGTCTTGAACCAGCCATCCTCGGTGAAACGATCGCCACAGTCGTCGCGGTTGTAATACGCCGACGCGATCCACGGCCCCCGCACTTCTAATTCGCCCATCGTCCGGCCGTCCCAGGGGATCAACCCGTCTTCGTTTCTCGCGCGAATCTCGACGAAGGGGAGCGGCCGCCCCGCCTTGGCGCGCTGGCGGAACTGGATCTGCGGCGCCTCGTTGACCATATCGCACGGCAGGTGGGAGAGCGTCCCGACCGGCGTCAGCTCGGTCATGCCCCAGCCCTGAACGATCTTGACGCCGTGCCGGGTTTCGTACGCCTCGATCATCGCCTGAGGCGCGGCGGCGCCGCCGACGAGCATCGCGCGGATGCGCGACACGTCGTACGCGCCGGGCTGACTGTCGAGCAGTTGCAGCACGGCCATCCAGATGGTCGGCACGCCGGCCGTGACCGTGACGCGCTCGCGCTGGAAGAGATCGACCAGGCTCGCCGGATCCAGATGTGGTCCCGGCATGACAAGCTTAGACCCCATCATCACCGCGGCGTGAGGAAGTCCCCACGCGTTGGCGTGAAACATCGGGACGACCGGCGAGACGATGTCCCGCTCGCAGATGCCCATGGAGCCGCCGAGCGAGACACCGAGGGTGTGCATCACCAGGGCGCGGTGCGAGTAGAGAACGCCCTTGGGTTTGCCCGTCGTGCCGGTCGTGTAGCACATCGCGGCGGCGGTGCGCTCGTCCGGATCCGGCAGATCCGGCATCGGTTCGGCGTTCCGCAGCAGCGATTCGTACTCCAAACAGCCGTGCGGCACGCGGCCATCAGCGGCCACGACGATCACGTTCGAAACGTGTGTGTGAATGGCGACGCGGTCCCACAGCGGAAGCAGGCTCTCGTCGACGACAACCGTGCGATCCTCCGCGTGGTTGACGATGTAGGCGAGCTCGTCGGGGTGGAGGCGGAGGTTGAGCGTGTGGAGAACGCCGCCCATCAGCGGGATGCCGAAGTAGGCTTCGAGGTGCTGGGAGTGATTCCAGCCGAGCGTGGCGATCCGATCGCCGGGGTCCATGCCAAGGCGCTGGAGCGCGCGGGCGAGGCGGCGCGAGCGGTCGGCAAAGTTGGCGTACTTGTAGCGATGGATCGACGTGTCCGGCAGGCGGGTGGCGATGTCCTGGCGACCGAACATCGCTTCGGCTCGGCGGAAGATGGCCAAGAGGGTGAGCGGGGAGTCCATCATCAGACCGTTCATGCGGCGAATTGTACGCACGAACGCGTCAGATGCGCGAGCTGAAAGCGAAGGGAAGAACGGGCGCTACTTGCCGCGGGCGGGTGCGGCGGTCGGGATCTGATACTCACCCACGATCTCAAACGTCGAGGTGCCGTCCCGGTTATATTTGCCCTCGTACGTGCCTTTGCCCTTGATGCCCGTCAGCTTGCCGGTGCCGCCCGTGAAGGTCCACGTGCCGCGGCCGGTTGTCGGCGCGTCGCTCCTGATGGTCGTCGTTCCTTCGAACTTCACGAAGACCGTATCGCCGTTGGCCAGCAAGGTCACGCCCCAGCCCCGGTCGAAGGCGGCGGTGGCGCTGATGTCCTCCGACACGATGGTGTCGGTTTCCTCTTTGATCTGGATGCCCGCGATCGCGCCGCGGGTCCACTTGCATTTGTCTTTGCTGAGCGAGACGACGTGGTCGCCGGTGTCGCCCACCGAGATGGTGTAGTTCGGGTCCGGTTTCGCGCACGTCTGCGACCCCGAGAACTTGGTCTGCGCCGACGCGGCCGCCGCCATCATCACGACGATTCCGCACGCCAGAACGGGTGCCTTCCGCATCGGTGCTCTCCCTAGTCTCGTGGCGCAGGACTTTAGCCCTGCCGTCCTCGTAGCGCAGGACTTTAGCCCTGCACGTTGGCACTGTCAACCCGCGAACGGGCGGCGCCGTTCCTTCTCTCAAGCAGTCTGATCTTGCCGTTCCCGGTAGATCGTCAGGTGGAACCCATCTGGATCATCCACCGACAGGCTGCGCACGCCCCAGGGCTGGTCCTTTGGCTCCTCGGCGAGCGGCTCGCCGGCCGCTCTGATCCGTTGAGCGAGCATGTCGATGTCTTGGGCCGTCTTGCACCAGAGGCGCATCCCCTCGCCCTTTTTGCGATCGCGACCCTTCGCCCAGTCGTCCCGCGACAAGTTCAGGTTGCAGACGCCCGCCTTGAGCACCACACCTCTGAGCACGCCGCCGTCCGTCCACCGGTCGCTCACGATGAAACCGAGGACGTCCGTGTAGAAACGCACGCTCCTGTCGAGGTCATTGACCGTGAAGCCGGGCTCGAACGAACGCAAACGCAGGGTTTCAGGGTCTCGGCGCCGCCCCAGCGTGGCGGCGGTCGCGCGGTTGCGGTCGGCAGTCTTCTTCTTGCGAGGACCTAGCGGCAGAACGGTTCGCCTTCTCGCGCGTGGCTTTCGCGTGGCCATGGAGCCTCCTTGGCTGGTGCGATTGTAACCGGTGAGCGGGTCATCCGGTAGCGACGGATGGTATATGCTTCTGTTGCGCGCCACACTACGTTCGTGAGGTTTGGATGTCGTTTCCAGCTAGGCGTCTCTTGGCGGCGACGGCGTTGTTGCTGGTTAGCGTCACCTGCTCGAAGGACCGGAACGCCAGCACAACGACGCCCGCGCCGTCGTGCACCGTGACGGTCGGTGCGATCACCGCTTCAGCGTTCGGTGCGGCTGCTGGCACCGGGTCGGTGCCGGTGACGGCCGGGACCGGGTGCGCGTGGACGGCGACGAGCAGCGCGACCTTTATCACAATTACCGCCGGCGCATCCGGCAGTGGCAACGGAACGGTCACATTCGCCGTCGCGGTCAACACCGGCGCCGCACGCACCGCGACGTTGACCGTTGCGGGCACGAGCTTCACCATCACGCAGAGCGCGGCCTCACCAACGCCGACACCGACAGGTACTCTTTCGCCGCCAACCGCGAGCTCGCCCGCCGGAGGCCAGACCGTCGCCGTCACGCGGCCGGTTTTGGTGGTCAACAACTCCGGCGCAAGCGGGAGCGTGGGAACGGTGACCTACCGATTCGAAATCTCCGACCTTAGTACATTTCCGAGCGATCCCGCTCGCACATTCACTGTCGACGGTATCACCCAGGGGGCGGGCACGACGAGCTGGACTGTCAGTCGCGATCTGGGTCCGGACGTCCTGTGGTACTGGCACGCGCGGGCGACCGATGGGGCCGCGACGAGCGCCTATTCGCCGACCGAAACGTTCAGAACGCCGATCTCGTGCAGCTACGCGATTTCGCCGACCACCCAGAGCATCAACAGCACGAGCGCCACAGCGACGATCATCGTCACGACGACAAGCGGATGCGCGTGGACCGCGAGCACGACCTCGCCATTCATCACGATCCTTACAGGTGCGAGTGGAACCGGTACCGGCAGTGTATTCATCGCGATTCCCGACAACGCCGGCCCACGAAGAACCGGCGTCGTGACGATTGCCGGGCAGACGTTTACGGTCACCCAGGCCGGCGCCTCGGTGTCCGCGGCATTCCGACTGCTCGATCCCGGGACGAGCGGCTCCTCGCCGACGACCGAATGCCGAATCCGCAGCGGGACGCCCTTGCCGGCGCCACCGACGCCGACGACGTGCACGCTTCAATCGACGTCGATCCCGCTTGGAACGGTTGGTATCGTGAACTACGCGTGGTTCGTTCAGTACACCTACGTCACGGGAAAGACGCTCACGCAGAGTAGCTCCAGCCCCACGTTCTCGTTCACCGAGACGTGTGGGCAGGCCACGAGCACCAGCGACGGCTTTTCCCAGCCGCTGTCGGTGATCCTGACCGTCACCGACAGCAACGGCGATGTGGCGACCGTCACATCGGGCACGGGCAATCAGCCGCCGCTCTTCCTCCGACTGTTCACCTGCGGGTCGTGACCGACTGAGTGGTCAGGCGCTACTCTCGGCAACCTGACAGTGCCGCAGACCGACGCTTCCGCATCCCGCGTAAAACACAACGTTGAACGCCTGCCGGCCGTGGAAATTGGCAGGAGCGTGAGCGGATTGGAGACAGTGTTTGACGACTTTGTAATGAGGACAAAACCGCCCGCAAGCCGCGAGAGGACGAGAGGGGAGTGGCGATCAGCGGAGGAGCAGCGCGGCCGCCAGCAGGATGCCGAGGCCGATTCCGGCCGCGAGGCCAATGGATCGGACCAGAAGGCTGCCAAACATTGCGCCGGCGGCGGTGGCGGTCACTTTTTGTTGGTGTGTCATTGTCTGGTACGTCGCGTCCGGCTTGAGCCGGACCTTGTGGCTGTCCCGTACGTGGCGTCCGGCTTTAGCCGGACCGCTGCAGTCGTCCTCTCAGTAGTGTCGGGCGTTAGCCGGCCTTTCTTTACGCCTGTCGAGCGCAACAGCGCAACGCGCGCCATCTGCCGAATGAAGACTTGCTACACTAAGGTTTCCCCTCCACGCGCCCGTAGCTCAGGTGGATAGAGCACCGGCCTTCTAAGCCGGGGGTCGCAGGTTCGAGTCCTGCCGGGCGCGCCAGTATTTGCGGATTCATTGGGAAATCGGTACTTTCCCAACCCGTCGGGCTCCGTCAGAACCCGTCAGAACCCTTCCAAGTCCGCGTGGGTAGCCGCGTGGGTACGGGTTCGCGTGGGTCGTCGCGTGGGTCATGCCTCGGTTTTCGCCGCCAGCTTCGCCGCGTGCGCCGTCTGCTTCTCCTTGCGCGCCATGTTCCGCGTCTGCCACGACTTCGACTCGGTCTTCGGCTTCGGCTTCAGCTTCTTGTGCGACTCACGACTCTGCGGCGTTGTGGTGGATGCCATGTATCCCTCTTTCAGTTCTATATGTCAGGCGCGCGGGTAGCGGGATCGGGGGAAGCGGAGCCGCGGTCGGTGGTGACCGGCCGAGGCCCCTTGTGTGATCCCTGCGGACGCTTACCAGCGGGGCTCCGAGCGACGGCGACCGCCGCCGGGGGCATTG
>JAHFUJ010000166.1 GCA_023265105.1 Acidobacteriota bacterium
GCCTCGAAAAAATGGTCGCGCCGGCGACAAGCAGGATGGCGATATAAACGAACCCGTAGCCGACGGTGACCGCCATATACCCCGTGGTGACGGGCAGCCCGTGCGCGACCTGAGACGCTACGTCGAACGGCGCCAGGTTCGGCAGCACGTAGTACAACCCCTGTGCGAGCCTCTGCGCCAGCCGCGAGTCGACGACTTGATTGAAGTTGCGAAGATCGGCGCTGAAATACCCCGCGACGTACACGCCGAGCGTCAAGGCCGCCGACAGAATTGGCGTCGAGAACGTCGAGAAGAAGAGCGCCACCGCGGTGACCACCATCAGCTGAACGAAGGTGAGCACGACCGCCTTCAGGAGCGCCGGATCGAGCGCCGGAGCCTCCCGCGCCTGCCGCGCGAACTCGTTCTCGCCCCAGGCCACAACGGCGAGCACGGCGTACAGCGCGACGGTCATGATCGCGATGTTGACCGCGAGCGTCAGCACGAGGCCCGCGTACTTCCCGATGACGATTTCGTGGCGGCGGATCGGCTTGGCGAGGAGGCTGTAGATGCTCCGCCGCTCGACTTCCTTGAACACGAGCCCGATCCCGATGAACACGGCGATGAAGAGCCCGAAAATCGACATGGCCGACAACCCGAGATCCTTGATGATCTTCAAGTCCTGCCCCGCCGTCAGTTGGCCCAGCAGGTACGACACGCCGATCAGCAGAATCGCGAACGCGACCAGGTTGTAGAGCACCTTGTCGCGCACCGACTCACGAAAGCCGTTGATGGCGATCCAGCCGAGCGACCTCATGTCCCCTCTTTTCCATTGCTCGCGGGGCCCCACATTCTTCCTGGCGCCGGGGTCCCCCCCCGGCGCTGTTGCTCGCCGCTCGCGGCTCGCAACGGCTCACGGCTGCTCGCTCGCGCTCGGCGGCTCGGCTCCGCCTCGCTCCCCTCCGGCACCTCGCGCGGGCCGCACGCTCTGAACGAAGAGATCCTCGAGCGTGTCGCGGATCGGATTGAGGGACACGAGCCGGGCGCCGGCGGCGGTGAGATCGGCGAGCAGGCGCTCGGGCGGCGTGTCGAGCGGAAGCTCCAGCGAGAACCGCCCCTCGCCGATCGGGACCGCGCGATTCACGCGCGACCCGAGCCTGGCGACGACCGCGTCGCTTGTCTCGGCGACGACGAGCTCCCACCCGCGCACCTGAAAGGCGAGCATGTCGCTGAGCCGCCCGCTCGCGACAAGGCGGCCCTTGGCGAGGATTGCGACGCGGCTGCAGAGCGTCTCGGCGTCGCTCAGGACGTGCGAGCTGAAAAACACGGTGCACCCGCGATCGCGAAGACGAAGAATCAGCGCGCGGACGTCCCGCCGCCCCAGCGGATCGAGTCCCGACATCGGCTCGTCGAGGATCACGAGATCGGGTTCGTTGATGAGCGCCTGCGCGATGCCGACGCGCTGCAGCATGCCCTTGGAGAACCTGCGCAACTGCAGACGCCGCTCGGCGCCGATGCCCACCTCATCGAGGAGCGTGTTGACGCGGCGGCGCCGATCGGCGGGACCGAGTCCGAACAGGCCGCCGAAATAGGTCAAGAGCTCCTCGGCGGTGAGGTAGTCGTAGAAGTAGGGATGCTCCGGCAGATAGCCGAGACGACGCTTGGCGGCCGGGTCGCCGAGCGGGCGGCCCAGCAACCGCGCGCGGCCGGAAGTCGGAAACACGAGCTGCAGCAGCAGCTTGAGCGTCGTCGTCTTGCCGGCGCCGTTCGGGCCGAGGAAGCCGAAGACCTCGCCGCCCTCGACCTGCAAGGAAAGCCCGTCGAGCGCGCGGCGCGCCCGCGTGCGCCAGAATCCGACCGCGTAATCCTTGGTCAGATCGACCGTCTCAATCGCGAACGCCACAATCAGCAACCAATCGAGGGCCCATTCACTTCGGCGCGGCTCATCCCAAGCCGTTAATCACGAAGACACGAAGTGAACGAAGGAACACGAAGTTCTTTGAATGAAAAATCTTCGCGAGCTTCGTGGGGTTTTCGTGCCTTCGTGATATGCCGTCGTGAAAACAGCGTTCGTGTCCTTGGTGGTTGATCATCACTTCGCGGCCGCGCGCTGCAGCTCGTAGGCAATCGCCTGGTCGAAGTACTGCGGCGCCAGCACGCCTGCGATTTTCGCGCCGTTGATGAAAATCGTCGGGGTCGATTCCACGCCGAGCGTGTGCGCGAACGCGATGTCGCTTTTCACCAGCTCCAGCGTGGCCGAGTATTTCGCGTCGAAATCATCCACCTGTCCGACGTCGTGCGCCCCCTGTCGAACAAACGGCGGCGTCATCGACGGTTGATTGGAGAACAACCACTCTTCCATCGCCTCTTCGCGATGATGCGCGCGAGCCAGACGCACGGCCACGGCCGCCTCGCACGCCGAAGGGTGAGGGCCGCCGTTGCGAACGTTGACGTTGCACTCGGAATCGAGCGGATAGTCCTTCAACACCAGCCGGACGGCGCCGGGCTGCTGCGCGTTGTACTTTGCCAGCAGAGGCTTGAACTCGTAATACGCCTGCCGGCAGAACGGACACTGAAAGTCGCTGAAGTCGACGATCAGGACCTTCGCGCCCTCGGCGGGAACGACGAGTGGAACGCGCGGCAACGACGTGAACCACCGTTCGAATTCGGACCGCTGATCCTGACTGGGCGCAGGGGCCGCGAGGGCGGCGTCGCCGCCGCCGCCCTCGCGCGGGAAGAACGCGACGGCCGACGCCGCCCCAGCAAAGAACAACACCGTGATGGCGATGGCCAGCGGGCTGGCGATCCAGGCGCGCACGTCCTGGGCCGCGCGACGGGGGAGTGTAGTCATGGGAAAAGTCGTCGCCGCGCCGGAAATCACGAACAGCCCAATGACCGCGGCATACGTCATCAGACAAAGCGGGCAGGCGGCTTTCAGCACGAAGAAGGACGCATAGCCGAGGTACAGCACGACGGCGAGGCCAAGCGTCGAGAGCGCGAACAGGTAGCCAGGCGCGTTGTCGCGAAACGCCGAGCGTCCAAACTGCGTGGCGCCCACCAGGAGCAAGGCGGCCGTGAACCAGATGGCGCCAAAGACGGAGACGGGCACGCCGAAGGCTGTCCCGAACCGGCTCGCAAACACCTGCGTGCAGCTCAAGGTCGCGCTGACGTCGCAAAAGCTCGTGTAGCGGGGATCGAACAACAGGCGGTAGTGCACGTACGCGGCATCGACAGACACGATGAGGCCGCCGACCGCCAAGACAAACGCCAGCTTCCGAGTTAGGGGACTCACTTCGGGGAATCTTACATTTTCGATTGGGCAATTGTCGATTGTCGATTTATTTGAAGATTGACCGGCAAATTGAAAATCGACAATTGCCAGATTGAAAACAAAACCGGCATGGCCTCGGGTCGCGAGGCCATGCCGGGAAGAGTACGAACCGTCGCTGATTGGCGGCTACTGGATCGGTGTTGCAGTCGTCGTGAACGTCGCCTCGGTCGGGGCGGTCGCCGTGTTGTTGTAGAAAATCGTGCCCTGCGAGTTGGTCGAAAACGACCGCGTGCCGGTCGATCCGAGCGTCAGCGGCTGGGCGGTCGCGAAGTAGTTGGTCTGCGGTCCCGTGCAGCCCGCGGGAGGCGTCGGAATCGCCGCCGCGCCGGCGCCTGCCGCCAGCACCACCGTGAAGCCGCTCTTGGCCACCGACGCGGCCGACGTGAGGTCGGGCGAGAGGAAGTTGCCCGCCGTCTTCAGTTCCGTCAGCACGACGGCGTAGCCCTGGCACTGCTGCGAGTAGTTCTGCTGGGCGGTGTTGATCGCGCGCATCGACCCGATGGCCGACGCCTCGTTGCCCGACATACGGGCGCGCAACAGGCCCGGCACCGCGATCGCCGCGATGATCCCGATGATGGCCACGACGATGAGCAGTTCGATTAGCGTGAACCCCTTGTTGCTACGAATCTTCATAAACGCTCCTTGATGGCCTCGTCTCAGCGAGGCAAGTTAACTGGGACGAGGTTTACTGAATCGGCGTTGCGGTGGTCGTAAACGTGGCTTCGGTCGGCGCCGTCGCTGTGTTGTTGTAGAAAATCGTGCCCTGCGAGTTGGTGGCAAACGACCGGGTGCCGGTCGATCCGAGCGTCAGCGGTTGGGCCGTCGCGTAGTAGTTGGTCTCCGGTCCCGTGCAGCCCGCCGGAGGCGTCGGAATCGCGGCGGAGCCGGCACCCGCGGCCAGCGTCACCGTGAAACCGCTCTTGGCCACCGACGCGGCCGAGGTGAGGTCGGGCGAGAGGAAGTTGCCCGCCGTCTTCAGTTCCGTCAGCACGACGGCGTAGCCCTGGCACTGCTGCGAGTAGTTCTGCTGGGCGGTGTTGATCGCGCGCATCGACCCGATGGCCGACGCCTCGTTGCCCGACATACGGGCGCGCAACAGGCCCGGCACCGCGATCGCCGCGATGATCCCGATGATGGCGACGACGATGAGTAGCTCGATCAACGTGAAACCCTTGCTGTTCTGGATCTTCATACTGACTCCTTCAAATACGCTTTTGGGGGGTCACCACCTGGCGGCCCGACTCGGGGAGTCTCCTGAGCAAAGCACGGACCAGGAGAGCGTCAACACGAATATCAAGTGTAAGCTCATGACCTATGAATGAGTTACCGATGACACTCGATATTGTAAGCAGGCGGGCAGGAGCTGAAACTGACAAATTTTGCCAGGCAGAACGGCCCAAAAACGTCAACTCTCGGTTCAGCGAAGATTGTATTTCTTCACGTAGTAGCGGAAGGACCGGAAGCTCATCCCCAGCAGCTCGGCGGCCTTGACCTGGACTCCGCCGGCGCGCTGGAGCGCTTCGGAAATATATCCGCGCTCGATCTCTTTGACGTGCGCCTCGAGGTCGAAGCCGGAATCGGGCAACGCGTCAACCGGCTGCGCAGCGGCTCCCCGTGCACCGTTCCCGCGGATCGTCGGGGGCAGGCTATCGGGCAGCACCGACGGGGTCGCTTCGAGCGCCACGGCGCGCTCGATCGTGTTCTCGAGCTCGCGAATGTTACCGGGCCAGTCGTAGCGCAGCATCAGCTGCAGCGCGTCATGCGTGATGCCGGTGACATGCTTCCCCATCTGTTCGCTGTACTTCGCCAGAAAATGGTCGGCGAGCAACGGAATGTCTTCCCGGCGCTCCCGCAGCGGCGGCAACGCGATCGGAATCACGTTGATGCGGTAAAAGAGGTCTTCCCGGAACCGGCCGTCCGCCACGGCCTTGGCCAGATCCTGGTTGGTCGCGGCGATCACCCGGATGTCGGCCTGCATCTCTTCGAGCCCGCCGACGCGCCGGAACTTTCGCTCCTGCAGGACCCGCAGCAGCTTGACCTGCATGACGGCGCTCATCTCCCCGATCTCGTCGAGGAAGACCGTGCCGCGGTCGGCGACCTCGATCAGCCCTTTCTTGTTCGCGTCGGCCCCGGTGAACGATCCGCGCATGTGTCCGAAGAGCTCCGATTCGAGGAGCGTCTCGGGCATCGCGCCGCAGTTGACCGCCACGAGCGGCCGATCGCGCCGGAGCGAGTGGAAATGGATCGCCTGCGCGACGAGCCCCTTGCCGGTGCCCGACTCGCCGGTCAGCAGAATCGTGCTGTTGGTGCGGGCGACGGTCTCGATCATCTTGAACATGTCGAGCATCGTCTCGCTGCGGCCGATGATGTTCGCGAACTGATGCGTCAGGCCAAGCGTGCGCTTCAACAGCACGTTCTCCTGCCGGAGCTGGCGGTTCTCGATCTTTTCGCGGACCTTCATCTTCAGCAGGTCGACGTCGAACGGCTTGCTCAGATAGTCGCAGGCGCCCAGGCGCATCGCCTCGACGGCCGTCTCGGTCGACGCGAAGGCGGTGATCATGATCCCCAGGATGTTCTGGTCGATTCGCTTGGCGGCGCGCAGGACCTCGACCCCGCTCAGGTCCGGCATCTTGATATCGGAGATCAGAATGTCGACCCTCTCGCGCTCGAGCGCCTCGATGGCCGCGCGGCCGTTTTCGGCGAGCAACACGTCGTAGCCCTCGCGCCGGAGCACAATCGCCAGCAGCTCCCGCATCGATCGCTCGTCGTCGACGACGAGGATTCGGGCCGGACGGGGGTCGATCGCCGTGTCGGTCGCAGTCGCGGTCATGTGGTGACCATCGCGCGCGCCGGGAGCCGCACCGACACGGTGGTGCCTTGGCCCGGGTGTGAGCTGACCTGAATTTCCCCGTTGTAATCGGTGACGATGCGGTGGACGATCGCCAGGCCGAGGCCGCTGCCTTTCGCGAACCGGCCGTGAAAGGGTTGGAACAACCCGTCGAGCTCCTCGGACGGAATGCCGACGCCCTCATCCTCGACGGTGATGACGACGCCGTCCGAGGAAGGCTCCATCGCCGCCAGGAGCCGCAACCGGCCGCCCTCCGGCATCGCGCGCAGCCCGTTGGTCGCGAGGTTCCACACGATCTGCTTGATCTGTCCTTCGTCGGCTTCGTACCAAAGCTCGGTGGCCGGGACCCCGACGTCGATGACGTGGCCGTCGCGGACTTCAGCGCTGTTGCGGAGCAGGAGGGCCGTGTCGTTCAGCGCGCCCCTGACGTCGAAGCGGGCGATGGCGAACCGGTGCGGCCGGGCGTACGCCAGAAACGAACGAATGGTGGTGTTGAGCCGCTCGGACTCGCGCAAGACGATGTCCATGAGCTGCCCTTGCTCGACGCTGAGGGGCAGTTCCTGGCGAAGGATCTGAATGGAACCCGACATCGACGCCAGCGGATTGCGGATCTCGTGCGCGATGCCGGCCGCCATCTCGCCGACGGCGGCGAGCCGCTGCTGCAGGCGGGCACTGTGCTCGAGCTTCTTGATGTCGGTGACGTCCTGGAAGGTGAAGAGATAGCCGGCGCGTCCACCCGGCGTCTCGAGGTAGGCCGCGCTCAACCCGATCTCGATCCGAGCGCCGTTCTCGCGTCGATACTGGACCTCGATCCGGCGGGCGCGCGCGCCGCTCAGGTCGGCGCCGAGCGCCAGGAGTTTCTCCGGCGACAGCTGGAGGACCTCGGCGATCGGGCGCCCGAGCACCGCGTGGGCCGGCAGACCGGTAATCGCCTCGGCCGCGCGGTTGAACGTCAGAATCTGGCGCGTGTTGTCGGTCGTGGCCAGGCCGCTCGGCAGGCTGTCGATCACGTGTTGATTGAGCGCCTGCAAATCGGCAATCTCGGTCGAGGCCTGCTGCAGCTGAACCCCGGTGGACCGCAGGCTTTCGGCGAGCGACCCGCTCAGCCAGGCGACGGCAAAGAACCCGAACGCGTTCAGCGCGTACGTGTACTCGGCGACCGAGCGCGCCGGCAGCGCGAGCACCGACGTGACGAGCCAGGGATCGTGCAGCAGCCCTGAGGCCGTGAAGTACTGCGCAACGACCAGGCCGCCGTACAGGATGGCGCTGAGCGTCGCCACGAGCAGCCCGCCGCGGCGGAACTGCAGGGTGCTGGCCGCTACAATCGGCAGGACGTAAAGCGACGAGAAGTAGCTGGTGATCCCGCCGGTGAAGTAAATGAACGCGGTAATAATCAGCGCGTCGCCGCCCAACTGCACGTCGACCAGCCAGCGGCGCTCGTCGACCAGGCGCAGCGTCGCCGCGTAGATGATCGTCAGGGCGTAGGTCAGACCGATCAGGAAGAAGAAGGGGTCGACCTGAAACGATCCGGGCGCGTTGATTTGCGCGAAGGTCGCCGACCCCAGCAGCAGCGTGCTGATGACGGCTCGAATGGCGATGAGCCATCCGACCTTCCGGCGCAGTTTCGTCTCGAACATTAGAAGAAGGCACCACCACGGAGGACACGGACGGCAAACGGAGGACACGGAACCAACATGTACAAGAATCCGTGACCTCTGTTGACGCGGTTCGCTTCCGTGACCTCCGTGGTAGAGCTTTGCCGCATTTATGTCAACTTGCTGATCATGTCGAAGATCGGCATATACATCGCGATGACGATGCCGCCGACCACGCCGCCGAGCAACGCGATCATGATCGGTTCGAGCAGGGTGAGGAGCCCGGCCACCGCGACGTCGACCTCCTCTTCGTAGAAGTCGGCGATTTTCGAGAGCATCGCGTCGAGGGCGCCCGTGGCCTCGCCGACGCCGATCATCTGGGTGACCATCGGCGGAAACACGGCCGTTTCCTTGAGCGGCGCGGCGATGGTCTCGCCGCGCTCGATGCTCGTGCGCGTGAGCATGATCGCATCCTCGACGATCGCGTTGCCCGCGGTCTTCGCCGTGATCTCGAGCCCGTCGAGGATCGGCACGCCGGAGCTGATCAGCGTCGCGAGCGTGCGGCAGAAGCGCGCGACCGCAATCTTGCGCATCAGGATGCCGAGCACGGGCAGCTTGAGCACGAGGCTGTCGATCGTGTGCCGCCCGCCCTTGGTTCCGTAAAACTGCTTGAGCGCGTACCCGATCACGACGAGCGCAGGAATGATGAACGGGAGAAACTTCACGAGGTTGTCGCTGAGCGCGATGACCACCCGCGTGGGCAGCGGCAGCTCGGCGCCAAGACCGGCGAACATCGCCGCAAAGGTGGGAATCACCTTCCACAGAATCACGCCGACGACAATGGCGGCGATGCTGATCACCGCGATCGGATAAATCATCGCGGACTTGACCTGCCCCTGCAACTTGACCGCCTTCTCGATGTAGGTGGCCAGCCGCTTCAAGATCGTGTCGAGGATGCCGCCCGCCTCGCCGGCCGCAATCATGTTCGTGAAGAGCGGGTCGAACGCCTTCGGAAACTTGCGCATGGCGTCCGCCAGCGCCGCGCCGCCCTCGACGGCGGCCCGCGTCTGGAGGATCACTTCGGCAAAGTTTTTGTCTTCCTCCTGGTTGCCGAGGATGTCGAGGCACTGGACCAGCGGCAACCCGGCGTCGATCATCACGGAGAACTGCCGCGTAAACACCGCCAGGTTCTTGGGGGACACCGTTTTGGTCGTCTTCCCCTTCTTTGCCCCCTGCGCGGCCTCCTCGGCTTTGGCCTTGGCGGGCGTGATCCGCGTCACCAACACCTGTTCGCGCCGGAGCGCGCTGACCGCCGCGTCCATCGTGTCGGCAGCCCGCTCCCCGCTGACGGTTTCTCCGCCGCGCGTGCGTCCCGAATAGGCGAATGTCGGCATAACGTCTACCTTTTACCTTCTACCTTTTAACTTCCCACTTTCGCCCGGCCGAGCCCGGCGCCCGCCACGATGCCGACGCCGCGATTGATCATGTCCTGCAATTCGTCCTTGTTCGAGGACGCGCTGATGGCCGTCTCGAGCGAGATCAGCCGCTTCATGTGGAGACTCGCCAACGACTGGTTCGACGTCTGCATCCCGAGCTTCTCTTGCCCGGCCTGCATCGCGCCGTAAATCTGGTGGATCTTGTCGTCGCGGATCAGATTACGGATCGCGGGGCTGGGGATCATGATCTCCAGCGACACCACGCGCCCCTGGCCGTTGATGCGCGGCAGCAGCGCCTGACACACGATGCCTTCGAGCACGAGCGACAGCTGCGTGCGGATCTGCGCCTGCTGGTTCGCCGGAAAGATGTCGATGATCCGGTTGATCGTCTGCGCCGCCGAGTTGGTGTGCAGCGTGGCGAACGTCAAATGGCCGGTCTCGGCGATCTTCAGCGCCGCCTCCACCGTCTCCAAATCGCGCATTTCGCCGATCAGCACGATGTCGGGGTCCTCGCGCAGCGCGGCACGGAGCGCGGCCGAGAAGCCGTCCGTGTCGCTGTGCACCTCGCGCTGATTGACCAGACAGTTCTTGTGCTGGTGGATGTACTCGATCGGATCCTCGATGGTGAGAATGTGGCTGTAGCGCTCTGAATTGATCTTGTCGATCATCGCCGCGAGCGTCGTCGACTTGCCGCTGCCGGTCGGGCCGGTCACGAGCACGAGGCCGCGCGGCCGATCGGCGAGCGTCGCCAGCACGGCCGGCAGGCCCAGTTCACCGAACGTGCGGATCTTCTCCGGGATCAACCGGTAGACGGCGCCCACCGCGCCGCGCTGATTGAACACGTTGCAGCGGAACCGCGCGAGCCCCCGGATGCCGAACGAGAAGTCGAGCTCCTTGGTCTCCTCGAAGCGCTTCTTATGCGCGTCGGTCAGCACGCTATAGACGAGTTGTTTGGTCTCGGCCGGCGTCAGATCGGGCAGCTGGAGCCGCTGCAGCTCGCCGTGGACGCGCACCTGGGGCGGCGTGTTCGTCGTAATGTGAAGGTCGGACCCTTCCAGGTCGACGGTGGTTTTCAGTAGTTCGGGCAATGT
>JAHFUJ010000167.1 GCA_023265105.1 Acidobacteriota bacterium
TCCGAACGCGATCTCCGCGATCCGCGTGACGACTCACCGGGCTGGCGCGAGCCGGGCCTGCGTCATCTGCGCGACGAAGGGCTCATGCGGTTCGTGTCTCTGGACGGCCGAGACCGCGCCGTGACACTTACAGAACGCGGTCACCATCTCCTGGATGCCCACCGCCGCGATCGCGACGCCGCGCGCGAGCAAGCCTTTTACGACGGCGTCAGCCGGCCGCGTGAGCTGTCCCATGACATCCAGCTCTATAGCGCCTACCTGCGAGAGGAGGAACGCTTCCGTGAACAGGGCGCCGAGATCCATCGTGTAACACTCGAGCAGGAGCTTAAGTGCGAGTATCAGGAGTGGCTGCAAGAGCCGAATCGCGGCCGGCCGGACAGCGACGGGCGACCCGATCGGGACGCCGGCGAGATCGAGGAATGGGCGCGCGATCATGACCTGCCGTACTTCGATGAGTCGGTCCACTTCCCGGACTTCCGCATTGAGTACGAACTCGACGGACGCGACCGGCACGAGGACGTGGAGGTCGTCACCGAGCACTATCGGGGAGCCCATGCGGCGAGCGTGGCGCGGGCGGGATTCCGCTGCTACGGGCGTGGCGGCGGCAGCTCGGGCCGTGGCGGACGGGCCTTCGATCCGCGCGTGGCGGAGGACTTTCTGTGATTCGGAGCGTGTCGCACGAGCTGCAAGACAGCATCCGCCCAGGGCGTGTGCAAAAGCTCATGGAGCTAGGGTTCCCGCTCCGCCAGGCGCAGTTCCTGACCCACGTACTCGTGTTCTCCGGTGTCTTCCTCGAACGCCAGTACCGGGGCTTCACGGGCGTCGCGCACGGCCAACGGACGCACGATTTCCTGACCAAGCTGGTTAGCCGTAGCTACGCGACGCCGATCACGCCCGGCGCCCTCCATCGCGGGAAGATCTTTCACGTTCAGTACAAGCCGCTGTACGCTGCCATCGGCGAGCCCGATAACCGTCACCGACGACCCGCTTCGCTGGGCCGCGTCGTCGAACGCCTGATGCTCCTGGATGCGGTGTTCGCCGACACCCGACACACGTGGCTCGGCACCGAGCAGGACAAGCTCACGTACTTTCGGGCCGCGATCGATACGACGCTGTCAGCCGACGACTATCCGCACCTCACCTACGGCCACGGCGCGGACGGAACCACGCGCTTTTTTCCCGAGAAGTTGCCGATTGGCGTGCCCCGCTATCCGTATCGCCGGCATGTCTTCCTGTACCTCGCAACTCGCGAGGTGCCCATGGACTTTCGGATATTTCTCCTGCGCCATGCGGACCTGCTGAAGTGGGTCACGGAATGGACGATCCGGGTGCTGCTGCCGCGCCGGCTCAAGAAGGCAGCGGCGCTCTATCGGTATGCGGTGCGCGACGCGTTCCTGACGCCGTTGACGCCGCGCGAGGTCGAGGAACTCGACTGGTACTTTCGGGCGCGACGCGGCGAGCTGGTCTACCCGTCGCGTGACCGCGATCTCGACATCACGACCGCGGCCAAGAGGTTCGGAGCCGCGCGGTTCGAGGCCCTCTATCGCGAGTGGCTCCGCCGCGATTGGCGAGCCCTCTGGGCAATGCAGTCGCCCACCCTGCGAGACCAGCTGCAACGCGGCGAGGGCCGCGTCGAATTCGTCGAACTCCCGCACCAATACTTGCAGCTCACCCCGCTCATCGGCACGGCCTTGGGGATTGAGAAGGGGGAAGAGGCGGTAGACAACCTAGCGACCGCGTAGGTTGTCCTGAACCATTCGCCACATCTTGCACACCCACCGGCACGCCGAGCGTCCATCTGCGGCGCGGGCGACGCCGGCAACTCCGTGTTCGTGCAGCCAGTTGTCGTGCGCATCGGCGCGATCGGGCGGCGCATTCTGCCGCCCGTCTGAACGCCATGGCGTCCATCGTCAGTCAACAAGCCGTGGTGTGAACGACCCCGGCGCCGGAGAGGCAGGGTGACCCCTGCGCGTGAACGGATGGAGTCGTTCACACCACGGCTCGGGTGTCGCTGAGAGATGACGTGGCGTGTGATCTGTCAGGGATCTGCGCCGTCGCCTGAACGCGATCTGCCGGTCGATCAGACAGGCGTTCCGCAGCCGATGTGATCGGTGATTACAAGAGCTTTCTCTTGGGGCACAACACCAACTTGCCCGTGGTCCATATGCCGACATGCGCGCTGGCCATCACGCTTGTCAGCATGCCGCCGCGCTCGGCGCCGTCAATGCTCTTCGCTGGCGCTTCGACCGCGCGTTCCGCGCGGCCTTCGGGCATTGACGGCGATCTGCGCGCAGCGCGATTTGTGCAGCTACGTGATGGCCGGCTTTACCGATGCGCTAGAGCGTACCCATTAGCAGGTTATCGTGAAGAAGAACGTAGGCGAGCGCATCGAGCAGAATCAGATACTTGAGCGCGATGGTCCGACTCTCGAAGTTCTTGAACACTCCATGAGCAATACCGTGACGGGTGACCTCTTCGCCGGGATTGCGAATGTCACCGGTTTCAGCGAGAAATGTACCAGTCTCGATGAAGGCAAATATCCGGTCGAGCACCTTTCGAGGGAACATCAGCACACCCCGTGAAAGCACGAGTGTCTTGAGGTCTGACACGCACGACTCAAATCGATATCGCAATGGCACGCCCGGTGGCCGTCAGGTAATCTTTTATGATGCCCTCGAAGTGTGGGACGAGAACGTAGATCGAAGAGACGTAGTCACCGGACAAGTACTCGTCGACTGCCTTCATGATGTAGGTGTTGCGGTCGCCAAAGAACTTCGTTTCAGTCCAAAAGTCGACTTGCCCGCGCAGGTAGGTGTCGCCGTACGATCTGGCCACCACGTCCGAGAAGTCAGGCTGACCAACAGCATCGGGATGACTGTGCACGTGCCAGAGAACGTTCGGATAATACGCCGGCCCGGGAGGCCAGTTTGCGTCAGAAAGCTGCTCGTACTTCGCGATCGGTTGCATGACTTGCAGCATGTGATGGGCCTGCACAATTTCGGCAATCGGGTACCGGATTGAATGCGAACGTTCTTCGTCAGCCGCGGCCTGCGGCGCGTTTGGCGTAAAGTCGAAGACGTTCATGAAGTTCAGAAATGAGGACTGGCAAAGAAAAAACGCGGCCGGCTTGTCATCGATCACCGGGCCTTCCAAATAACACTCAGTCGGGTCGATGTCGGCAAGCGTGAGGGGTTCCCCGGCCGCTATAGGTCTCGTGGTCTTCACCTTCGCGCGTAGGTCGACTTGATCGTTGATCTCTAGTGTGTTCCCACCAGCAGCCAGAATGAGCCTGAACTGGAAAATCTGGAGTGGCAGGTCCGTTATGGCGATGGCTCCCGATGTGACTCGCTTGTCAATCTCTGGGATGACAAAGATCTTGAGGAGCTGCGACATCGGCCGGTACGTCATCAGCTGGTTATGAGTGGACATCGGTTGCGATCCTTGAAGCGCCTCTCCGATCCATCAAAGCAGTCCGATCGCTTTCGCCGCGATCGGCCTCGGCAACTTCGGCTATTCTGCCATTCGCTGATGAACTTGACGTTCCACGAGCGCGGCGCTATTCTGTTGTCATCCCGCCGGTGCTCTTAGAGCACCCCTCCGCTCGCGCCCATTGCCAGCGGAGCGCCTTTCCGACGGACGACCCATCGTCCTCAGTCGGACGCACCAACAAAGAGCCGATGGCAACTCGTTGCGCTTAGCGCAGCGAATGGCACATGGCGACAGCAAGACCGGCGGCGCTCAGCGACGTTCGTCTCAGGACCAGCGTCAGCCGACCGGCAGCGGCGATCGGTTATGTGGCCTTCGGCCACGAGCACTTGCCGGGCTTCGGTGGGACAGTGGCGATCGCTGAGATCGTCGCCCACGCCGCGTGCACGACATAGTCCACGTGGTCCAGTGCTGGCATCATGTCAGCGCCCGCGCCTGAAACCAGCACCGCGCCGGCCACATCGCCGGCGCGCCTTGGCGCGTAAATCCCCAACAACGCATCGTTCGTTTTGAGCGCGACGTGGCGCTGGGAGATCGCATATGAGGACCTCGCGGAACATCGGTGCAAGCAACGAGAAATTCCGATCGTCGAATGCGCTCACGGAAACGCAGACCGCGGAGCAGCTCGGCCTGTCGATCGCCACGCTGCGCGCCTGGCGTCATCGAGGCAAAGGTCCGCGGTTCGTCCGCTTCGGGCGAGCCGTTCGGTACTTGCGAGCAGATCTCGATGCGTTCATCCGCGCATGCGCAGTTGACACGCGGTCGCTTTCGGCATCAGATGGCGAGTCAAACGCCAGGGAGTTGAGACCATGAGTCTCTGGAAACGCGGGCGTCAGTACTGGACAGACTTCACCGTCTCCGGGCAGCGTTACCGGAAACGCCTCGGGACGACGAATCTGCAGACGGCGAAGAAGCGCGAGCGCGACCTGATTGAGAATGCTGGCCGCGGGTTACTGTCGACGAACGAGCAGGGACCGAAGCGTTTGTCGGAAGCGATCGACTCGTACCTTGCCGCGAAGCGCATGCGTTGCTCGCCGCGCACCATCGAGCTCGAAGAGGAGCGCCTGAGCCTCGTCAAGAAACATTTCGGCGACGTGCCGCTGATGGCGATCACGGCGACGGCGATCGCCAACTTCCAGCGCGCTCGCCACGACGCCGGAATTGCAAACCGCACGATCAACATGGACGTCGGCGTCCTGTCGCGCGTCCTGAAATCTTGCGGCCGTTGGCGCGCACTTGCCGAGCACGTTCGCAATCTGCCGGAACGCCAGCGCCCGATTGGCCGTGCGTTGACCGCCGAAGAGCAGAAACGGCTCTTCGCCGCCGCTGCGTCGAATCAGGAATGGGAGCATGTCTACTGTGCCGCTATCGTGGCAGCGAACACATCGATGCGGCCGGTCGAGGTCAAGCATCTGCGACGATGCGACGTCGATCTGGTTAAGAAGCTGTTGCACGTACGCCGGAGCAAGAACGAGACGAGTCACCGCGTCATCCCGCTGAACACGTCAGCGCTCAACGCGGTCGCACGGATGTTCGAGCGAGCCGACATGCTCGGCCATACCGAGCCCGAGCACTACCTGTGGCCGGCCTGTCAGTGGGGAAACTTCGACCCGACGCACCCGATGCTGAAATGGGACACGGCCTGGCGTGCGCTGCGCGATGCTGCAGGCCTGCACGGGCTGCGTTTCCACGACCTGCGGCACACGGTGATCACCGAGCTGGCGGAGATGGGCGTCGCGGATCACGTCCTCGAATCGATCACCGGCCATCTCTCGCGCCGAATGCTCGAGCACTACTCGCACATTCGCATCGATGCAAAGAGGCAGGCGCTCGATGCGTTGGATGCGCAGCGCGGTCGCGTGTTACCGTCAAACGGCAATGGTAACGGCGACGGGCACCAGGCGCAGGGCCAGGAGATCAACGCCGTTGTCGATGTGCCCGAAGGCGTCACGTCACAGTCACGTCACAGTTTGACGTTGAGCGGGTCTCCGCCTTCCGGTAAGCTGTTGATTCCACTCAGTCGGAGAGATGTCCGAGTGGTTGAAGGAGCACGCTTGGAAAACGATTGTGGTGACTCTCGCCAAGCGATACTGAAACACCTCTTGTCGTAGACGGAGCAACGATTTAGCTTCGCGAAATGCGCCCCGATGTGACTCCGTAAACGTCGGTATTTCTCGCCAGTCTTGCCCTCACCTTACACAGTTTCTACACAGTTTTCAGTTTCAGTTGCTTCCGCCCGTCGTGGCAGGACCCGGTGTCTCCACCGGTCCTGCACGTGGTAAAGCCTACGCACGAACACTAACCGGCGTTGAAAGCCGTGTTGCTGCTCTTGGCGCGCCAGGCCTTGATATCGTTCAGCACGGAGTTGTGATGCTGCTCGACAAGCTGGACGGCGTCGGCGCCGACCGGCAGGTGAAGTGGCGGTTTTCTCTCCGCTGCGATTTCAACAAGCAGGCGGCCGAGAGCGTTCGGATCGCCTTGTTGGGCATGGTTGGCGGTCTCCGTGGCGGCGCGAAACGCAGCATTTGAGGCGCGATAGTCCTCGATGAGCGTCGCCGGTTCGAGAATCGCCGAGGACTTGTCTAGAAAATCGGTGCGGAAGTATCCGGGTCCGACAATTGTCGCGGTGATGCCGAACTCCTCGAGTTCGAGGGCGAGCGACTCTGTGAAGCCGGCCACCGCAAACTTGGACGCGGCGTACGCTGTCCCGCGTGATCCACCGAGGTAGCCGCCCATCGAAGCGATCGTGAACAAGTGCCCGCTGCGCTGGCGTCGCATGACTGGCAACACGGCGCGAGTGACGTTCATCACGCCGTATACGTTGGTTGCGAATTGCTGGTGGATTTGTTCAGGCGACATTTCCTCAAACGCAGTGATGAGACCGTAGCCCGCGTTGTTGACGAGGACATCGATTCGACCAAAGTGATCGACAGCGTCAGAGACGACTCTCGTCGCGGCAGTTGGGTCGGTTACGTCCAGAGAAGCCGTCATTAGCCGGGTGGCAGCCTCGTCGGGAATCGCGTATGCGGCGTTCTTGGGGATCTGATGCGTGTCGAACCAGTTTGGATTTTTGGACCCGACGACCGACACGGTGATCTCGCCCACCGTCGCCCTCCAGCGCCTATCCGCGCGCGACAAAAAGCGGGGCTAGGTCGTTTTCGGCCCTCCTTTGAGATCTGCCATGGGCAACGAGCGTTCGGCCCAGACGGCGACGACTAATCGAACTATCGGTTCAACGGTGTTCCGGCCGAACGCGCTTCTTGCTGATACAGATATTTCTGGAAGCCGATGAAGACTCGTCCAATGTCCTCAGGCTTGCCCAGGTCAGCCACCGCGTCGGCAATTGAGTTGTTGTATTTCAACCGCAACAATGGGGTCAGTTTCTCTTGGTCGAGTTCCTGCACGCCAACACGGACGTAGTGAGAGAGCACGAAGTCGAGAAAGGCTTGCTCTTTGCTCTCAAACGCCGCGCTGATCGCAACCTTGGCTCTCGCCGCGCGTTCCTCTCGGGTAAAGTCGTGTCTG
This sequence comes from Acidobacteriota bacterium, assembly GCA_023265105.1. Classification (GTDB taxonomy): domain Bacteria; phylum Acidobacteriota; class Vicinamibacteria; order Vicinamibacterales; family CAVVIG01; genus JAHFUJ01. The sequence goes on from JAHFUJ010000167.1 coordinate 7,012, forward strand.
CTGTAAGTTTTCATAGGAAACGAACGGCAGAAAACTACCGGCGTGGCTATTCGCTGCGGAGCGCTACGTTGGGATCGACCGCCGCGGCCCTGCGGGCCGGCAAGTAGCAGGCAAAGAACGCGGCACAGATCAACGGAATCGGCGTCACCACCAGCATCCACGGATCGACGATGGCGACGTCCAGCTCGAGATACGCGCGCGCGATCGCCCGGCCGACGAGGCCAATCGACAACCCGAAGATGAGCCCGTCGAGGACAGGACGATAGCCGTCCACGAGCACCATGCGCTTGATCTGTCCGGCGGTGGCCCCCAACGACATCCGCACGCCGATCTCCCGCGTGCGGTTTGCAATGATATGCGACTGGATGCCGTAGAGGCCCGCCATGGCGAGAAGCAGCGTGATCGCGCCGAGGCCGATCGCCGTCATGCCGAGCCCGCGCAGGACCTGAAACGGTCCGGCGAGCACCGATCGTCCCGTCCCGATGGTGTCGACCGCCACGTCCGGATCGGCACGCCGGATGGCCTCGCGCATCGCGCCCACCGCATTCGTCACCGATCCGGATGCCCGCGCGACGACCGTGATGAGCGGCTGGTAGTGCTGCGTCAGCGGCACGTAGGCCAGTGGCCGCGGATCCGCGAAGATACTGCCCACGTCCGTATCGGCGGCAACGCCGACGATCGTGGCCGTCGTGGACCGCGTCTGGCCGACCGCCATCTCCCGCCCGACGACGTCGGCGGTACCGAACATCTGCCGTGCCGTGAATTCGCTCAGGACCACGACGCGTGGCGCGGCCGGCCCGTCGCGATCGTCGAAACCGCGTCCACGAAGGATCTCCACCCCCAGCGTTCGGAACATCGAGGGGGCCCCGGCGATCGTCGTCACCACCTGCGGGTCCATTCGCGCGGCGCTCGTCTGTTCCAGTGGTGAGATGGACAGACGCAGCGTACTCGGCACGCCGAAGGGCAATCCACTCGACAGTGAGGCCGCCTCGACCGACGGATGGCGCCGCAGCTCGTCGAGTACCCGGTCGAAGATGCGCCGTGCGCGAGGCTCGTTCCACTCCGGCGTGTCGAAATTGAGAACGGCGACGCCGATTCGATCCAGGTCGATGCCGGAATCATGGCGCGCCTCCGCGATCGAGTACTTCACGAACATGGTGGCGATGATGAAGAACCCGGCCGCGATGGCGACCTGCCACCGCAGGAGAAGCCGCTGGCGCCGGCCGCGCTGCGGTCCGGCGGCCGATCCGCCGGCGAGCGCGCCGCGAACGTCGAGCGTGCGCGTCAGCTGAATCGCCGGCTCGAGGCCGAAGACGACGAGCGCGATGAGGAGCGACGAGACCGCGATCGTCAGCGCCGGCACGTTCAGCGCGGGATGAAACGACAGCGTGGTACGGCCGCCGAAAGGCATGGCGAGGCTGAACTCGGTGTCCATCACGACGCGCAACAGCTCGAACATGACGTAGGACGCGAATGCGCCGCCGGCCGCCAGCATCACGCTCTCGAGACACTGTTCGCGCACGAGCCGCCATCTCGACGCGCCGAGGGCGCGCCGCACGGCGAGCTCGCGCAGCCGTGTACTTCCGCGGGCGAGCACGAGGTTGCCGAGGTTCGTGCAGGCGACGACCAGCACCAACCCGACGAGCGCCACGAGCGTCATCCCGAACCGGCGCACGGCGGAGTCCTCGTCGTCGGAGATCGCCGCCATGGTCTTTGCGCGCCACGGGCGATCCGTGGCGCCGACGCCCTTGCCACGGAATCGCGGCGGAAAAAACTCGTCGAGCCGCTCGGCGATGGTCTGCATTTCCGCCGATGCCGCGGCGATCGTCACCTCCGTTGCGAGGCGGCCAAAGACGGTGAGCCGTCGATCGTCTCGTGCTGTGGCGCGCGGCGCCGCCGTCCGGGGGGACTCCTTCAACCGTGACTCGGTACCGAGTGGAATCCAGAACTGCGTGCCCACCAGCCATCCGCGAGGACCGCTGAACGAGGCCGGCGCCACGCCGATAATCTCGAAGGGTTCTCCGGAGATCGCCACGGTGGCGCCGACGATCCGCGGATCGGACGCAAACCGCCGTCGCCACAGCGTATCGCTCAGCATCACCACACGTCCGCCGCCGGCGTCGTCGCTCGGCTGAATCGTGCGTCCGAGCTTGGCGCCCACGCCGAGCGTGGCGAAGTACGATCCGCTCACCGACTCGCCGATGACCATCTCCGTCACGGACGGCAGGGCAAGGCGGCGAACGAACGTGGCGGACGCGGCGACGTGGGAGAACGACGTCTGGGCGGTCTGCACATCGCGGAAGTCCGGCTCCGACACCGTGCCGGTCAGCAGCCGTCCGCTGTACGGGGTGACGATGACGGCGACGCGATCGGGCTCGTGGATGCCGAGGCCGCGCAGGAACACCGCATCGACGATCGAATACACGGCTGTCGTGATCGCGACGCCGACCGCGAGCGAGAGAATCGCGAAGGTTGTGAAGAGAGGCGTCGCGCCGAGCCGCCTGAGCGCGAGCCTGATGTCGCGGCCCACGGCTGTCGAGGGTAGCACGCCCGGCTACCGGCCGATCACGACCTTGAAGCCGCCGCCGGCGTAGAAATGCCCTCCGTCGTCGGAGAACACCGAATGGCCGATGTTCGCGTACACGACGACGTTGCGCACGCCGTGGATGATGCCGGCGTTCACCAGCACGAGCCGATCTCGCTGGAAGTCGATGCTCGATTCGGTGCGCAGCTCGATCATCGCGGCGACCTTCCGCGTGAACGCCCGGCCGAACGCGAAGCCGAATTCGGATGCGAGCTCCCGCGATGGATCGTGCAACGGTTTTTCGAGCTCGCCGTTGAACACGAACGTGAACGCGTGAAACTCGCGCGCGACGAGGAGCGGCAGCACGATGGTCTGGCCGGCCTCCGAGAGTCCCTTCTCGGCCCCGTGCGCCGGCGCGAATTCGAGCTGTGGATACACCGCGACGGAAATGCCGCGGCGCTCGTCCCCATAGAAGTCGAACTTCGCGCCGATCGCAGTCGTCCCGATGCCGGCCTTGTAACCCTCTCCGGCCTCATTGGCGGCGGAAACCGGGTCTTACACGATTCGCGCGATCAACTGTTGATGTGTGTCTTGTAAGCTGCTGATTCCAAGCCTGATGGAAGAACGCTGGGAATTGAAGGAGGGTTTTGCGTTACACTGTTCCTGGCCGTCCGCAAGTGCTTGATTCTAAACGGAGAGATGTCGGAGTGGTCGATCGAGCACGCTTGGAAA
>JAHFUJ010000168.1:0-1938 GCA_023265105.1 Acidobacteriota bacterium
CTTGGTGATGTAATGGTAGGCGCCGTGCTTCATGGCCTGCACGGCGGTCTCGATTTCGTTGATGGCCGAGATCATGATGACCTCGACCAGGCTGTAGTTCTCTTTGACGATCCGGAGCACCTCGAAGCCGGTGATGCCCGGCAGGCGGACGTCGAGCAGCATCAGGTCGACGTCTTCGCGATTGAGGATCGGCAGGGCCGCCTCACCGCTCGAGGCGCGCAACACGCGGTACTCGCGCTTGAGGATGGCCGTCAGCGTGTCCCGCATCCCCTCATCGTCGTCGACGATGAGGACCGTTTTCGGCTTATGGCTCATCGGACTGGGAGAGAAGGCGCAACCGGTCGTATTGTGTCAGGCGGTTGACACTGTTGCAAGCCGTTCGGTAAGGTACGAGGTTTGTTGATCTTTCTGTGGCTGCTCACCGGCGCGGCATTCCTCATTGCCGTCGCGGCATTCGCCCGGACCCGGCGGGTGTCCAAACGGCTCGAGCGCCTCAGCGAGTCCTACTGGGAGCTGCGCTACGAGCAGGGCCAGCTGCGATCGCGCCTCGCCCGGCTCGAGCCGGCTCAGGGCAGCCATGACCAGGCGCCGCCGGATCCGCGCGGTCCCGAGCCCGCGCAGGGGGCCTTCGTGCCCCTCTCCTCGCTGAGGCGACCGAACGAGACGACCGTTGCCAAATGAATACGATGTCGTCGTCATCGGGGCCGGCACCGGTGGCTACGTCGCCGCGATTCGCGCCGCGCAGCTGGGGCTGAAAGTCGCTGTCGTCGAAAGACAGAAGGCGCTCGGCGGCACGTGTCTGCTGTGGGGGTGTATTCCGACCAAAGCGCTCCTCGAGCATGCCCACGCGCTCAAGATCGTCCAGCAGGCCAGGGAATGGGGCGTGACGATCGGCCAGGCGGCGGCCTCGATCGACATGACCCAGGTCCACACGCGTAAGAACAAGGTGGTGGCCGGCCTTTCGAAAGGGGTCGAGTTCCTCTTCAGAAAAAACAAGATCGACTGGATCAAAGGCACGGCGCGGCTGACGGGCAACGGGGGCGTCGACGTCTTTGAAGGCGAGCAGCAGACGCTCCGCGCGCGCAAAGACATCATCGTGGCCACCGGGTCGGCGCCGAGAGGGGTCCCCGGCATCGAGGTCGATCGCAAACGCATCATCACGAGCGACGAAGCCATCAACCTGGAAGGCGTACCGAAGGCGATGGCCATCATGGGCGGAGGGGCGGTCGGCGTCGAGTTCGCGTCGATCTTTCGCCGCTTCGGCAGCGACGTGACGATTCTGGAATTGCTGCCGCGGCTCGTGCCGATCGAGGACGAAGCGGTGTCGGCGGAGCTCGACAAATCGTTCCGCAAGCAGGGAATCGTCAGTCACACCGGCGCGAAGGTCACGAGCGCCAAGGCGAGGGGCGAAGGAGTCGACATCGAGGCGCAACTGGCGGACGGCACGACGCAGAGGATCCGCGCCGACTATTTATTGGTGGCAACTGGCCGCGGTCCCGTCACCGAGGGGCTCGACACCCAGCGCGTGGGTCTGCAGCTCGACGACGGCTACGTCAAGGTCGACGCGCAGTACAGAACGAATGTTGCGGGGATTTCCGCCATCGGCGACGTGATCACGCTCGGCACGGCCGGACACCCTCAGCTGGCGCACCTCTCGTCGGCCGAAGGCATCCTCGCCGCCGAACGCATTGCCGCTCGAGAGGGCCGCCCGCTCAACTACGATCATGTGCCCGCGTGCACGTATTGCGATCCGGAGATCGGCAGTGTCGGGCTGACCGAGCATGAGGCCAGGGAACGGGGTTTCGATGTTCGCGTCGGCACGTTCCCGTTCGGCGTCCTGGGGCGCGGGAAGATCGCGGGCGAGACTGACGGGTTCGTGAAGATCGTCGCCAGCAAGAAGGACGACGCCCTGCTTGGCGTGCACATGATCGGCGCGCG
>JAHFUJ010000168.1:2038-3187 GCA_023265105.1 Acidobacteriota bacterium
GTGTCCGGCTTTAGCCGGACCGTACATAAAACGAATATGCCAACCGATGTCGTGATGCCGCAGATGGGCGAGTCGGTCGCTGAGGGCACGGTGGTTCGCTGGATCAAGAAGGTCGGCGACAAGGTCGATCGCGACGAACCGCTCTTCGAAATCTCGACCGACAAAGTCGATGCGGAGATCCCATCGCCGACCTTCGGCGTCCTCGCCGAGATTCGTGTGAGGGAGGGCGAGACGGTTCCCGTCAACAGCGTGGTGGCGGTGATCGCCCAGGCCGGCGACGCTCTGGCGGCTGCGCCCACCGTCGCGCCGGTCCCGCCATCGAAGCCGCCGGCCCCGGCGCGAACCGCCGCGCCACCAGGGCCGCGCAAGCCGCCTTCGGGAAGGACAACACCGGCCGAAGATGCCATCCGCGAGCGCTCGTCGCCGCTCGTGCGAAAAATCGCCAAGGAACACCAGGTGGATCTCTCGCAGGTGCAGGGGACCGGCATGGGCGGCCGAGTGACCAAGGACGACATCCTGGGCTACATCGGCGCTGGTGCGGCCGCTCCCGAGGACCGGGCCGCCAGGGCCTTCGGCGCGCGCGGCGAAGTGGTTCCGATGTCGGTGGTGCGCCGCAAGATTGCCGAGCACATGATCATGAGCCGGCGCACGTCGGCTCACGTGCATTCGGTGTTCGAAGTGGGCTTCTCCCGCATCGCCGAGATTCGCGAACGAAAGAAGGCCGAGTACGAACGCGCCGGCGCGAAGCTGACGTATCTCTCGTTCATCATCAAAGCGGCCGCCGGCGCGCTTCGGACCATGCCGCTCGTCAACGCGTCGGTCGATGGCGACAACATCGTGTATCACGGCGACGTCAACATCGGGATTGCGGTCGCGCTCGATTGGGGGCTCATCGTCCCCGTGATCAAGAACGCGGACGAGCGGGATCTTCTCGGGCTGAGCCACGCCGTGGCCGACCTGGCGACCCGCGCGCGCAGCAAACAGCTCACGCCGGACGAAGTCGCCGGCGGCACCTTCACCATCACGAACCCGGGCGCGTTCGGAGCGCTGTTCGGGATGCCGATCATCAACCAGCCGCAAGTCGCCATCCTCGGCGTGGGCAACGTCGAAAAGCGTCCGATCGTCGTTGACACCGCGGTCGCAATTGGG
>JAHFUJ010000168.1:3287-5431 GCA_023265105.1 Acidobacteriota bacterium
CGCAGGCTCGGAGTCGTGCCGTACGCCGAGGCGTTGGCCCTTCAACGAGCGCTCGTCGAGGATCGCCGCTTCGGCCGAATCGGCGACGTGCTGCTTCTGGTCGAACATCCGCACGTACTGACGCTCGGCGTGCGGGGCGATGGAGGTCGCTCGCACATTCTCGCCTCGAGCGAAACGCTGGCCTTACGAGGCATCGAGGTGCACGAAACCGGCCGGGGCGGCGACATCACGTACCATGGTCCCGGACAGGTCGTGGGCTACCCGATCGTCGACTTGAAGCCGGACCGCTGCGATGTACATCGCTACGTCCGCGATCTCGAAGACGTGCTCATTCGCACGGCCGGCGACTTCGGCGTCCAGGCGTCGCGGGAGCCTGGACTGACCGGCGTGTGGGTTGGACGCGAAAAGCTGGCTGCGATCGGCGTCCGCATTTCTCGCTGGGTGACGAGCCATGGGTTCGCGTTGAACGTGACGGCCGACGTCGAGTACTTCAACCTGATCGTGCCGTGCGGCATTGCCGATCGGGGCATCACATCGCTCGGACGGCTGCTCGGACGGCCGATCGATCCGCGCGCGGTTGAAGATCGCATTGTCGCGCACTTCTGTGAAGTGTTCGAGCGGGCGGCGGCTCTGGCGGTGCCGATAGAAGAGACGGCGTGACCGACATGACCGACCGCTTGCGCTTCCGCATGGTGTTGCCGACACGGATGACGTGGATCGCTTTCGCGGCCATTCTGGCGACCATCAGCTTCACCGCGGCATTTCTCATTGCTCGGTATCCCACTCTGCCGCTCCTCCTGCCGGTTCATTTCAATCGCGTCGACCGGGCCAACGGGTGGCAGTTCAAGACCTACGGTCGGGTCCTCATGCCGGTGCTGGTGCAGTCGGCGCTCACCCTGACACTTGGAGCGATCGGTACCTTGCTGCTGTCGCGGTCGCGTCACGTTGACGACAACGTTGCCGATGGCTCGGACGGAGTCCCGGCCTCCGTGCGACCAGAGGAGATTGCCGCGTCGACCGCCGCCGAAGCGGTGGCGTTGTTCGGGCTCATCTGGGTCGCATTCCAATCGTTCGCGGGGCTCGCGCTCGTGGCGATGTGGGAGCGCGGACGCGGCGGCCTCGGTGACTGGTACACAGTGGCGACGACGGCCGGCATCGTGCTGTCGGCGATTGTCGCGATGCGCGCGCGCAAACACCTCGGGCGGCCGGCGCCCCGGCAATTCGTGGCCGACCATTGGCGCTTCGGCCAGCTCTATCGCAACTCGGGCGACCCTGCGCTCTTCGTCCCGACGCGCGACGGCTCGGGGTGGACGATCAACTTTGGACGCCCGCTGGCAGCGGCCCTGATCGTGCTCATCGTGGCGATCGGCATCGTCGGGCCCACCGTCCTGTTCAGTCTGATGCTTAGATAAGCACGAGCATTTTCAGACAGTTACAGGTAAATGGTTCACGCGTGGAATATTTTCGGCGGCCTTGGGGTTCTCATGCGCATTGAGAGGACGGCTCATGCGGGATCCCAAGAACGACACTCTTCTGACGCGGCTCCAATCCGGAGACGAGCGAGCGCTCGCTGATCTGGCCGACGCTTACAGTTCCAAGATCTATCAGCTCGCGTTCAGGTACTTGCGAAGCAAGGAAGACGCGGAAGAAGTCACGCAGGACGTGTTGTACAAGGTGTACCGAAACGTCGGCGCGTTCCGCGGCGATTCGGCGCTGTCGTCGTGGATGTACCGGATCACCTTCAATGCGGCGATGTCGCGGCTGCGCACGGCGCGGTATCAGCGGTCGCAGGACGAGGAACGGCGCGCGGCGTCCGCCGACGGCGACGAAATTGGTGCGCGTCGACCGGCCGACATCGCCGACTGGTCCGACATGGCTGACGAGCGGGTGCTTCGCTCGCAGCTTCGACGTCGCGTGTTTGGTGCGATTCTGGCGTTGCCGGCCATCTATCGGGCGCCTGTCGTGCTCCGCGATATTCAAGGCATGTCGACCGAGGAGGCGAGCGCCAGGCTGCGGGTGAAGGATCAGACGCTCAAATCGCGGCTGCACCGCGGGCGGTTGATTCTGCGCAAGCAGCTTGCGGATTTTGCCGGCGGCCTCACGCTCCACCGGCCGGTGTACGGTAGTACGTAGTGTCCGGCTTC
>JAHFUJ010000168.1:5531-6880 GCA_023265105.1 Acidobacteriota bacterium
CTCCGGCGGACCTGATAGGGTCCGCCCTACTCCCGCCCTTCCTGCCTTTCCTGCCCATCTTTTTCCTATGCTCGCGGGGCCCCACCCCCGCTCGCTCGCGCTGCGGCGCTCGAAGACTCGCTATCCTCGCGCGGGCCGCAGGCGCTTTCCTATGCTCGCGGGGCCCCCACCCCCGCTCGCTCGCGCTGCGGCGCTCGAAGACTCGCTATCCTCGCGCGGGCCGCAGGCGCTCCCTTCCTGCCCTCTCATTCACAGCAGCATCGCGTTGTCGAGCGACACCCGCTCTTTGACGCTGAGCGGCGGCAGCACGACGTCAATGATTCCTGCCGGTCCCAGCCTTACTGGAAGCGCGGCCGTCCGCGTTCGTCTTCCCGCTGAATCATCGGGCGCGACAAAACAGGTGGCCAGCCGGCGCGAGCGTCCAATGAGTGCCTCGATCACAGTCGCGGCAGCAGAAGCGAGCGTATACGGCCCCGGCGGCCATAACGCCGCGGCGCGCCCGTTGATCCGACGCCGCGATGGTTCATCCAGCACGCGTGTCATCGCAAAACCGGCGATGGTAGCGTCTTCCCACGCGATCACGATCTGAGACGGCGGGACGCCGAGGACCGCCAGCGCGACGTCGCGCGCCGACCCGTTCGTCTCGAGCGCGACCATCGCGCGCACGGCGCCGGCGAGTCCTTCGGGCGCCGACCCGAACAGCCGTTGGCGCTCAACGTGCAGCTCGCGAACGCCGCGCTCGATGAGCTCGCGTTGCGACGCCCCCGCACACACGACGATCGCGCCGGCGCCGACGTTCAGGATCTGCCTCAGCAGCAAGAGACCATCCTCGCCCTGCCACTCGGCGCCTCCGAATCGATCGGCGATGACGAGGACAGACGCCCCGGCCGCCTTCGAGACATCGGTCGAACCCGACAATCGAGCCGCGAATCCTTCGATCGGCGCCGCCTGTGTGATGTCGAGCGCCTTGCCGGCCGCGACGCGCCCCGTCTCGTCGATCAGCCGGATCTCGAAGGCCGCGTTCCGCCGCGCGAGGATGTGCGCCAACGCGCCTCCCAGCTCGCCGGCTCCGATGATGGCCACGTCGCGCATTGGTGGGCTATTGTAATAGCTCTCAGCTGACAGCCTTCAGCTATCAGCTCTCAGTTGTCAGCTGTCAGCTGTGAGCTGTGAGCCGAACGCTGGAGCTGAGAGCTGACAGCTGAAAGCTGAAAACAGCGCCTGCGGTTATTTTTTACTGTTCGCGGGGACCCCACCCCCGCTCACACGTGCCTCGCGCATTCGCGCTTAGCACGGGCTCAAGGCTGTGCTCGGTTGAAGTGCGCGAGCGAGTGGCAGCCCTGAGCCAA
>JAHFUJ010000168.1:6980-10267 GCA_023265105.1 Acidobacteriota bacterium
GCGCGAGCGAGTGGCAGCCCTGAGCCAAAAGCGCCGGGGGTGGGGCCCCGGCGCCGTGAAGGATATCGGGCCCCGCGAGCATAGGAGAATGATGGCCGAGTCCCTCAACGGCAAGATCGCGATCGTGACCGGTGGATCGCGCGGCATCGGCGTCGCGATTGCGCGCGCGCTCGTGGCCGAGGGCGTCCAGGTTGCCGTGACAGGGCGAAGCGCGGCGCATCTGTCGGCCGCTCGACCGCGAATCGAGGCCGCGGGCCCGGGGTCGGTCGAGACCCTGCAGGCCGACGTGCGCGATTACACCGAGGTCGAGCGCGCGATCGGAGCGACGGTCGCTCGATTCGGCGGTCTCGATATCCTCGTCAACAACGCCGGCGTCGGCATCTTCGCCGAGGTCGCGGAGATGACGCCGGAGCAGTGGGCCGAGATCATCGACACCAACCTCACCGGCGTGTTCAACGCGTGCCACGCGGCGATTCCGCATCTGCGCCGGCGTCAGGGTGGGTCCATCATCAATATCAGCAGCCTTGCCGGGAAGAACGCGTTCACCGGCGCCGCGGCGTACTGCGCGTCGAAGGCCGGGTTGAACGCGTTCAGCGAAGCGTTGATGCAGGAGGTCCGCTACGACAACATCCGCGTCAGCTACATCATGCCTGGATCGGTTGCGACCGGCTTCAGTAGCGGCGACGAAGCGAAAGGCGCGGACTGGAAGATTGCGCCGGAGGAGGTGGCCGAGGTGGTCCTCAATCTTCTTCATCACAATCGGCGGAGCCTGCCGAGCCGCGTGGAGCTGAGACCGTCGAAACCGAGGAAATAGAAGGAGCTATCAGCTATCAGCTGTCAGCTTTCAGCTCACTGCCAAAGCTGGAGCCGAACTGAAAGCTGAAAGCTGATAGCTGACAGCTGATAGCTGAAAGCTAACCCATGTCCATCTTTGAAAAGCACCGCGACACGCTCGAGCGCCACGAGACGATGATGGGCACGACCCGCGGGCGGCTTGCGGTGGCGCTCGACCTGCTCACCGATTCGCTGGCGCTTGTCGGTCAACACGGCGTGTACTGCCTGAGCGAGCGCTTTCCCGGCAAGCCGCGCCTGGACATCGCGCTCGTGCTCGAGCAGCTCGACGAGGCGAAGCAGCTGGTGCAGAGCGCGATGGAACAGCTCAAACCGCAGGCCTGAAGGCCGATCCATGCTTGAGACCCTGGGGCAGTACAAGATCCTCGATCGGATTGGCGCGGGCGGGATGGGCGACGTGTACCGCGCCCGCGACACCCGCCATGGCCGCACCGTCGCCATCAAGCTGCCGGCCGCCGATGTGACCGCCGATGCCGATCGACGCGATCGATTGCTGCGCGACGCGCGCGCGGCCGCGGCGCTCTCTCATCCCAACATCGCCGCGCTGTACGAGATTGGCGACGCCGAGGGACGACTGTTTCTGGTGTTCGAGTTCGTCCCGGGAGAGACGCTCAAGACCGCGATCGCCGGGCGCGCGCTCAATCCTCGGCGCGCCATCGACCTCGGAATCCAGATCGCCGACGCGCTCGCCGACGCGCATGCCGCGGGCATCGTTCATCGCGACATCAAGCCCGACAACATCATCGTCACGCCGAAAGGCAGCGCGAAGATTCTCGACTTTGGCCTGGCGGCGTGGACGCTTGGCGGCGCCGAGCGCGAGATGGCGGCGACGCTGGAGACGGAGGCGACGCTGGAGATGGCGGGCGTTGGCGCGACACGAGGGTCGATCCCCTACCTGTCGCCCGAACAGGCGCTCGGCCAGCACGTCGACGATCGCACCGACATCTTCTCGCTCGGGGTTGTCCTGTTCGAGATGTTGACGGGCAAGTTGCCGTTCAACGCACCCACGCCGGCCGCGCTCGCCGTGAAGATCGCGCAGGCGCCGGCGCCCGCCGCGAGCACCGTCAACCCCGCGTCGCCGCGCGAGCTCGATGCGGTCGTGGCGAAGACGCTGGCGAAGAGCCTGGATCTGCGGTACGAAGCGGCGGCAACGGTGGCGGCCGAGTTGCGAGCCGTCGGCGCGATTTTGGACGTGCGCAGCGCCGAGAGCGAGCCGCCGAGCCTCGTGCCCCTTCACGCGCCTGCCAAACGTGCCTACCGGCGGTGGATTGCGCTTGCGCTGCTGCTCGCCGCCCTCGTTGCGGCGGGGTGGTGGCAGCGCGCGTCAATCGAACGAGTGTGGCACGGGTCGACGGGGCCGGCGGTCAGACCTGCTGCGTCAGAATCTCGGTGAGCCGCTCGCTGAACGCCGACCGCGCGAGCACTTCATCGACACCGGCCTGTCGCGCCGCGTTGATGACGTCGGTCTGGACGTGCGACACGAACCCCAGGGTTGGGATCACCGCGAGAGCCGGATCGCGCTTCATCGCGGCCAGCGTGCCGAGCGGATCGACGCGCGCGCTGTTGAGATCGAAAATGACGAGCGATGGCGCGGTCTTGCGCATTTCGGCCAGCGCCCCCTCTGAGGATCGCGCAAACGTGACAACAGCGCCGAGGTGCAGCGCAGTTGTCCTGATCTTCGAGACAAACATTAGATCATCGACGACCGCGAGTATCATTTTTTCCTTTGCCGCGGGGCCCCACCCCCGCGGCCTGCCGCCGCTCGCTGCGATTGCTCGCGGCGCTGGTTAGCGACGACTGTCCGTTCAGTGGGCGCCTCCGTGGGGCCCTGCCTGCACTGAAGCGGACAGTCGCCACAACCAATGCCGAGCGGCGTGAGCCGCGAAGGCACAGGCGGCGGCAGCCTTGAGCCCCGGTGCCGATGTGTTGCACTGAGCAGACAGTCGCCACAAGCAATGCCGAGCGGCGTAAGCCGCGAAGGCACAGGCGGTGGGGGTGGGGCCCCACCGCAAGCTAAGCAATGATAATCGAGACCCAGGCGGTCGGTCCGTTTTTCAAGAACGGCTACCTCGTCGGGTGCGACGAGACGCACGAAGCCGTCCTCATCGATCCCGGCGACGAGGTGGCCGGACTACTGTCGTTCGCCGAGCGCGGCGCGCTGGCCATTCGTCACATCCTCCTCACGCATGCGCACGTCGATCACGTCACGGGTGTCGCGGCGGCCAAGCGAGCGCTGGGCGTGCCGATCTACCTGCACCGCGACGATCTCTTTCTGTACGACCGGGCCGTGGAGTCGGGGGCGATGTTCGGCCTGCGCGTCGAGGCGCCACCGCCGGTCGACGCCTTCTATTCGCCAGGTCAGGTGATCTCGTTTGGCAGCTACGAGGCGCGGCCGCATCACACGCCTGGGCATTGTCCGGGCGGCGTGTGTCTGC
>JAHFUJ010000169.1 GCA_023265105.1 Acidobacteriota bacterium
CCACCACAACGGAAAACGACTGCCGCCACACAGATTGTCCGCGCGTGTCAGGCACGGCGCACCTCTCGAGCTAAGGATTCTCGGCGAACTCTGCGTGCTCTGCGGTAAAACGTCGCATTTTTTCACGCGCTCTCTGGCCGCTTCGGTTTATTCAGGCATCAAGGCAAACGTCCACACCGAGCCCCCCGTGGGTACTGAACCCGCCGCAATGCGCCTGGCAAGCGTGCCACCCAGTCCCGACGCAATGGTGACGTATTGCCGGCCCTTGTGAGTGTACGTGATCGCCGTCGAATTGATGCTCGAGCCGGTCTTGAACTGCCAAATCGTCTTTCCGGTTTCCGTGTCGAGGGCAATGAACTCACCCGACAGTTTACCCGTGAACATCAGCCCGCCCTCGGTGACGAGCGTGCCTGCCGACACCGGCATATCGGTCAACGGGATCTCCCATTTCTTCGCGCCGGTCAGCGGATTGATCGCCACGAAGTGACCGACCACGTCGCCTGGCTTGATCACCGGGATCGTGCCCACGACGCCGGTGGAGTTTGTGCCAAGGACTTGTGGTTTCGGCGGCGCGAGCTTCTGTATGCGCGGCAGGTTCCACGAACTCGTGTATACGAGTCCAGTCGTCGGATTGAACGCAATCGGCACCGCGTTCAAGCCACGCTGCGGCCAGATTTCGACCTCTTCGCCTGCAAGAAAGCGCTTGTATATATCGGTCAGAACCGGTCGACCGGTGACGAGGTCGATATGCGTCGCCCAGTTGACTTTCACGAATGGGTTTGCGGCAATCAGTTTGCAATTGGTGCGGTCCAACACATACAGGAAGCCGTTTTTATTGGCCTGTATCATCACCTTTCGCATCTGGCCGCCTATCTGAACATCGGCGAGCACATTTTCGTCGGTCCCGTCGGTGTCGTACACGTCATTCGGCGTATATTGAAAATAACAGGCGATTTCACCGGTTTTCGGCCGGATCGCGAGCACGCTGGACGTGTACAAACTGTCCAGACCCCCGCGAGGTCTTGGATCGTACGGCTCCGCATTGCCCGTGCCCCAATAGACGAGGTCGAGTTGGGGGTCATACGAACCGGAGCGCCACGTCGGCCCACCGCCCCGCGTCCAGGCGTCGCTGTTCTGGGGCCAGGTCTCGGAACCAGGCGCACCGGGCTCCGGTATGGTGTATCTGCGCCACAGTTTCTTGCCCGTCTCGGGATCCCACCCATCAAGGAACCCGCGCGTCGTGGACTCGCCGCCCGCCATCCCCGAAATCAGGACGCCATTGGCAACGATCGGCGCACTGGTGGCGTAGTAGCCTTCTCGCCAGTCGGCAAACTTCTGCTTCCAAAGCTCCTTACCGGTCTTCATGTCGAGTGCCAGCACATGGTCGTCCACCGACACGCGAAAGAGTTTGCCGTTGTAGATCGTGGGCGCGCCTCGATTGAACGCGCCAAACTCCGTGACACGCGCCGCTCCCGGTTCAAATTCCACCGGCGTACGCCAGATCTGCTTGCCGGTTTCCACGTCGATCGCAAAGGTCCACCTGCCGTTAATCACGTACATGACGCCGTTGTAAATCGTCGGCGCTGCCAGTTCGCCCGAGTCATTCATGAGACTCGTGCTCCAAATCGGCACGAGGCGTTTGATGTTGGACGTATTGATTTGCTTGAGCGGACTGTAGCTCTTTCGGCTGTAGCCCATGCTCTGGGTCGTGACGTGTTCCGTGTTCTTGCCATCGTTGACCAGTTCTTCCGTCGTTTGGGTGAATCCCTGCCCGGGCCATAAGGCCAGTAAGGTCGCCAGCAACACGATTGTTTTCATGACCACCCTCCTTCGGTTGGACAAGTCGATCCGAGAGGCGCACCCTTATACACCGCGCCCGCCAAGTACGTCGAGTCTTCTCTTGTAGCGTTCGCATCACCTGCGGTATCATCCGCCCCACCCAATGGAGCGGTTTCAGAGTCGTTTCGCGGAGTCCGGCTACCTCGTCCTCCGCCTCGGCGTCGGCTTTCTTTTCATTTTTCACGCGCCGCAGAAGCTCTTCGGCTGGTGGAACAGCCCGGCCTTCCCGGTCCTGTCGCTGAGAGGTCTGGCCTGCGCCATCGAAATCGTCGCCAGCCCGCTGATCGCGGTGGGCCTGTTCACCTCATACGCGGCACTCTTCGGCGCGGCGGAGATGGTCGGCGCCTACTATGTCGTTCACCGTACGATCGGCAGCCTCCCGATTGGCAACCGTGGAGAACTCGCGGTCCTGTATTTCTTCGTCTTCGTCTACATGTTCTTTCGAGGGGACGGCGAATACAGCCTCGGCCATCTGATGAGGACCGGGGCGGCGAAAACCGCCGGCGCTGTGTTATTCCCCGCTCTGACACTTGCGATAGTCATCCTCGTCGCGCCGAGCAGGAACGATCCACCGCCCTCCGCGCGCGTCTACGTGACCAACGAAGGGGCCGGCACGCTCACCGTCATCAACGCCGACACGCAGTCGGTCATCACGACGGCTCTTTTGGGAAAACGTCCGCGCGGCATCGCGGTGAGCCCCGACCAGAAATCGCTCTACGTCGCCTTGAGCGGCTCGCCCCCTGCCGGCCCTGGTGTCGACGAGAAGACGCTGCCGCCGCCCGACCGCGGCGCCGATGGCATCGGTGAGGTCGATGCCGACACCTACCAGATCAAGCGCATCATCCATTCCGGCACCGATCCCGAGCAGATCGCCATCAGCAACGACGGAACCCGGCTCTACGTGGCCAACGAGGACGCCGCGCAGCTGAGCGTCGTCGATCTGAAAACCGGCAACGTGATCGCGGCCGTGAAGATCGGCGAGGAGCCGGAGGGTGTCACGCTGCGTCCCGACGGCAAGATTGTCTACGTGACGAGCGAGGCCGACGGTGCCGTGTTCGCCGTCGATACGGTGACCAATCAGTTGCTCAAACGGATCGAGGTGGGCCACCGTGCTCGCGCGATCGCCTTCCTGCCCGACAGCTCACGCGCGTACGTGACGCTCGAGAACGACGGCGCCATCGCGGTCATCGACAGCCTGAAGCACGAGTTCCTGCAGCTTATCCCGCTCGAGGGGCATGGCAACACGCCCAAGTCGCGACCGATGGGCATTGCCGTCAAGCCGGATAGCTCGATGATCTTCGTGACGACCGGCTCTTTTGGCGCGCTGTTCTTCGTCGACCCGGCAAGAAATCAAGCGTTGGCGTCGATACCCGTGGGTCAGCGGCCGTGGGGCGTCGGGGTGCTGCCGGACGGGAAAACAGCCTACACGGCCAACGGTCCGTCAAATGACGTGTCGGTGGTGGACCTCGAGAAGCGCGAGGTCATCAAGAAAATCGCCGTCGGCGATAGACCGTGGGGCATTGCGGTCGTCGCTCGTCCCTGAACAGACATTCACCCGTGTTGACGTAGCTCTCAGCTTTCAGCCTTCAGCTCTCAGAGCCTGTGAAGAAATCGCGTAACCGCCGAGACCGCCGAGACCGCGGAGAAGAAAATCCTAAGGATTCTCGGCGAACTCTGCGTGCTCTGCGGTAAGACGTCGCATTTTTTCACACGCTCTCAGCGCTGATCGGGGCTGAAAGCCGAGAGCTGACAGCTGATAGCTGCGGCCTGAGGTGACCTCGCCAAGGTTACTTCCCCAGGAGGTCTTTGTACGCGCCGTCCACCTTGATTGCGCCAGTCGCCTGCCCAGCCCGCAGCATCCGGTTCAAGGCGGCCTGCGCATCTTCCCGAAGCATGAACCGCTTTGCGACAAAATCGTCGACCGCGGCCCTGACCGCCTTGTCATACGCCGAGAACGACGGATACCGCTCCTCGATCGACAGCCGCGGATCCCCAGACGCCATGCGGTCGGCCTTCGTGTTCGGGAACGCCACCATCTGCCCCGACCCTTCGCAGCCGTCGTTGGCCTGCGCGCCGGCCCGCAGCGACCAACCCGCATACGTCGCCAGCGGCACGGTCACATCCGGCAACCGAATGCCGGCAATGTCGTTGCCGTCGGCGTCGGTCTTCGGCACATAGGTCGGATAGATCGGCCCGTTCAACGGGTTGTCGAACATCGGCGGCGTGATGACCGGCGGGTTGATCGTCATGATCCCCGTCTTGTAGAAATCCGAACCGTAGTTCAACAGGTACCGCGTCGATTTCAGCCCGGTGTAGGTGACGCCCGGGATTTTCGGGAATCCCACACCGCTCTGCGGCAGTGCGGGCACGAGCGTCCCGTCCGCCAGGCGCGGCACCATGCTCGGCGGCGGCGCGACGCCCTTGGTCGACCACTGGTCGAGCGCCTCCCAGAGGGCGCGCTGTATCGGCGCTGAATCGAGCGGATTGCCGAACTGCTGGCAGTTCCCCTTCGAGGTCGAGTTGCCGGTCCCGTGCTGATGGCTGGAGACCAGGTAGAGCCGGGCCATGGCGTGATCGGGCAGATCGACCTTGCCCATCGGGTCGGTGTGGAACAGCGACGCGCCCTTCACCCAGTACTCGTTCGCCGAGTAGATTTCCATGGCCAGCGGACACGTGTGGGTCACCGTGCACGCGTCGTAGCGACCTGCGGTCTTGCCACTGATCGGATCGGTCACACGCTGGTTCGCGAACGGGAACGCGCCCTCGACGTACAGCTGATCCTGCCGATTGCGCTCGGTACGTCCGGGCTGCGAGAAACGATAGTTCATGTTGATGCCATCCCCTGCGGCGATCCATTGCATCATCCCGTCGAAGACCATCTTGCCGTTTTCGGCCTGGTTGAACCCGAGATTGCGGAAGTCGTTCAGCATCCGCCCGGGCTGCGACGCCACTTCGGTGTAGACCCGGGCGATGTCGCCGGCGAGCGGATTGGCCGTGCCGGCATCGTCCGCGGCTGCGTAACGCAGGAAGGCGTTGAAGTCGCGCACCGCGGCGAAGCCGATGCCGTTGACGGTCGGATCCCTGGCGATGTACGAGAACTCGTAGATGTCGCCCGCCGTGAACGACGTGCCCGGGGGCAGAAGGCTGATGGCCGTACCCGCGGCGTTGTAGGCCCATCCCGTCGCCGGCACCACGTTCGGCACGTCGTCCAGGTGTACGCGGTGCGTGAGCGTCGCTCTGGTCTGATCGGTTGTCGCCGCGGGATAGGTGAGCGTGTACGACGCGCCCGCGCCCACGATGTACTCGTACGCAGGCCCGGTGATTGTTGATCCGTCCGGGTTCTTCGCCACCGGCAGCGTGATCGTGGTATTGAAGTTCGCCGTGCTCGTGCCGGCACTGTAGTCCCACCCGCTCCACACCATCGTGTAGCCCCGCGGCAGCAGGAACGTGTTGGCCAGCGTCTCCGCGCTCGTCACCGACCCCGGATCGTTGCCGCCGGCCCCGCGATTCAGGGTGTCGTGCGTTTTGCGACCGCGATTCGGCGGCTCATACATCACCTTGTGGTTGCCCTTGCTCAAGTCGATCGGCTTCAGGATGTAGAAGTCGAACGAATACTCGACCTTCCCGTTCCTGTTGCGGGGCGCAAGCTGGATGTCGACGATGACATTATTTTTGGGGTCGCGCGGGTCGAGCTCTCCGAACGCTTTGCCGGCGATCTTCTCGTATTGTCCGACGCCCGCAAATGAGTGGCCGCCCAAGGTCGGCGATTCCTTCGTCGTGACCTGGATCTTGGTGATGTGCGCGTCGACGCCGGGTGCGAGAGCCAGCGTACCGGCTGCTGCCAATACACTGGCGATGCTCAATTGCAGAACCCTGCGCCTGGCAATCTCCGGCGCGACCCGGAACGGTGCGCTCGATTTCGGTGCAGCCATGATGTCTCTCCTTCTGTTGATTTGCCGGGCGTCCTCCTCGTCTTTCGATTGAGTGCGGGACCTGCTATGGCAGCCACACCGATCGATTGATCCACAGGATATTGTCCCAGCTCAGCACTTTCTCGGTGCCATCGAACAACTTCGCATAGCTCCCTCCCGATCCCTTGAAGGTGAATTCCTTGACTCGATCGGGAGGATTGGTTGTGGTGTTCCGCAGGATGTCGAGCACCTGCTCTTGCTTCGAAATCTGAAAGAACGCTGGATTCTTGGCCGAGTAGAACCGAACCTCGTTTGGAGTGCCCCTGTTGGCCACGCCTTTTTCGTACTTGAGATGCAGCTCCAGGTGTTCACCGGTTGCGGCGGTAAAATTCCAGTCCTGCGTATCGATGATCTGCCCCGCACCGGTCGCAGGGCTCGACGTGGTGCGCTGCACCAGGTGCGTGGTCGCCAGCAGATAATTGCCAAACGGCCCGGGCGCATCCGCCGGATCCTCCGTCAAACCACCAATGATCAATTGAACATTGGCGCCGCCGGGCTCCTTCACCGGAGCGGCCAGATAGACGAGGCGATTCGACCCCTTGCCGACGGGCTTGCCATCGGGGCCGTTGATCGTGACGCGGTCGATGAAGATCGCGCGCAGATTGCAGTCCTTCGCGGCGCCCTGAGTGGCCACGTTCGGTGTCCATCCCGGCGGCAGGTACGCCGCGAGGACCGCCTCGGGGACACGCAGATCCAGCTGGAAGCGGGCTTCATTGCTGGACTCAACCATGGTTCCCGAGGTTGGCGGTTGTGCGGGTGGAGTCTGGGCGGCCGCGAGACTCGCGCCCAACAGAGTGATCGCGAGAAGACAGCGAGACGCTCGATTGCGTGCCATTTAGCCTCCCTTGTTATCGGTTGGCGAATTATACCCGCGAGTCTCGACAGAAACTCCGGAAAATCGCGGCTGCCCCAAGGCCGTCTGCCTTGCGGGCGGAGGCCAAACGGCGGATACTGACGCCGAACCAGGGTCAGCTGGGCACACGCGGGGGGAATGTCCGCACGAAACATAGGAGGGCACCGTGAAGCACATGGTTATTGGCCGCGCCGTCCTGGCAGGAATAGTCGTCATCGCCGGTGCCGGCGCGACCTGGGTTTCTCGCGCGGCGTTGGCCGCCCAAACGCCCCAGGCCAAATCGCGCAGCCTGCCGATGTTCGAGGTGGATCGCGCGTGGCCGAAGGTGCCGGCGAAATGGAAGCTTGGAGATCCGTCCAGCTTCGCCGTGGACGCCAAGGACAATGTCTGGCTCCTGCACCGCCCGCGGACGCTCAAGCCCGACCAGGCCGCCATGGCCGCGCCGCCGGTGATGGTGTTCGACACGGCGGGCAATTTCATCAAGGCCTGGGGCGGAGCGAGCGCCGGTTATGAATGGCCCGAACGCGAGCACGGCATCCATCTCGACTCCAAGGGCTTCGTCTGGATCAGCGGAAACAATTGTCCCACCAACGGCCTGCCCGGGCTCAAGCGCGTCGCCGACGATCAAGTGCTGAAGTTTACGCAGGACGGCAAGTTCGTCCGGCAGCTCGGTCACAGCAACCAAAGCAAGGGGAATGCTGACACGCAGAATCTGCACCGGGCGGCCGACATGTGGGTGTATCCGCGGACCAACGAGTTGTTCGTGGCCGACGGGTACGGCAATCACCGTGTCGCGGTATTCGATGCGGAGACCGGCGCGTTCAAGCGGATGTGGGGCGCCTTCGGCAACACGCCGGTGGATGACGACCATTGCGAGGTGGTCACCCCGAAGAGCTTCCCGGATGGTCCAGGTCCTCAGAATTTCAGCATCGTGCACGCCATACGGGTGGCCAAGGACGGGATGGTGTATGTGGCCGACCGGGAGAACCGGCGCGTCCAGATGTTCAGGACCGACGGAATGTTCGTGAAGCAATTGGTCAAGACCGACACGCCGTTCGCGCGGGACCTGGCGTTGTCTCAGGACCCGGAACAGCAGTTCCTGTACGTCGGCAACACCGACGACATCGTGGTCGTCGATCGCAAGACGCTCGAGACGGTGGGGTCAATCAAGGTGGCGGGCATGATCGGCGGAGGCCACCAGATCGCCACCGACTCGAAAGGCAATCTCTATATCGCGCAGACCACCGCCGGACTGCAGAAGCTGGCATTCAAGGGGATGTCGCCGCCGCGATAGATTAGAAGAGTGCCGAATGTCGCGGCTACTTCTTGTCCGGCAGCGCGAAGACGTACAGGGCATTGCCGAACTGTGGGTACCGGATATCGGGCTCCACAAGTCGAGGAACCTGTCTCGGGCTGCCACCGCCGAGCCCGGTCGACACGGCGACGTACTGCTTGCCCCCTGCGCTGAATGACACCGGAAATCCCTGCACTGACGTTCCGAGTCGCGTTTCCCAGAGGATCTTGCCGGTCTTCACATCGAACGCTCGGAAGAAACGATCGAGATCCCCCGCGAACGCGAGGCTGCCGCCCGTCGAGAGCACGGCGGTGA
Organism: Acidobacteriota bacterium; assembly: GCA_023265105.1. GTDB lineage: Bacteria > Acidobacteriota > Vicinamibacteria > Vicinamibacterales > CAVVIG01 > JAHFUJ01. Next base: position 8,273 of record JAHFUJ010000169.1, read on the forward strand.
GGAACGAGGCCCGCTGTTCGTGGCTCCAGACCTGCCTCATGGTCTTGACATCGAACGCCGCGAGCTTCCCGAGGTTGCCGTTGCTGCCCGGCATCTCGAACCAGCGGCGATCCGCCGCCGTGCCGCCCGATCCTTCCTTGAATTCAACCTTCCGTCCGGAGATCTCCAGACAGGTCTGGCTGAGCGGGATGATGAACAAACCGGAATCCGGGTTATAGCTCATCGCGTGCCAATTTTTGCCGCCCGCCGTGCTGGGACAGGCTGAGACCCACTGGCCTACCTGGGCCTCCATAATGGCGTTGCGGTAGGTCGGGGTGCCCGTCTTCGGATCGATCGAGTCGTAAATGTTCTGGAACACGGTTTCCTTGTAGCCCAGGAACTCACCGGTCTTCCGATCCAATTTCCAGAGAATACCCGGCTTGCCGATGCTGAACACGAGCTGCCGGCCGTCCACGTCCACGAGGACGCGTTCGAACACCTCATCGAGATCGAGTGCCTCCCCTGGCACGTACTGGTGGTACCACGCCAGCTTCCCATCGTCCGGGTTAAGAGCGAGCGTCGAGCTGGTGTAGAGCGCCTTGTCGAACACTGTCATGCCGCGGCTGGCGGGCACCCACGGCTTGGCCTGCGCCACACCCCAGTAGGTGAGGTTCAACTCGGGATCGTAACTCCCGGTGATCCACGTGTCACCGCCGGCCCGGAACATCATCGGCTGGTTACCCCAGGTATCGCCACCCGGCTCGCCCGGACGAGCCACAGTGTTGAACTTCCAGAGCAGCTTGCCGCTGCTGGCATCGAATGCGCTGATGAAGCAGCCTTCCTCCTTGAAACGTTCGCATCCGCCGAGCCCCTGAACGACCTTCCCGTGGATGACGATCGAACCGCTCGTTGCGCCGTAGCCTTTCGCCGAATCGGCTATGCGCGTCTCCCAGACGCGCTTGCCCGTGCGCGCCTCGAGCGCGACCAGGCGGGCATCGGTCGTGGTGACGAACAGCTTGTCTTGATAGAGGGCCATGTTTCGCATCCCGCCGCCCTCACCACCGCCCTGCGCGCCGGTTTGTGCGGAACCGATGCGATGCTCCCAAATCAGCTCGCCCGTGCGCCCCTCCAGGGCCTGCACCATGTTGCCGGCATTTATGAGATAGATGATGCCGCCGTGCACGAGCGGCGACGGCTCGTTTCGGAGCCCCTCTGGCATCGCCCAGACCCAGGCGAGCTTGAGGTCCTGCACGTTGTCCGCCGTAATTTCCTTGAGCGGGCTGTAGCTCCACGCCTGGTAGTTGCGTCGGACCATCAGCCAGTCGCCTGGATCGGGATTGCGCAGCATCTCGTCGGTGACTGGCACGTAAGCCTTCACCTCGCCTTCGACGGTCAAGCCTGTGCGCACGGCTGCTGGTTGTCCCTGCGGCGGCGCCGGGCTGGCTGGCGCTGCGCCCGCGCCTTGCGTTGCCTGGGCTCCCGCTGCCTCGGTCATCGCGACGGAGGCGATCGGCGCCGCTGTCGCTTGCGTCAGTGCCTGAGTTCCTGCGGGGGCGCCGTTGGCCTGCAGAATGTAGGCGACGATATTGACATTCGATTGTTCGCCGGCGCTGCCCGGGCCGTCTGGCGGCATCGAGGTCTGGATGAGGGTGAAAAGATCGCGCGTCGTGCGGGTTCGCCAGGTGCTGATGAAGTTGCCGCCAGCCAACGCTGGAGCTTCGAAGGAGCCCGCGAGGCTGGCTTGATGACAACCCGCGCAGGTGGCTTGGTATGCCGCGCGGCCGGCATTGGCCTGCTCGGCGGTGTAGACACGTGTCGCTGCCGGCTGCTGGCCGGCGACGACCGCAATGGCCAACGCGGATATTCCGGCGAGCAACGCGAGTGGAAATCGTTTCGAGTCGATCATGATCAGCGCTCCT
>JAHFUJ010000170.1 GCA_023265105.1 Acidobacteriota bacterium
GCATCGCGCCGCACACCATCCTCATGAGCCGCGACCAGCATCTCTGGGCGTTCGACAGCAGGACCGACAAAGTGGTGAAGTTCAGCCTTGAAGGACACCTGGAATACTCCTGGGGAACGCACGGCACGGCGCCGGGCGAGTTCTGGGCGGTGCACGAGCTGACCGCCGACTCGGAAGGCAATATGTATGGCGCCGAGGTCTTCGGTGGGCGCACTCAGAAGTTCCGGCCGAAGGCGGGGGCCGACCCGGCAAAGTTGATTTGGGGCCAGCCGCTGATGCCGAAAGCCGCCCCGCGCGATGTGATCACTGGTTGCTCGCCTTCACCCACGTGCGGAGGGGCACCCCCTTCCGCCCGGCCCGCCGCGGTGGCTCAGGGCTCGAAGCCGGACCTCTCCGGAACGTGGCTATTGGATTCGGCCAAAAGCGACCCGCCGGGAGGCGATTCGGGCGAACGGGGCTATGGATCGGCGTGGCCGAAGATGATTGTCAAGCAAACCGCGACCGAGATCACGGTAGAGAACGGGGAACCGGCGCCGAGAGGGATCAAGCTAGTTTTCAAGCAGGATGGCAGCGAATCTGTGAACACCGAATACAAAGAGGTTCGAAGCGGGGGTCCGACCAAGTCTCATCTGGTTTGGGAGGGCGGTAAGCTGTACCTGTGGACGTACCAGTGGTACCTTCACCTGAGGGACGAAATGAGCCTGACCGGAGGCGGGCTGAGCATCGTTCGGGCTGGCGATACCTCCACACGCAAACTGGTCTATACCAAGTCGGCGTCGTAGCGCGCATCGGAGCACCCAACTCGATTTCTGAGGAGGGTCGCGGTGTGTTGCGTGACAGAAATTCGCCCATGTTACAATCCAACGACGTGACCGCGTATCTTGTCGGAGAGGTGCCTCAGTGCGTAATCGCGTGATGATTGTCGTTGCAACCGCCGCCCTCATCGTCGGCCTGTGGCTGACGGCGATACCGGTCGCGGCCCAGGCCCCTGCCGCGGGGTTTCCCGCCTATCGGGCGCCCCGTGCCGCGGACGGCCATCCCGATTTGAATGGGATTTGGCAGGCCTTGACGACGGCCAATTTCGATGTTCAGGACCATGAGGCGCGCCCGGGCCTTCATCCCGAACTGGAGGGCGCTTACGACGCGCAGCACGCGGGGCAAGGCATCGTGGAGGGCGGGGTCATCCCGTACCGGCCGGAGATGCTGGCGAAAAAGAAGCAGAACTTTGACACGCGGGCGAAGGCCAATCCCCCGCATGGAGAAGAGCCGCCGATGGGCGATCCGGAGCTCAAGTGTTGGATGCCCGGGGTCCCGCGCGCGACCTACATGCCCTTTCCGTTTCAAATCGTGCAGACACCCGACTTCATTCTGATGACCTACGAGTTCAACGGCACCTCTCGCATCATTCGCATGAATTGGAAGGAAGAGGCTCCCGTCGATTCGTTTATGGGCTGGAACCGCGGTCACTGGGAGGGCGAGACGCTGGTCGTCGACGTGACGGGTTTCAACGATCAAACCTGGTTCGATCGGGCCGGGGATTTTCACAGCGACGCCCTCCATGTGGTGGAACGCTTTACCGCGGTCAGTCCCTACCATCTCCAGTACGAAGCCACGATCGAGGACCCGAAGGTGTTTACGCGGCCGTGGAAGATCAGCCTCCCGCTCTATCGTCGTGTCGAGAAAAACGTTCAGGTCATGGAATTCAAGTGCGTGCCGTTTGTCGAAGAGCTCTTGTACGGGAGCCTTGTCAAGAAGTGAGCTTTCAGCTCACAGCCATCAGCTTTCAGTTGAGAGCCGAGAGTGATAGCTGAGAGCTGACAGCTGAGAGCTGATAGCTGATAGCTGACAGCTGAAAGCTGAATAGAGAGGTTTCAGAATGAACCGTCGATTCCTCATGTCACTCGGTGTTGTGGCGGTCGTGTCGCTGCCGGCGGCCCTTGTTGCCGGCCAGGCCCAGACGACCGCGACAAAAGCGCCCACGATGGCGACCACCGCCTCGAAGCCGCCGGCGCCGCCGCCGGGCGCGGCAAAGGCCGCGGCTCCGGCGAAGACGTATGCCGCGCCGCGCACGGCGTGGGGCGACCCCGACTTGCAGGGCGTCTACAACTACGCCACCAGCACGCCGATGCAACGACCCAGAACCGCCGGGGACAAGACGATCCTCTCGGATGAGGAAGCGGCTGATTTGCAGGAAGAATTGGCATTCGCCCTCAATCGCGATCGTCGCGACGGGGGCACTCAAGCCGACGCCAACCGCGCGTACAACGACTTCTGGATGGATCCGCTTCGGCTGAAGCTCACCCAGGACAAACGCACGTCGCTGATTGTGGATCCGCCGAACGGGAGAATGCCTGCCACGGTGCCCCCGACGCCGGAGAAGCAGAAGGAGCGGGCGGTGGCCGCCGCGATGAACGCGCGCTTCAACAACGGCTTCATGGACAGCTACACGGACGGCGACGTCGGCAACCGTTGCATCATCCGGCGACGCAACGAAGGGGGAGGACACCCGTATCTTCCTTCCATCTACAACAACGTCGCCCAGATCTTCCAGGCTCCCGGGTACGTGGTGATTTACGCCGAGATGATCCACTTCTCGCGCATCATCCCAGTGGACGGCCGTCCCCATCTCTCACCAGACGTCAAGACGTGGCTGGGAGACCCACGCGGCCATTGGGAGGGCGAGACGCTGGTCGTCGAGACCACCAATTTCCGATCGGACGATTCGATGGGGAGGCCGCTCGGTCGCACGGGTGTGGTCTGGGGAGGTGCCGATCCCGACACGTACAAGATCGTCGAACGCTTCACGCGCGTCGCCCCCGATCAGATCAGCTACGCCGTCACGATGTCGGATCCGCACACGTGGACCGAACCCATTACCATGATGATTCCGTTCAACAAGACCACCGACCAGATCTACGAATACGGGTGTCAGGAAACCAATTACGATATGTACCACTGGCTCAGTGGTGCGCGCGCCCGGGAAGCCAAAGGTGAAGTGTTCGATCCCAACGCGCCTGGCGCGAGAGCCGGCGGCGGCGCCGAGCAAGAGGAGAGGTGAACCGGATGAAGGTTCTTTCGATTTGCGATCTCGATCTGACGTTGTTACACTCCGACGAAACTACACTTTAGGAGGTTTGAATGCGCACTCCTGTTCTTACGCTGGCCGCCGTCCTCGGGTTGGGCCTTCTCTCAGCGCCCGCCCTGCTCCAGGACAAAGGCGGCGACGATCGGTACGGCCCGTACGACGTGGTCGCCGGATGGCCGACGCCGGGGCTGGCAAAGCCGGGGTACATCACGGGCTCGGTCAGCGGGATTCTGGCGGAGACGCCCAACAGAATCTTCATCGCATACCGGGGCGAGCTGAAGATGCCGGAAAAACTGCCCAACAACTGGAACGGCTTCTGGGGCTCCACCGGCCAGAACGCGACGTCCCCGACGCCCGAGTTCCGCAACTGCATCGTCATTGTCGATGCCAACGGCAAGGCGGTCGAAGCGTGGACGCAGTGGGATAAGCTCTTCGAGGATGGCCGCGGGCCGCACTCGGTCCTGATCAGTCCGTACGACCCCGAGCACAACGTCTGGGTCCCCGACGATATCCACCACCAGATCTTCAAGTTCTCGAACGACGGCAAGAGGCTCCTGATGACGCTCGGCATCCGGGACGAGGCCGGCAACGACGACAAGCACTTCAAACGGCCGACCGACATCGCCTGGTTGCCCGACGGCACCTTCTTTGTCAGCGACGGCTACGGCAACACGCGCGTCGCGAAGTTCGACAAGGACGGAAAGTTCCTGACGACGTGGGGGACGCCAGGGACCGGACCCAGCCAGATGAACACGCCGCACTCGATCGCGACCGACAGGAACCGCCGCGTCTACGTCGCCGATCGCGCCAACAACCGCATTCAGGTGTTCGACGAGAACGGCAAGTACCTCGACCAGTTCCCGAACATCACACAGCCGTACAACATCCATGTGAGCGCCGACCAGTATCTGTGGGTGTTCTCCGGCCCGCTCGACAAGATGCTCAAGTACGACCTGAATGGAAAGCTGCTCTACGCGTGGGGCACGCATGGGACGAACCCCGGTCTGTTCTGGGCCGTCCACTCGTTCTCAGCCGACTCGGAGGGGAATCTGTATACCGCGGAGGTCTTCGGTGGGCGCCCGCAGAAGTTCCGGCCGAAGCCGGGAGCGGATCCGGCGAAGGTGTTTCATCCTCAGCCGCTGATGCCGAAAACCACCAGCAACTGAGGCGCCTGCGGCCCGCGTGAGGAGCCGGAGGAAAATGCAACCACGAAAACACGAAGTGCCTTCGTGGCCCGGGTTTATCAGGTGGGGTGGGGCCCCGCGAGCGTAGGAATTAGATATTCCGCGACGCGGAGGAACAAGGAGCGGAGGAATAAGGACATGATGAAGCGAGTCGTGCCGTTGTTGGTGATGGTGGCCCTTGCCGTGCCCGCCGCCGCGTGGGCCCAGGGGACTGCCAACTTTTCGGGGACGTGGAAGCTCGATAAGGTCGACCCGCCGCTGCCGACCGGCAGGGGTGGCAGGGGCGGCGGCGGAGGCCGAGGGGGCGGCGATGCTTACGAGGAAAACGCCTTCACCCCGGCGCCGACGAGTCTCGTCATCACGCAGACCGCAGCCGGGATCACCGTCCAGACCGGATCGACCAAAGCGGTCTACACGCTGGATGGCAATCTGACTGTGATGCCGGCGGGTGATGTCAACGCGTTGAAGACGTGGGCCCATTGGGACGGAACTAAGCTCCACCTGCATCAGAAACAGGCGATGAGCTTCGGCAGGGACATCTTGACCGTGAGCGGCGGGACGCTGACCGTCGTGCTGGATCTCGAATCGGGCGGAGGTTCGACCACTCGCACGCTCACGTATTCGAAGACGTCATAAGGCGCCCGGGCAACCTCAAGTTCAGGAATCGCCGCTTCTAAGAATCGCCGCGGGGCGGGGCCTGCCACACAGGCCTCGTCTCGCACTACGCCTCGCTCCCGGCAGCGCGCAGCCTGCGCTAGCGACATCGCGTTACATCCAGGATTGTGGATCGTGTTGATTCAATAGTTTGATTTTGTTCGTCGTGGTACCGATTTGCGCCACTCATCGTAGTCAGCGTCATGGGCCCGGATGTTGCACCGTGACAACCGTCAATTTCTCTTTGACCTCTGGTGACGTGCGTGTTATCGTCGCCGGTGTTTCGTGTCTTGCCGTTTCTCAGGCGCATGAGCGGGCAGCGCGCATGTGCTCTTGAGGGAGGAGAATAGCAAATGAAATCTCAGCGAATCGCCCGTTTCGTTATGGTGTGGTGTCTCCTGCTCCTACCTGCCGTCGTGTGGGCGCAAACGTCGGCGACCGGCACTATCGCGGGCGTGGTGAAAGACGCGTCGGGCGCGGTGATACCCGGCGTCACGGTGGAAGCCGCGAGTCCCGCTCTGATCGAAAAGGTCCGCAGCGTCGTCACCGACGAGCAGGGGCAGTACAAGATCATTAATCTGGTCCCCGGCACCTATGCCGTCAGCTTCACCTTACCTGGCTTTAGCACGTACAAGCGGGAGGGTCTCGAGTTGACGTCGTCGTTCACGGCAAACGTCAATGCCGAGCTGAAGGTCGGGGCGCTCGAGGAGACGGTGACGGTCTCGGGGCAGGCCCCGGTGGTGGACACTCAGAACGTCCGGCAGCAAACCACGATCGCACGTTCCACGCTGGATGCGATTCCGACGACCAAGCGGCTTGGCCAGTACGCCACGCTCATTCCGGGCGCCACGTACTCCAACCCCACCTTCCAGGACGTCGGCGGCAACCAGGGTGAAGGCGGGCAATTCGCGATCCACGGCGGGCGCTCGGGCGACCAGAGCACGAACATCGAGGGGATGAATCAGAATCAGGCAGCAGGCGGTGTCTTGAGCTTCAACGCGCAGACCTTCCAGGAAGTCGTCGTCGAGACGAGCGGCGCGTCCGCCGAAGCGATTACCGGCGGCGTCCAGGTGAACATCGTGCCGAAGGACGGCGGCAACACGCTTTCGGGAACCTCCAACGTCTCATATGCCGGCCCGAGTCTGCAGAACGGCAATCTTACCGACGCGCTGCGCGTCCGCGGCCTGAGTACGGACATCTCGATACGGCATACGTACGACTACGGCGGCGCGCTCGGCGGTCCGATCAAGAGAGACAAGCTGTGGTTCTTCACAGGGCAGCGCTGGTGGGGAGCCTCGCGGTACATTCAGGGCAGCTACTACAACGCCACGCAGCACAGCTTGTTCTACACGCCCGCTTTGGATCGGGTGTCCCACAACAACGAGTACTTCGAGGACCATTCGCTTCGCTTGACGTGGCAGGCTGCGCAAAAGCACAAGGTCGTCTTCAGCTTCTCGGAGCAGAACAACTGCAGCTGTCCGTTCGGTCTGACTGGGGTCGGTGGCGTCAACGCAGTGAAACCGGCGCCCGAGTCTCGCGGCTTGCACGTCTATAACCCGCAGTATGTGCCAATCCTCAGTTGGAATTACCCGGCGACCAACAAGCTGCTGTTTGAAGCGGGTGCGTCGGCGAACGTGCTGAACGAAGACTCCAGACGGCAGATCGTCGCCAACGACGACGCCGATGTGTTTGCGACCGACATCCGGGTCCAGGATCTTGCGCTCAACCTCAATTACGGATCCGATGCCACGAACAATACCTGGTCCGGGAGCTACACGCGACGGTTCGTCAACAAATATAACTATCGTGCCGCGGTGTCCTACATCACAGGCTCGCACGCGTTCAAGGCCGGTTACTACCTGCAACGGTACGACCTCGGCCGCGAAGGCGCGTACACGGACCTCAACCAGATCAACGCCGCACGGTCCTACACGTTCCGGAACCGTGTCCCTCAGTCGGTCACGATCTGGGCGGTGCCCTTCGAGGTGGTCGAGAACACCACGGCCAATTCGCTGTTCGTGCAAGACCAGTGGACCATGAAGAAGGTCACGCTGAACCTGGGGGTGCGTTACGATAGCTATAAGGGGAACATTCCGGCACATCACCTGCCGGCGGGCTTCTTCGTGCCCGCGCGCGATTTCGTGGCAGTGAAGAACTCGCCCGACTGGAAGAATCTCGACCCACGACTGGGCGCGTCCTACGATGTGTTTGGCGACGGCAAGACCGCACTCAAGTTCTCGTTGGGGCGATATGTCCCCTTCTCGACAGGCGCCACGGCCAACCCGGCGTCGAACCAGGCCTCGAGCGCGAATCGGAACTGGAACGATGCGAATGGCAATTACATTCCGGACTGCGTGCTTGACGCGAGCGTGCCAGGCGCGAACGGTGAATGCGGTGCCTTGTCGGACGCCGCGTTCGGTCAGGTGCGAGCCGGGAGCACGCGCTATGCGGAGGATGCGCTGAGGGGTTTTAACAAGCAATCCTTCAACTGGCAGAGCTCGGTCTCCGTCCAGCAGCAACTGCGGGAGGGGATGGCGCTGAATGTGGGCTATTTCCGCACCTGGTATGGCGGCTTCCTGGCGACCGACAATCAGGCGGTGACGGCGGCCAGTTATAACACGTACTGCATCACGGCGCCGGTCAACAGTCAGCTGCCCGGCGGTGGCGGCAACCAGATCTGCGGGCTGTATGACATCACGCCGACGCTGTTCGGTCAGGTCAACAATCTGGTGACGAAGGCGTCGAACTACGGGAAGCAGACCGATGTCTACAACGGCGTCGACGTCACTCTCACGACGCGGTTTGCGCAAAGCGGACAGTTCTCCGGCGGTTTGAGCGTCGGGCGCACGGTCACCGACAACTGCTATACGATGGGGAACCCGCAACTGACGTACGCCGGTAGCGGCGGAAGCGCCGTTGCGCCTCGAACGGAGGCCTACTGCCACGTCAGCCCACCGTGGTCGGCAGCGACCCAGATCAAGTTCCTGGTGGTCTACCCGCTGCCCATGGGCTTCCAGACCAGCGCGACCTACCAGAACATCCCCGGGATTCCGATCGTGGCGAGCAACCCGACCCCGAATGCCCAGATAGCGCCTTCTCTGGGCCGCAACGTGGGATCATGCCGCGGCGCCGCGACGTGCAATGCCAATGTCACCATCGATCTGATCCCGCCGAACAGCCAGTTCGAAGATCGGCTCCAACAGCTCGATGTCCGCATCGCCCGGATTTTCCGTTTCGGGAAGCTCCGAGTGCGCGGCAATTTCGACATCTATAACGTGATCAACGGCGCCTCCGTACTTTCAGAGAACGGCGGGTACGGTACGTCGTGGCTGACACCGTACGAAATTATGGGCGGCCGCATGTTCAAGTTCAGCGGCCAACTCGACTTCTAAGTAACGTGGCGGACGGGATCTGCGTCGGGGTCTGGGAACCCTGACGCAGGCCCCCACCCGTGTTTTTCCCGCCTCGCGCCCCCGCAGACGTGCGCCGCACGCCGGCCCTAAACAGATATTCATGGCTTTCAGCTCCCAGAGAGTGTGAAGAAATCACGCTAAACGCAGAGGCCGCAGAGACCGCAGAGAAAAATCCTAAGGAGAATCCTCTGCGAGCTCAGCGCGTTCTGCGTTCAAACGCGGCATTTTTTCACAGGCTCTCAGCCTTCAGTTGTCAGCACTATCCGGGCTGAAAAGCTGACAGCTGATAGCTGACAGCTGCGTGCCTTGACCACGGCGACGGCGGACTCATATAATAAGTTGATACGATCTTCTCTCGACCTCAGGCGACAGGTCGCACGAGTCGTCGTGTGACCCCAGACCAGGACGACGCAATGATCATGAAAATTGGAGGCGTTCGATGAGTCAGCGATTTCTTACTTCCATGGGTGCGTTGGCGGTCGTGATCGCGGTCACGTCGCTGCCTGTCGCCGGTCAGGCCCCGGCCAGGACGACGGCCCCGGCAAGGACGGCTGCGGCGAAACCTTACACAGCGCCCAAGACACCGTGGGGTGACCCGGATTTGCAGGGCATCTGGAACGACGCCACCAGCACGCCCTTTCAGCGGCCCGCGGCGCTCGGAGAGAAGGGCGTGCTCGGAGAAGACGAAGCGGATCAATTTGCGGAGGAGTTGGCGGAAAACCTCAATCGCGATCGGCGCGACGGTGGTCCCGAAGCCGACGTCAATCGCGCGTATAACGAACACTGGATGGACGCCAAGAGGTTGGAGACCACAAAGGATAGGCGAACGTCGTTGATTGTGGATCCGCCGGATGGGAGAATTCCTCCACGCGTGCCCTTGTCGCCGGAAAGGGCGAAGGCCAGAGACGTCCGCGCGGAGATGAACGCTCGCTTTCTCGCAGGCATGCCGAACGATCCGGAGGACCTGTCGCTGCCCGTGCGTTGCGTCATTCGGACCGACTCACCGCCGTATCTTCCGACGATCTACAACAACGATTTTCAGATCTTCCAGAGCCCTGGATTCGTGGCGATTCAACCCGAGATGATCCACAGCGCTCGCATCATCCCAGTGGATGGACGTCCGCATCTCGGCAAGACCTTCCTCCAGTGGCTGGGGGACACGCGTGGTCATTGGGAGGGCAGTACGCTAGTGGTCGAGACCACGAATTTCCGCCGAGACGATGGTGTGATGTACCAGAATGCCAATCCCGATACGTACAAGATCGTCGAGCGCTTCACGCGCGTCGGCCCTGACCGGATCGACTACGAATTCACGGTCTCGGATCCGACGACGTGGACGAAACCCTGGTCGGCGATGATTCCCTGGAACAGGGAAGACGGCCAGATCTACGAGTACGCCTGCCACGAAGGGAATTACGACATCGTCCATCTCCTCCATATGGGTCGTCTTCGCGAGGCGGCCGGGGAAACCGTGCCTCGCCCGCGTGCCGCTGGCGCCGGACCAGAGGACAGGTAAGCGGGAACAAAGGCGATCGACAGAAGATGGTGGACTCAAAAACGGTGACTCAAAACAAGGGGTGAATTCAATGCGAACGAAGCTCTCCGTAGTGGTTGCTGGGTTCGGACTGCTGCTGGCCGCGGTACCGGTCGTGGCCCATCACGCGTTCAACTCGGAATTCGATGCGAAGAAGCACGTCGAGTTCCGGGGCACGGTGACGAAGATGGAGTGGATCAATCCGCACGCCTGGATCCACGTCGACGTGAAGAAGCCGGACGGCACGGTGGAAGCGTGGATGATCGAAGCCGGGACGCCGAACACGCTGCTCCGGC
>JAHFUJ010000171.1:0-1389 GCA_023265105.1 Acidobacteriota bacterium
GAAGATCGACGGCCTCGAGCCCGACGTGCAGAAGCTGCTGATGCGGTACAACTGGCCGGGCAACATCCGCGAGCTCGAGAACGCGATCGAGCGCGCGATGCTGCTGGCCGAGGGGCGCGCGATCACCTCGGGCGACCTGCGGCTCGGCGAGGTGTCGACGGCGGGCAGCCGCGATCAGGCCTCGGTCGTCAAGATTCCACCGACCGGCATTGCGCTCGATGACATCGAACGCCACGCGCTCATCGAAGCGCTGAAGATGTCGAACTGGGTGCAGAAGGACGCCGCGGAACTTCTGTCGATCAGCCCGCGGGTGATGAACTACAAGATCAAGACGTTAGGGATCGAGTTCCCGCGCGGGCGCCGCGCCGCGCCACTGCCCGCGGTCGCCGCGGTTGTGGGTTAGCGCCAAAAACTCTACCACCGAGTTCACGGAAACGAACGGAGGACACGGTTCCCTGGACGGTTGGATCCGTGGCCTCCTTTGACCTCCGTGTCCACCGTGGTAGTGCAGCCACTCCTACGTGCCTCGCTGTGCGCGCGGGTGACTCTTCCGATATACCGCCAGCAACTGTGCCGCGTTGACGTGGGTATAGCGTTCGGTCGTGCTAAGGCGCGCGTGGCCGAGCAGCTCCTGGATCGCGCGCAGATCGGCGCCACGCTCCAACAGATGCGTCGCGAACGAGTGCCGGAGCGCGTGCGGGCTGATGCCCATGCGCGTGCTGCAGGCCGCCACGTAGCGCCGCACCAGGCGATCGACGCTCCTCACCGTCAAGCGCGTCCCCCGATAGTTCACGAACAACGGATGGCGCGCGCGCTCGTGGCCCCGGATTCTCTCCGGGCCTCCGGCTCGAGTCGAACCCTCACGTACGTGGTGTCCGGCGTTAGCCGGACCTCCGTTCTCGCGGCGTCCGGCGTTAGCCGGACCTTCGCGCACGATCAACTCGCGATCCTTCAGGTACGCTCGGAGCGCCGTCGCCGCGCTGGTGTTGAACGGCACGATCCGCTGTTTGCCGCCCTTGCCGAGCACGCGCACCATCTTCGCGCTGAGATTCACAGCCTCGACGTCGAGACCGACCAGCTCGCTCAGCCGCAATCCCGACGCATAGAAGAGCTCGAGAATCGCCCGATCGCGCCGCCCGAGCGGTGTGTCATCGGCCGGGGCGGTCATGAGCCGTGCCATCTCCGCTTCCGAGAGGTGCGCCGGCATGCGCACTTCTCGCTTGGGCGTCGCGACGAGCGCGCCCGGATCGGCGTCGATCGTCCCTTCGCGGCGCAGGTAGCGCAGAAACGTCCGCGCCGCCGCGAGCTTGCGCGCGGCCGTCGCGCGCGATTGCCCCTGCTTGTGGACGTCGGCGAGAAAACTGCGAATCGCCGCGCGATCGAGGCGTA
>JAHFUJ010000171.1:1489-10113 GCA_023265105.1 Acidobacteriota bacterium
TCGCGCTCGCGAGGGCCGCAGGCGCTTCCCCTGCGCGGCTGCGCCGCTCGGCGCCGGCCGACGCAGGCGCTTCCATCCAGCGCGCCAGATCCGCCAGCGCGCGCTCGGAGAGTGCCAGCTTGCGCGCGAGCTTGTTGCGCGGCCGACCGTCGACCCCTCGACGATGCTCGGGGTCGACCTGAGCCTGTCGAAGGTCGAGCGGCTGCATGATCCCAAACGTGATGTTCGATGGCTCGTAGTGCGCCGGATCGGCATGCGACACGTAGTACGCCAGCGCGCCGATGGCGGTGGTCCGCGGCGGGGCGGCGGGCGGCTCCCCTTTCGCCAACGCCGCTGCGTTCAGTCCCGCGAGCAGCCCGGACGCGGCCGACTCGACGTAGCCTTCAACGCCCGACATCTGGCCCGCGAAGAACACGTCCGGCCGGCTGCGCACCTGCCATGTCTCGGCGAGCACGGCCGGTCCGTTCACGTACGTATTGCGATGGACCATTCCGAACCGCACGAACTCGGCCTGTTCGAGTCCGGGCACGAGCCGCAGGACGCGCGCCTGCTCGCCCCACTTGAGCTGCGTCTGGAAGCCGACCAGGCTGTAGTGATCGCCCGCGAGGTTGTCCTGGCGCAGCTGCACGGCGGCGTACGGCTGGCGGCCGGTGCGCGGATCGACGAGGCCGACCGGCTTCATCGGGCCGAACCGCAGCGTGTCGACCCCTCGATGCGCCATCACTTCGATCGGCAGGCAGCCTTCAAAAAAGCGTTCCTTGTCGAAATCGTGAACGGTGGCCGACTCGGCATGGACGAGCGCGTCGTAGAAACGATCGTACTCCTCGTGTGTGAGCGGACAGTTCACATAGTCGCCCTGACCGTCGTCCACACCACACGCCGGGCCGTCGCGGTCCACCGACTTGTCCGACGAAGCTTCAGCGGAGGCGGAAGCTTCAAGCGAAGGCGGCGGCCGAACCGGTCCCAGGCTGCGATCCCATCTCGAGGCGCGAAAGACCTTGGACCGATCGATGGTGTCAGCGAGCACGATGGGGCTGATCGCGTCGTAAAAGTACAGGTGCGCCCGACCGACGAGCGACTGAACGGCGGCGGACAGGGCGTCCGAGGTGAGCGGCCCCGTCGCCACAATCACCGGCTCGCGCTCGCTCGACGCCGGGATCGCCGTAACTTCCTGGCGGACGATGGTGATGAGCCGATGGTCGGCGAGGGCGCTCGTCATCTGGTCGGCGAACCGCTCGCGATCGACCGCGAGCGCCGCGCCGGCAGGCACGCGGTTCGCGTCGGCGGTCCGCATGACGATCGAGCCGAGCCGCCGCATTTCTTCTTTGAGGAGGCCCACGGCGTTATCGAGCTTGTCGCCGCGGAACGAGTTGCTGCACACGAGCTCGGCAAGCCGATCGGTTTTGTGAACAGCCGTGGCGCGTACCGGCCGCATTTCGTACAGCGTCACCGGCACGCCTTGCGACGCCGCCTGCCAGGCGGCCTCGGAACCAGCGAGGCCGCCGCCGATGATCTTGATCATCTTTTTACTTTGCGCTGGGGCCCCACCCCCAGCGCCTGTGCCTTCGCGGCTCACGCCGCTCGGCTTTGCCACGTAGGACTTTCCGCTTAGTCAACGCTCGCACCGCTGGGCGACGCTCAAACGCCTGTGCCTTCGCGGCTCACGCCGCTCGGCCTTGCTAGCAACGATTATCCGCTTAGTGCGGCCACGTGAGGGCTGTCTTCGTCAGGCTGGCGTTTCAACGAGCTCCGCGGAACGGGCGTAATCGCAGGCCTCGTTATGGCAGAGCATCTGGTGGCCGTGCTTCTTCGTGGTTTTTTCGACGAGGAACAGCGCCCCGCACTTGGGGCATGTCTCGTCGACGGGGCGGCTCCAGAGCACGAAATCGCAATTGGGATAATTCGAGCAGCCAAAAAACATCTTGCCGCGCTTCGACTTGCGCTCGACGATCTCGCCGCCCTTGTCGGCGTCCTGCGGGCACTTCACGCCGGTCGTCTTGTGCTTGATGTACCGGCACTCCGGGTACTTCGTGCACGCGGTGAACTCGCCGAACCGTCCCTGCTTGACGACCAGGTTGAATCCGCACCGCGGGCACTTCTCGTCGAGGATCTGATCGGGTTTCGCCGCCTGGAGTCCGCCCTGCTTGGTCGCGATCAGCTTCCGCGTGGTTTTGCATTCGGGGTAACCGGTGCAGGCCAGGAACTGGCCGAAGCGGCCTCGCTTGACCACCATCGGCTTGCCGCAGTTCTCGCACGGCTCGATGTCGGCCTCTTCCCCATTCTCCGATTCGGGCTCGCTCTTCTCCAGCTCGCGCGTGTTCGTGCACTCGGGGTACGCGCTGCACGCCACGAAGGGCCCGAACTTGCCGATCCTGATGAGCATCGGCGAGCCGCACCGGTCGCAGACCTCGTCGGTCTTGATCCCCTCCTTGAGGTTCTGCATCTCCTTGCCGGCACGGGCAAGATCCTTCTTGAATTTCTTGTAGAACTCCTTGAGCGTGGCGACGTAGTTGGTCTTGCCCTGCTCGATCTTGTCGAGATCCTCCTCGAGGTTGCGCGTATATTCGACGTCGAGGATGTCCTCGAAGCTCTTGATCAGCAGATCGACGATGATGAGGCCGAGCGCGGTCGGCTTGAACTTGCCGTCGCTCTTGATCACGTAGTCGCGATCCTGCAGCACGCCGATGATCGACGCGTAGGTGCTCGGACGGCCGATGCCGTTCTCTTCGAGCTCCTTGACGAGCGTGGCCTCGGTGAAGCGTGGCGGCGGCTGCGTGAACTTCTGTTCCGGCCGCAACGCCTTCAGCTCGAGGCGATCGCCTTCCGCGACGACCGGCAGCACGCCGGACACGGCCGTATCGTCGTCCTCGGCGTCGCCCTTCGCGGCGCCGTTGGCGCCCGGAGACTGTCCCGTTTGCTCGGCCAGCTCTCCCGGCGTTTTGCCGTACGTCGCCGTCCAGCCGGCGAACTTCGGCACGATCCCTTTGGCGCGAAACAGGTAGTCGCCCGCCGTGACGTCCACCGTCGTTTCGTCGAACGTCGCCGGGTTCATCTGCGACGCGACGAACCGATTCCAGATGAGCCGGTAGAGCGAGTACTGATCCTGCGAAAGGTACGGCCTGACCGTTTCCGGGTCGTACTGCATCGAGGTCGGCCGGATGGCTTCGTGCGCGTCCTGCGCGTCGGCCTTCGACTTGTAGTACATCGCCTTCTCTGGCAGATACTCGCCGCCGAATGTCGACGCGATGTGGTCGCGCGCGGCCACGAGCGCTTCTTCGGACACACGCACCGAATCGGTGCGCATATACGTGATGAGACCGATCGGTCCGTCGACGCCCAGGCCGGGCAGCTCGATGCCTTCATACAGCTGCTGCGCCAACATCATCGTCTTTTTCACGGGGAAGCGAGCGGTTTGCTGCAGCTTGCTCGTGATGAAGGGCGGCGGCGCGTGACGCTTGCGTTCCTTCGTGACGACCGACGACACGATCCACGGCGCACGGTCGAGATCGGCCAGAATCGCCCTGGACTGGTCCTCGTTGCCGACGCGGATCGCGTCACCGTTCTTCTTGAACAACTTGGCATCGAACTCGGGCGGCAGCGGACCGGCCAGGCGCGCGAACAGGTTCCAGTACTCTTCGGGAACGAACTTCTCGATGGCGCGCTCGCGATCGGTCACCAGCATCAGCGCCACCGATTGCACGCGGCCGGCGCTCAGCCCTCGACGCACCTTGTCCCAGAGCAGCGGACTGATCTTGTAGCCGACGAGCCGGTCGAGGACGCGGCGCGCGCGCTGCGCGTCGACCATCCGCTCGTCGATGACGCCCGGATGTTTGAACGCCTCCTGGATCGCCTTCTTCGTGATCTCGTTGAACATCAGGCGGTGAATCTTGCGCTTCCTTCCGCCGAGCTCCTGCGCCAGATGCCAGCCGATCGCCTCGCCTTCGCGGTCCGGGTCGGTGGCCACGTAGATGTCGGTCGCTTCTTTCGCCGCGTCCTTCAATTCCTTGATGACCTTCTTGCGCGACAGGATCGACTCGTACTGTTCGGCGAAATCGTGGTCGACGTCCACACCCAGCCTGCTCTTGGGCAGATCGCGGATGTGCCCCATCGAGGCGACGACCTTGTAATCGCTGCCGAGATATTTGTTGATGGTCTTCGCCTTGGCGGGCGATTCGACCACGACGAGTGCTTTTGGCATATCCCTTCTTCTCACCCTAGCACGATCTGTCAACCCGGACGAACCGACCTCCACCGACTCGCGCGACCAGTCCCTGCAGTTCCAGCTCGAACAACCGCGGAAGAAGGCGAGCCGGACTCAGCCCCGATCGCTCGGCGATCGCATCCAAATCGGACGATTCCCCCGGCGTGAAGCAGGCCAAAATCGGGTCCGCGAGCCTGGTCGGGCTCGCGACGCCGTTCGCGAGCATTCCCAGCTCCTCCAGAATATCGTCCGCCGACTCGACAATCTTTGCACCGTCCCGCAAAAGGCTGTGGGCTCCACGGTTACGGCCGGTCAACACGTTGCCGGGCACCGCCAGCACCTCCCGTCCCTGCTCGAGCGCGCAGCGCGCCGTGATGAGCGACCCGCTCTTCTCGCCGGCCTCGATCACGACCACCGCGCGCGACAGGCCGCTGATAATGCGATTGCGCTGTGGGAAGAAGTGCTTCAGTGGCGGCGTCCCCGGCACGAGCTCGCTCAGGATCGCGCCGTGGCGTTCGACCTCGCGCGCGAGCGCCGCGTGCTCGCGCGGATAGATGACGTCGGCGCCCGACCCGAGGACGGCGACCGTCGACCCCGTCGCCAGCGCGCCGCGATGCGCCGCCGAATCGACGCCACGCGCCAGACCGCTGACGATGAGCACGCCGCGCGCCGCCAAATCGGCGGCCAGCCGTTCTCCCACGGCCAGTCCGTACGGCGACGCCGCGCGCGAGCCGACGATTGCAACCGCGGGCTGCGCGAGCGCGGCAACGCTGCCGCGCAGCCACAACACGGGCGGCGGGTCGATGATTGCGGTCAGCGCCGCCGGATAGGCCGCATCGCTCCAGAAGATCGGGGTGATGCCGCGTGCAGCGGCGCGCGCCAGCGCCGCAGCCGCCCGCAACCGCAGCGCGGCCGGTTTGTCGGGCTCCTCCGGGCACCGTTCAGCGAGGAACCGATCGAAGGTGGTGCCGGGCGCGTCGCCCGCCCGGAGCCGCTCGCCGACGTGCGGCCACCACAAAATGGGCAAGAGCGACAACGCGACCATGTCAACGGCGTCAACGTCATCAACGTGGTCACTGGTTGCAGGAAGGTGTGTCACGACCGCGCCTCCTGGCGAAAAACGGCGCGGTCGCTCCAAACGAAGAAAGGAGGTCCCGAGCCGCCGCACTCGCCGCGCGGGGGCCTGACCTCCTGACATCTATTATAGCGCGCCAGGGAAATCCCGACCTCGGTTCGTAAGCCGGGCCGCGTGCGATCGCCGGAAAATGGCGCGTTTTTCAAACCCAGCGCTGGCACATGCCTTGCTGTTTCACACTTGGAGCTGCCTCCGAATCCTTGCGCCAACGCCGGGTGAATGGACTATAGTGAGAGTGATCCGACCATGACTGTCCGCCTCGTCACGGTGCTCGCCCTTGCCGCGACCGTGTCGGCTGCGCCATCGTTTGCCGACGCCCGCAGCGACGCCAAGTCGCAAGTCGAATTCGGCATCGGCGTCGCCGCACGCGGCCTGTGGCGCGAAGCGATCTACCGGTGGGAAAAGGCGGCGGAGCTGGACCCCACGTACGCCGCCGCGTTCAACGACCTCGCGATCGGGTACGAGCACGAAGGACAGTTCGACAAAGCACGGAAAGCGTACGAGAAGGCGCTGGACCTCGATCCGAACAACGCGGAGATTCGCCAGAACTTCGAACTTTTCAAGGAAATCAATGACCGAACGAGCCAGGGGAAAGACAAGTCGTAACCTCGCGTTCGCCGTGCTGGCCGCCGCCTGCGCCGCGGTCACGCTGGCGTGCGGCACCGACTATTTCGAGATCCCAATCGAAACGCCCATCCAACCCAAGCTCGACATCTCCGCGTTTCAGCGCGTGCTGGTCGCCGGCTTTGTGGCCGGCGGCACGGAGGACGTGGACGCCAACCAGGAAACGGTTCGGCTGCTCCGCAGCCAGCTCCGCACGAAGTCGTCGCTCAAGGTGATCGACGCCGACATCATGGTGCTCGTCGAGATCGCGCAGGATCAAAACAAGGCCGCCAACACGGCCGGCGAGCCCGAGGCAGAGGAAGCGACCGGCGGCCGCGAGGGCGCGCCGGCGGCAGGCACCGCGGCCGGTGGCACCAGCTCGGACCGCGGCGCCCAACCGATGCCGCTGCCGCAGCGCATCAAGGAAGAAAAGGATCTCGAACCCTACGAGCGGCTCTTCGCCAACACGGCGTATTGGAAACGGATTGGCGAGGAATATCAGAACCCGCTCATCGTCACCGGCACGGTGCTGTTCACGCCGAGGACGGCGTCGGGGTTCATCCAGCGTGAACAAGAGGTGTACGACGGATTCGGCCGCCGTCGCGTGGTGCCCGTCCGCACCTACATGGAGCGCAAGGGCTTCATCCTCCGGCCAAAGTTCGTGTTCATCGATGGCCGGACCGGAGCGACGATTTATTCCGAGTCACGCCGCGAAGAGGTCCTGTACAACGCGCAACAGGATACGCCGCCGCTCTCCTCCTACTTCGAGCTGATGGACCGCATCGTGCCCGATTTTCTCGGCACGCTCAGCAACCAGAAAATCCGCGGGACGAGGATCTTGCTGAAATAACGAGAATGCGGGCCGCTCGCTCCCCCAGCAACCGAAGGTTTTCAATGCCTCGTATCATTCATGTACTACTAATTCGCGAGGGCGATTCTTGGGTAGCTCAAGCCTTGGATGTGGACATCGCCGCTCAGGGCCGGTCTGTTCCCCTTGCGCAAAAGGCATTCATCCAGGCCGTCAATGCTCAACTTCGTTTGGATGCCGCGCACGGCAGAGAGCCATTTCAGGGCATTCCTCCGGCACCCGAAGCGTACTGGGAAGCGTTCTTCAAGCACGCTCGGGCGCTTGAGCAGACGGTCGTCGAAGGCGAAGACGTTGTTCCCGCTTACATGATTCGAGCCATTGCGGATGAAGGTGCGTTGACCGCGTGATCGCAAAGCTGGCCGATGCCCGCTTTCCCGTTCGGCCACGCGGCCCTGACCTACCGCCAATTATTCGAGCTCCTTCGCACAAAGTACAAATGCACACTCGTCGTGACTGCGAAGCCGGGAGAGCTGCAAGATTCTGACGGCACGCCGGCCTGTGGCCTGATGGAATGCAACCGAGAGGCTGGCGGTCGTGTCATCCAACGAGCCATTCCCTTTTACGACGAAGACGAGTTAGTGATGCCTACCACACTCGGAAGCATTTTCAGAACCCTTGATATCGAGGATCCGCCCCCGTACTAGGCCGCAACCTGTCCCGCAGGCGGATTCAATGCGATGAGATGCCGGGGGCGACTTGATGATGCTGCTTTGCGTCCCGCTGTCGGCAGTCGACGCCGTTCTCGTGTCTTTGGACACGCGGCATAGAGCGGATACCCCCGCCCCCATAACTCTTTACAAGACAGCGACTTCGGTTGTACACTTTTTGTTTTGGGACGGTACCGATAATGTACGCAATCATCCAGGCGAGCGGACGGCAGGTGAGGGTGACGCCGGGCGGGTTCGCCACGCTCGACGGAACGGCCGGCGAAGCCGGCGCGGAACTGACGCTCGAGCAAGTGCTGCTCGTCGAAAAAGATGGCGGCGAAGTGCTCGCCGGAGCGCCGTTTGTGGCCAACGCACGGGTCATCGCCGTGGTGGATGGAGAAACACGCGGGCCGAAGATTCGGGTGTTCAAGAAGAAGCGCCGGAAGGGGATGCGCCGGACCAAGGGACATCGCGCGACATATACTCGCGTGCGGATCAAGGAGATTCTGGTTTAGGGATTTGGGATTGGGGATTGGGGATTGGGGATTGGGGATTAGGGATTGGGGATTAGGGATTAGGGATTGGGGATTAGGGATTAGGGATTGGGGATTAGGGATTAGGGATTAGTTGGGATTGGGATTCGCATTCCAAATCCCCAATCCCCAATCCCTTCAGGTTCACTGCATTCCAAATCCCCAATCCCTAATCCCCAATCCCTTCAGGTTCACACCAATGGCTCATAAAAAAGGACAAGGCAGCTCACGCAACGGCCGCGACTCCAACTCGCAGCGGCTCGGCGTGAAAGCGCACGACGGCAACCTCGTCCCCGGCGGCACCATCATCGTGCGGCAGCACGGGCGACGGTTCCGTCCGGGCTTGAACGCGGGGCTCGGCAAGGACAACACGATCTTCGCAAAAGTCGCCGGACGCGTGAAGTTCGAGGACCACGGCACGCACGGACGCGTCATCAGCGTTCAGCCGGTGGAGCAAACCTAAATCTGGTAATTGGGTAATCTGGTAATTGGGTAATTGAATTGGCAGACGTGATGCCCCGTTAGATCCAATTACTCTCCGTTAGCTCCAATTACCAGATTACCAAATCACCCAATTACCAGATTCTTCTATGTTCGTCGACGAGGTCGACATTCACGTCGCCGCGGGCGACGGCGG
>JAHFUJ010000172.1 GCA_023265105.1 Acidobacteriota bacterium
CGGGCCTCGACTCGACGTTCGACCTCGTGCAGCGCGCGAAGGCCGGCGATCGCGAGGCGGTCGATCGGATCTTCGCGCGCCACCTTCCGGCCTTGCGCCGATGGGCCAGCGGCCGTCTGCCGCGGTGGACCCGCGATCTGATGGATACCGACGACCTCGTCCAAGAGACCGTCGTGCGCGCCGTGAAGCGGATCGAGTCGTTCGAGCCGCGGCACGAAGGGGCGCTCCAGGCCTACCTGCGCCAGGCCATCGTCAACCGCATTCGGGACGAGGTTCGCCGCAGCGCGCGGGCGCCGGTCTCGGCGGTGCTTGACGACAACGAGGCCGATCGCGCCGCCTCGCCGCTCGACGAGGCGATCGGTCACGAGGCGGTGGAGCGTTACGAGGCCGCCTTGGCGCGCCTGCGGCCGGAGGAGCGCGAAGCGATCGTCGTGCGGGTCGAGATGGATGGCAGCTACCAGGAGGTGGCGGAAGCGCTCGGCAAGCCGTCGGCCGACGCGGCGCGGATGGCGGTCAGCCGCGCGCTGCTGCGGCTCGCGGAGGAGATGAACCGTGGCGATGCCTGACCCAGCGGCGCTGCTGCCGCTGGCCGAATCGGTCGCCGACGGATCGGCGGTGGACTGGGACGCCGCCGAAGCGCGCGCGATCGGCGACCAGCGGGGCGTCATTCGTCAGTTGCGCATCCTGGCCAACCTGGGAGGGCTTCATCGGAGCCTGCCTGCCGATCCGCGTGACCTGCCGCCTGCTTCGGTCGCTCGCCGGGCCAACCGGGCGCCGGCCATCGGGAGTTGGGCGCACCTGGCGTTGGTCGAGCGACTGGGCGGTGGCGCGTTCGGCGACGTGTATCGCGCGTGGGATCGCCACCTCGAGCGCGAGGTGGCATTGAAGCTGCTGCGCGTCGAGGAGTCGACCGACGATCCACAGGCGTCGCGGATCGCCATGGAAGGACGCTTGCTGGCGCGCGTGCGTCATTCGAACGTGATCGCGGTGCACGGCGTGGCGGTGCACGAGCAGCGCGTCGGCCTCTGGATGGAGTTGATTCGCGGGGCGACGCTCGAGCAACTGCTCCTGAAGCAGGGACCATTCAGCGCGCGAGAAGCCTCTCTTATCGGGATCGACCTGTGCCGCGCGCTCGCCGCGATTCACGCGGCAGGCCTCGTCCATCGCGACGTCAAGGCCCAGAACGTCATGCGCGAAGACGGCGGCCGGCTCGTCCTGATGGATCTTGGAACCGGACGAGAGATCGATCCGCGCCGGCACCATGCGCTGCCCGATTTGGCGGGCACGCCGCTCTACCTCGCGCCGGAAATCTTCGGCGGGGCGTCCGCCAGCGAGCGGAGCGATCTCTACAGCCTGGGCGTGCTGCTCTACCACCTCGTGACCGGCTCGTTTCCCGTGCGAGCGACGACGATCGAAGAGCTCCAGGAGGGACACGCGAAGGCCGCCGGCGTGCGGCTGCGCGACGCGCGAGCCGATCTGCCGACCGCGTTCGTGCGAGTGGTCGATCGGGCCACGACGAGCGACCCCGATCGACGCTACGCCAGCGCGGGCGTGCTCGAGGCCGATCTGGTGGAAGCGCTCGACGACACGGCCACGCCCACCGCGGCGAGCGCGCCAACCGCGACGCCGCGGACCTGGCCCGCCTCATGGCGGCGAACCGGGATTCTCGCGGCGAGCCTCGTCGTGCTGCTGGGCCTCGGGGCGCTCCTCTGGCCGGCGCTTCGTGGGCGGCCCGTTCCGGGCGGCCTCCCCGGTCCCATCCGATCGATCGCCGTGCTGCCGCTGGCCAACCTGTCGGGCGATCCGGCCCAGGAATATTTCGCCGACGGGATGACCGACGAGCTGATTGGGACGCTCGGTCGCCTCGGTGGCGTCAATGTGATCTCCCGCACATCGGCCATGCAGTTCAAGGATTCGAGGAAGCCGTTGCCCGAGATTGCGCGGGCGCTGCACGTCGACGCGGTGCTGGAGGGATCCGTGCTGGTCACGCCGGGGGCCGGCCCGCAGGAACAGAACGGAGCGCAGCGAGTGCGGATCAACGCGCGGCTCATTGACGCGGGCGCCGACACCCAACTGTGGGACCGCACGTTCGAGCGCGTGGTCGCCGACGTGCTGGCCCTTCAGCGCGAGGTCGCGAGGGCCGTGACCGACGGGATCCAGGTGCGCCTCACGTCCGAGCAACAGCAGTTCCTCGGGCAGGCCGGCGGCCAGAACGCCGCGGCGCAGGATTTCGAGGCGTTCAATCTGTACTTGAAGGGACGCTACGACTGGAACACACGGACGGAAGAGGGCCTGAATCGCAGCGTTCAGTATTTTCAGGCAGCGATCGACCGCGACCCCCGGTTCGCGCTTGGGTACACGGGGCTCGCCGACGCGTACAACGTGCTCGCCACGTATGGCTTTGTCCCCCGTACCGAGGGGCTGCGGCGCTCGAGCGTGGCGGCCTCGAAGGCCCTCGAGCTCGACGATTCGCTCGCCGAAGCGCACGCGGCGCTCGCGTTCGTTCACAATCAACGGCTCGAGTGGGATGCCGCCAAAGTCGACTTCACGCGCGCGCTCAGTCTCAAGCCCGGGTACGCCGCCGGGCATCACTGGTACGCCAACTATCTCTTGCAGCTCGGACGATTCCCAGAGGCGACCGCTGAAATCAACCGGGCGCTGGCGCTCGATCCATTATCGATCGGCGTCAACGGCGCCCTTGGGTCCATCCTCCTTGTCGTGCGCCGGTACGACGCCGCGATCGGGCAGCTCGAGAAGACGCTCCAGATGGACCCGGCCTTCACCAGGGCCCGCATGGTCCTCGCCGAGGCGTTCGCCCACAAGGGCGAGTACCAACGCGCGCTCGCCGAAATCACCAGGGCCGCCGCGCTGGCGGGCGGCGGAGGGCCGGAGCTGCGGGCCGATATCGGATACATCGAGGCCGTGTCCGGTCGTCGAGCTGAAGCGCTCAGGATTGTCGAGGATCTCACCAATCGGTATCGAAGAAATGAGGACGGAGCGGCCGGTGGCCTGACTGTCGTGTACGCCGGCCTGCGTGAAACCGATCGTGCGTTCGAATGGTTGGAGCGCGCGCGGGTGCTTGCCGACCCGGTGCTCCCGGATCTGAAGACCGATCCCCGGTTCGACAACTTGCGCGCCGATCCACGATTCGGAAAATTCCTTGCCAGCGTGGGGTTCACACAGTAGCATCCTCAGGTGTCAGGCGCGACGCTCCCAAACGTTTCATGCGCCGCCTGTCAAGGAGGACCGATGAGTGACAACCTGAAGAAGTTTCTGATCGATCTGGCATCAGACCCCGGTCGCATGAGCCGGTTCGTCGCCGATCCAGCCGGCGAGCTGGACGGAGCAGGCCTGTCTGCCGACGAGCAGGCCGTGCTGCTGGCACGCGACTCCGCGCGGCTCCGCCGCGCCCTTGGCGCCTCGCCTCCCGACCACATGACCATCATTACCAAGAAGGCCTTGGCCAAGGGTGGAAAGAAGAAGGCGGCGCCAAAGCCGAAAAAGAAGCAAGGCTCGCGCAAAAAGTAGGCGCGGCAGTCACCCTGATGGATTCAGGCCGGTCCGGTCGCACCAGCAAGAGCGATCCGCGTCGCGACGGCAGGCGAAACGGTGCCGGTGTCTCCCGGCCTGGCTCGTTGGTCGTTGTCGGCACTGGCATCAGCCTGGTCGGGCAAACGACGCTCGAAACGCTTGCGCGCCTCGAGCGTGCCGAGAAGCTCTTCTATCTCGTGACGGCGCCGACAACCGAAGCGTGGATCCGGGGATTGAACCCGACCGCCGAAAGCCTCGGCGACTGCTACGCCGACGGAAAGTCGCGGTACAAAATCTACCAGGAGATGACCGCTCGCATCTTGTCAGCGGTCCGGTCGGGCCTCCAGGTCTGTGCGGCGTTCTACGGCCATCCTGGCGTCTTCGTGAGCGCGTCGCATGCGGCGATTCGGCGCGCGCGTCGCGAGGGGTTTGCGGCCTGCATGCTTCCCGCCGTCTCGGCTGAGGACTGCCTGGTGGCCGACCTGGGCGTCGACCCGGGCGAGGATGGCTGCCAGAGCTACGAGGCGACCGATTTTCTGATCTCTCGGCGCCGATTCGATCCGACGAGCGCGTTGATCCTCTGGCAGGTCGGCGTCCTGGGCGAGACCAGCGTCAGAAAAGGGATGGCCTGCCGGCCCGAGCGCCTGGCAGTGCTGACCGCCGTCCTGCGCCGGCATTATCCCCCGCGTCATCGCGTGGTGCTGTACGAAGCGGCGGAGTTCCCGACCTGCGACCCGGTGATAAAACGAATACCGCTCGCGCGGCTATCGCAACAGACAGTCTGGCCGATGACGACCCTCTACGTGCCCCCCAAACCTTCACGGGTTGTGGACGCAAGGATCATGCGATGGCTCGATCAAACGTGAGCCACGACGCTTCAGGCAATCGCGTGAATCGCCTCCCAACGGTTGGACGAGCATCGGGCGGCCGGGGTCCGCTCGAGAGTTCTCATAATCGGCTCCAACCAACCTGCGGGATTCTGCGGCTTGACCATGCACTCAACGTTGAGGCTTCTTGCGTCGGCCTCGAGTGCGTGGTCCCTCACTGGGGTGGTGACGATGGCGGTCACGTCTGGATCTTCGACGCGGGCTCTCAGGATGACGTGGAGCCCGTTGAATGCGCCGAGGCGCTCGTCGGCAATCACGAGATCGGGCGATCTGTCAGACAACAGTTGCATTGCCTCTTGGAAAGTGGAGGCACCGCTCGTGTGATATCCAGCGTCGCTCAGAACGCTGACCGTGTTCGCCAAGCCGACGGCATCGTTGCTGACAACCAAGATTTGAGTCATTGACGGCCTCCACCACGGAATTCCCGACCTAAGACACGCCGGGCAGCTCCGACCCTGTCTGCAGATCCGATTCAAGAGCCGGACCTACGTCCGAACGACGGTAAGCCGGCCAGATGAAGGCAGCAACTCACCTATTGACTGATGGTTAGAGGAATCGCCTATCCGACGCATCGCCGCCGTTGCGAGTACTAAGTATACGTTCACGCCCACTGACCGTAAACTTGGTATACACGTCACAGCTTCTCCAGCGGCCTGCACGGTATCATTTCGTACTCCCGCGAGACGCCACCACGGGGTGGCCGGCATAGCCGGTGCACATCCTGCCAATGAAAGGGCAATTGACGGCATTTTGGGGGCCGAGCCGCCTCGCAAGTCGCAAGAATCGTAAGTGCGCCTCCACTTTCGAGGGCGGTTCACAGATCTGCGCGACAGCAGATCGCTGATTGCAGGAGCCAATATGACCAATCGTTCACGGTGGGCCGGCGTTCTCCTGTTGGTGTTCGCGTTGGTGTTCGCGGCAACAACTCCTGCCCTCGCCCAGCAGCGGCCTCCCGCGGGGCGAATCAAGCTCGCGTCAGGCGCTGCCGTTGTCGTGCGCGACGGCAAGTCGATTCCTGCGCGGGCCGGCCAGGTTCTTCTGGAGGCCGACGCCCTCCGGACCGGCGCCGACGGGCGTCTCGGCATCACGCTGAAGGACGACACGCGCGTCTCGCTCGGTCCTGGTAGTGAGGTGCGCCTCGAGCGCTTCGTCTATGCGCCGGCCGAGGGCAGCCTCGCGCTGGCCCTCAAGTTCGTTCGTGGCGCTGCGGCGTACGTCTCAGGCCGAATCGCCAAGCTCGCGCCCGACTCAATCCGTCTCGAAACGCCGGCGGCCATCATCGGCGTGCGCGGTACGACCCTCGCGATCCGCGTTCAGTCGTAATGCCGCGGGCACGACCGATCGCCGCCGTTCTGGCGCTGTTCACCGCGACGACGGCGATCGCATGCGGCCCGAAACACGTGGCGGGACCGACGCGGCCAGGCGAAGCGCTGATCGTGCTGCTCGCGGACTCAGATACCGGAGAGACCGGCGCCGCCGGCGTGACCAACCGATCCGGATCTGTCGAACTGTCCGCCCAACGCGACTCGACGCTGGTGATAGCAAACCACGCTCCTGGCGCAATTCAGACGTTGAGCGAACCCGATGTGAAGCGGCTCTTCGGCGACGCCCTTGCCGCGCTGCCGCCCGCACCGCACCGATTTACGCTCTTCTTCCGCTTCGAATCCGACGCGCTGACCGACCAGTCGCGCGCGCTCTTGCCCGACGTGCTGAAGATCGTCAAAGAGCGCTCGGTGCCGGACGTGGTCGTCGTGGGGCATACGGACACGATGGGGACGGCGCCAGCCAACATCGGGCTGGGCCTGAAGCGCGCGACCATGGTCCGCGATCTGCTCCTGACGGCGGGGCTCGCAGCCTCCATGATCGAGGTGACGTCCAACGGCGAAGCCGATCTGTTGGTGCACACGCCCGACGAGACGCCCGAGCCGCGCAATCGCCGTGTCGACGTCACGGTGAGATGACCATCGCGCGAGATGAGCTGGCAAGGCACCGACCCAACGCGTCGCCATCTTGTGTTTCTGTTCGGTCTCATTCCCGTACTCGTCACGAGTGTCCTTGCGCTCTATCGACCGGCGCTTCTCGCCCGCCTCGACGCTGCCACCTACGACACGCTGGCGCGATGGGCGCCGACGAGGCTGCCCACCGATCGCGTCGTCATCGTCGACGTCGATGAGCGAAGCCTGTCGACGATCGGCCAATGGCCTTGGCGTCGCGACGTCGTCGCCCGTCTGATCGCGTGCGTGCGCGACTTGGGCGCATCGACCGTCGCGTTGGACATTGTCTTTGCAGAGCCGGATCGATCGAATGCCAGTGACGACGTGCTGGCAGCGACCCTTCGCGGCGGCCGCGTCGTCATGGGCTACGCGATGACCTTCGACCGAACCGCCGGTCGGCCCGCCGGCTGCGTGATGCACCCGGTGGGTCTCGCCGTGCTTCAAGCAGGAGAAGACACGGGCGAGGCGCCCTATTTTCGCGCGACGAGCGCCGTGTGCTCGCTGCCGGTTCTGGCGCGGGCCGCCGGCGCGTCAGGATTCCTGAACGCGGCGCCCGACGCGGACGGCATTCTGAGACGCGTGCCGTTATTGGTGGAGCTGGGCGGCAGCGTGTATCCCAGCCTGGCGCTTGCCGCGGTCGCACAGACCGTCGGCGGCGGCAACCCGACGCTCCGGATCGCCACCGTGAATGCTTCCTCGCTGACCTTCGACACGCGCCGCGTGCCGCTCGACGGCAAGAGCAATCTGCTCGTGCGCTATCGAGGGAAGAAGAAAACGTTCTCCTACGTGTCAGCGGCGGACGTGATCAATGGTCAACTTCCAGCCGGCATGCTCCGCGGCAAGATCGCGTTCGTCGGCACGACGGCCCTCGGCACACGCGAGGTCGTGGCGACGCCGCTCGATACGCTGTTTGCCGGCGTCGAAGTTCAGGCAACGGTGGCCGACAACCTGCTCGAGCAGGACCCATTCCGGCGATCGCCGCTTGGCACCACGCTCGAGAGCGCAGCGGTGCTCGCGGCAGGCATCGCCGTCGCCGCGCTGGTTGCAACCACGGGGCTTCTTCCGGGACTCCTCGGCAGCGTGATGTGCCTCCTGGCGCTCTGGAGCGGAGCCGCCTGGCTCCTCTCCACCAGTGGCCTGTCCGTGTCGCCGCTGCCGCCGACGCTGGGCGTGATGACAGCGCTCGCCGTCATGACGGCCGCGACCTCAACTCTCGATCGCCGGCGAGCGGAGCGGGCGGGCCGCCAGAAAACCAACGCCCAGCGCCTGATGGTGCAGACGCTGCTGTCGCTGACCGAGACGAGGGACGCCGAGACCGGACGCCACTCGCGCAGAACGCAACAGTACGCAAGGCTGCTCGCTTCGCAGCTCTCGACGTCGGCAGAGTTCCGCGACTATCTGACACCGGAGCGAGTCGATCTGCTGTCGAGCCTCGCGCCGCTGCACGACATCGGCAAGGTCGGTGTGCCGGATCACATCCTCAACAAGCCCGGCGCGCTCACGGCCGAGGAGGTCGCCGAGATGCGGAAACATCCGGTGCTCGGGCGCGATGTCATCCTCAAGGCGGAGCAGCAGGTCGGCGTTCCGGACGATGCCATTCTCGCGATGGCGAAGGACATCGTGTATACGCATCACGAGAGGTGGGATGGCACCGGATATCCGTGCGGGCTGCGCAACACGGAGATTCCCGTCGTCGGCCGTGTGATGGCGGTCGTGGACGTCTACGACGCCACGCTCAGCAGAACGTTGTACGGTCCCTCGATGCCGCACGACGCCGCGGTCGCGTTCATCGTCCGTGGCAAGGGGACGCATTTCGATCCCGCGGTTGTCGACGCGTTCGTCCGCGTCGCGCCTCTTTTCAGAACCGTCTCGTCCAAAGATTGCTGATCGTCGCGCGTGTGGCCCATATTGTGCCCACAGCAAGACTGCCACGTTGAAGCGTTGCCACAAGTGCTTGATTAAATTGGTCGGGACGACTGGATTTGAACCAGCGACCCCCTGACCCCCAGTCAGGTGCGCTACCAGGCTGCGCTACGTCCCGATTCAATGCTTGCGGCGGACGGCCGACGACCGCGCGGAGCTGCTGCGCGACCGCGCCACCGTCTTGCGGCGCGACAATTTGACTCGGCCCACCGACATCGGCCGCACCTTCAAGGGCGCGCGAGGTGTCGTGAGCCGAAGTGGTTCTCCGCCGTTCGCTCCCGACAGCAACTCGAGAATCGCACGCAGCCCGCGCTTGACCGCCGTCAACCGCTCGCGCGCGTTCTGCCCAATCAGCTCGTCGAGCGGCGCCTCGACTGCAAAAAGCGTCCCTTCCTCCTCGAGACGCCGCCGCGCGCCAGCCAGCGTCAGGCCTTCGACGAACAGCAGATCCTTGATCCGCACCACCTGCTCGACGTCCGCGCGGCGATACACGCGCGGGCCGCCCGACGCCTTCGCCACGCCGAGCGCGGGGAACTCCGCTTCCCACGTGCGCAGGACGTAGGGCTGCACCTTGACGAGATCGCAAACCTCCGTCGCCTTGAACAGCGCGCGTTTGGGAATCTCGAGTTGAGCGGAAATATCGGCCATGGCGCCGAGAAACGACTTCAAAAGTATAGCGCATCGGCACGGCCGCGACGTGGGATTTGCGGACGCTCGCGAGGCGATTGCAATTTCCCGACAAACCCCTTATAAGTTCCTGGTCACATCGTCCGGAGGCACCGGCGCCCGTTTCTTCCCTCTTGCCAGAAGGGGCATTTGGCTCGTTGGCTCCCGGGAGAGGGTGGCGTCGGCAAACCCACAACAGCAACAGTCCCGAGGAGGCAGCGACATGAGTGCGACGCGGAACATGATCAAGGGTAGTGTGCTCATCCTGGGAATCCTTTTCTTGCCAGGCTGCATCGCCGCACTTCTGGCACAAGGACAGGCGCCTGCGCCGGCGCCTGCGATCGACAACACCAAGGTCGCGATGGACACCGTGTGGACGCTCCTGACCGCGTTTCTCGTCTTCTTCATGAATCTGGGCTTCGCGTTGGTCGAGTCGGGACTGTGCCGGGCCAAGAACGCCGTGAACATCCTGGCGAAGAACTACATCGTGTTCTCCGTCTCCTCGGTGGCGTTTCTGCTCATCGGTTTCGGCCTGATGTTTGGCGACGGGAACGGCTTTGTGGGCACGTCGGGCATCTGGTTTGTCGGCGGCGCCGACAACAGCCCGCTGACGGGCGACGCCTACCAGGGCGTCTACAGCGCACTCAACTGGACGGGCACGCCGCTGTGGGCGAAGTTCTTTTTCCAACTCGTCTTTGCCGGCACGGCCGCCACGATCGTCTCTGGCGCGGTCGCGGAACGGATCAAGTTCGGCGCCTTCTTCCTCTTCTCGTTCGCCATGGTCGGTGTGATTTATCCGGTGGTCGGCCATTGGATCTGGGGCGGCGGCTGGCTGGCGAAGATGGGGATGTTGGATTTCGCCGGGTCGAGCGTGGTTCACTCGATCGGCGGGTGGGCGGCGCTGGCCGGTGCCATGCTGCTTGGACCGCGCATCGGCAAGTATCGGGACGGCAAGGCCATGCCCATCCCGGGCCACAGCATGACCTCCGCCACGCTGGGCGTGTTTGTGTTGTGGTTCGGTTGGTT
>JAHFUJ010000173.1 GCA_023265105.1 Acidobacteriota bacterium
TCATAACCTCGTTTCGCGGGTCCTGTCCGCGAACAGCCCCACCCGGTGCTCGCCCCACGAGCGCTTGTCACGGGAGTGGGCTCCGCGCCGGGCGGGGCGGCCCCGTTCGCGGCCACCCGCGAGTAGGTTATGAAACCGCCTGTAAGGATTCTCGGCGAACTCTGCGTGCTCCGCGGCAAAACGTCGCAACTTTTCACACGATCTTGAGGCGCGCGTCATCAATCTGGCAGCCCGCGTAGCCGTTCAGCCTAGGCGCCGCCGTCGAGTACAAAGTTTCCGCGCTTCAGGACGCTCGCGGCCTCGACATCCCGCGGCACCAGGATGCCAAAGAACGGCGCCATCATTTCTTCCCACGTCATTCTCCCGATGTACACCGTCTGGTTCGGGTTCGGATTGAACTTGTTCGACGTCCCGTTGTTGTAATGCGCGTCGACGTGCAGCTTCGCGCCCTTGGGAATCCGAATCGTGGTCTGGGGCCGGTACACGATCTGCCAGTTGAAATCGTACTTCGGCACGTTCAACACGATCTCGTCGCGGCCATCCGGATAGACGAGGTGATACGTCATGTCCTTCCCGCGCAGGTGCATGTGCGGCATCATCTGGACCAGGTCGACGTCGGTCGTGAACTCCATCTCCATTGGAGGGCTCAAATAGTTCGAGTCGTTGGGGGGAATGGCGAACGTCGGCCCGCCGCCGGAAATGCCGTATGAGATCCACTGCTTTTGCGGCGGCGTTTCGGCCACCGTAAAGCCGACGAGCGGCCTGTCGACCACTTCCTTGCCGCTCGGCGTGTAGTGCGCCGCGAATGTGATGTCAGCATTCGCCGGGATCAGCTTGGCGGCGCCGTACAACCGATAGTCGTCCGCCTGCACGCCAGGGACGTAGCAGAAGAAGCCGCCGCCGGTACCTGGACCGACCCCCGCATTCGGCGAGCCGCCGCCAGGTCGGGCGCTCGGAGGCGGCGCCTGCTGCCCCTCCTCCGTGATCGCGACGCCTTCCGCGTCCCGAGGCGACTCCTGCCAGTTCATCACGTAGTACTTCACGTTGGGCGTATGCGGCCGGAAGGTGATGCAGATGTGGTGCGTCACCGAGAGATCGCTCGGCTTGAGCTCCATCGACGTCACCCACGTCGCCTTCGTGAAGCCGCTGGGGACGACCATCGTCGTCCACTCGATGACGTTCTTTGGCGGATGCGCCGGCACGCGGAACTCCGGACCTCTGACGATGATGTCGGGTTTGATCTGCCAGCCGTCGGCCGGCCACTCGATGGCCTGGGGCGCATCCGCCGGGTTGCCCTGCGGCGCGCCGCCGTCCACCCATTTCACGATCGTGTCGATGTCGGGTTGACCGAGCGAGCGATCGTTGGCGAAGCGGCCGTATTGCGGGTCGGCGAACCAGGGCGGCATCTGGCGGCTCTCGACCTTCGTCTTGATGGCGCGCGCCCAGGGCCGCACCTCTTCGTAGCTCAAGAGGGACATCGGCGCGATTTGGCCCGGGCGATGGCACGATTGGCAATTTCTCTGAAGAATCGGCAGCACATCCTTTGCGAAGGTGACCGGCGCGGGCGTGTCGTCGGCTGCTTTCGGAGAGATGGTCGCTACCACAATGGCGGTGCCCGCGGCGAGCACACCGGCCCAGCGATATCGCGTCATATGTCCACTCCTTCTCTCGGCATTCTTCATCACCCTGCGCTACAAGCAGGCCGACGCCACCTTCTGAACGAATTCTACCTGCAGCGTCGGTGCATTGGAACCTCCGGCGTCGGCCTTGAAAGTCAACGGCAGCACCTCGCCGGAGATCTCGACCTTCGTGCCGACAAACGGCGAAAGCTGACTGTCGATCGCGTTCAGGCGATAGGTGCGACTTCTCGACGCTGCCGCGACGGAGGACGTGCCTGTCCCGGCGGGCACCGTGTTCTTGCGCTCCGCCTTCGTGAGCACGAATCGTGCATCGCTCGGCGTGTTCGGGTCGGTGCTGCCCCCGGCTTTTTCAGCTCCGTTCTCTGCGGTCCTCTGCACGCAGCCGGTCAACGTGATGCGATTGGCCAGGTTGGGCGGATCGGGCTGCGGTGTCCCGGGTGTCGGATTCCCGGTCTTGGATCCGGGCGACGGTGGGGGCGCCTGCGCCGCCATCCCAATCGTCAACGCGACGAGACAAGAGATGATTGTACGCGGCCAGGTCTTTTCGGCGGCCAATCGTTCCAGCTCCTGAGATCAGCGCCGAGCGACCAGCTGGTCGGCCGGGACGGCCGGAACCGGGCGCGACGCCAGATACGCCGTAATCGCCACGATGTCTTCCGGGGTCAGCTTGTCGACGACCATCTTCATCAACTGCACGCTCGAGTTGGAGCCGTTGCGTGCCCCTTGCTGGGTGTCGAAGATCTGCCGCGCGAGATAGCTCGGCGACCGACCCGCGATCGGCGGCACATCGGGGGCGACACCCATGAGATCCGTACCATGGCACGCGCCGCACGCCGTCGTCTTCCCTTGTACGATCTGGCCGTTCACGACCTTCATGCCACCGAGCGTCACCAGATCCTTGCCCTTCCTGATGCTGCCGACCGGCACGTAGGCGACGAAGCCCACGCGCGGATTGCGCAGCGCTTCAGTCTGCTCTTCATCTTCGGGCACCTCGATGATACGGCCGGCGATCGGCTCAGTCCTCTTGTTCGAGGTCGCGATGTAGAGCTCGCCGGCAATCCGTGTCGTCGGCACGAGGTTCGTCTCGACCACCCGGAACCGCGGCGTCCACTTGACCGCCGAGAAGTATTCGGCGGCCTGCCTCATCTCTTCGTCGGTCATCGCCTTCGCCAGCAGGATCATCGTGTTCGTGTTGGCCTTTCGCGGGTCAGCGCTGTGCCGCAGCCCATTGCGAAAGTCATTGAGCTGGCGGAGGATGTATGCAGCCGGCAGCCCTGCGGGCGAGGCGTTTTCCGGCCGCCCCTTCCCGTTTGGAAGGTGGCACGACCCGCATCCCCGTTTTTGTTCACCAGCCGCCGCCGGCCCGTGCTCGATGATGTCGGGCATTGGCGGATGATCTTCGGGGAACCAGTCGATCACGCTCGAGCCGTCGCGAATGTCGACGAGGGAGTACTCGGTCCTGCTTTCCTCGACGTGCCGCATTTCGGTCTGCTCAGCCGGATCCGCACCCGGACGCAGGTTTCTGGTAGGCGGGGCCTGAGGAGCCGCTGTCTCGCCGGGCTTCGGAGGCTCGGTCCGGCCGTACGCCCACAACGGCTCCTTCGAGAAGTCAATTTTCGAGAAGTCGGCTGCCGCGGCCGCCGGCGGCTGCGCGGCCGGAGCAGCCGGCTGTGGAGTCGGCCTTGGAATCTGGGCCTGCTGTGGTCGACGGGTGTCGTACAGTCGCTGGATGGTGGCTCCGAGCGCGAAACACGCGACACCCACTGCGATGGCAGTGACACGCTGCTTCACGACGGCTCCTGGTTGGCTGTCAGCGTGTCAGAGTTGGTCTGGGAAGTCCTTTCGTCGTTCACAGCAGCGATTTTTGACATTTTGAACACCGGAATTTCCGTGTTGGCGTCCAATCTCGGCGACATTCTACACCTGTCAACGGCGCCTTGGGACGGAATTCTTGGCCGCTTCGGTCGCGCATCATGAAACCCGCAGCCCCGTTCTACTACCGGCCGCTCGCTGGCAGAGGTAGTCGGTCAGTCTCGGTTTCCCCCTCTAGCCATGCGATACTGCCGCCACGTCGCACCCCAAACGCCCACGCGACTTTAGCCAACGTGCGCTCCAGATCGTCCGGGAGTCGACCGGCCAGATCCCGAAGCCCGAGCCGGATGCCGGGAAAGATCCGGCCGCTGTGGCGCTCGGGAAGCGAGGCGGGGTCAAAGGCTGCCAGGCCGTCGTGAAAGTCGAGATGGCCTGCGAGGCACAGAGGAATTTGGCCACAGAGGCCCAGGGGCACGGAGAAAACCCTTATGATTCTCTGTGTCTCGGTGTCTCTCTGTGGCCCATTCTCGGTGCCTCGCAGCCCGTGGAACGACTTCTGCCACGGGCTGCGAAGGCACGCACACGGACTGCGAAGGCGGGCGCGGCAGCGCGTTGGCGGCGAAAGTAGCTTGACGATCAGGACCTTGGTGAGGGAGGGGCGGCCACTTCGACGAATACCGTGTGCTGCTTGTTGGCGGTGATCGACTTCAGCACATTGCGATAACTTTCGAGCGCGTGGACGATGTTCTCGAATGGAGACTGGCAGGCAGGACACTCACTGACTATCACGACATCGGCGCGCGTCGCGTCGAGCCGCACCTGCGTAGAGCATTTCCCACACTCGATCGCGATGATCTTCAGGTCGGCAAAGTCGATGATGTGCTTCAGCCGAGTGACCACGTCGGAGAAAAGCGTAGCATATACTGTCAGGCGGCTAGGCGAGAAATAGCGTGGCACGTGGAAGAAAGGACTGAACGTCAAAGCACTAACCTGCGCGAGGGAAGAGCCTCAATATGAAGGCGATGAACCCATACCGCCGCGTGATGTAGGCGTGCTTCGCCCGCTTTTGGACAGCCCTCAGGATCTGTTTGGCCGCGATTGTCGGTGAGGAGACCAGGAACCGCCTGACAACGTACGGTATCGGCCCATCCGTCTTCATCATGGCGGTATCGACGAAGCCTGGCTGCACCTCCGTGACGGCAATCGGTCGTCCGCTGTGCCGGGCAAGATCCCGAAGGCCGTCCAGGTAGATCGACTGAAACGCCTTCGAGGCCGCGTAGGCGGCAGCGCGACGGCCGCCGCGTAGCGCTGCAATCGACGAAATCCCGACCAAGTGGCCGCGGCCACGTTTCAGAAAATGGCGCATGGCCACTTGCGTCATCGCCATAAAGCCAACGACGTTCACGCGGACGGTATCGAGATCCAACTCCCAGTTCAGATCGGGGTTGAGATGTCCAGTACCAGCGCTCACGATGATCAGGTCGACACCGCCGAGATCTTGGATCAATTCCTCGAGGATCGTGGCAGCGGCGGCTTGTGTGACATCGACACGACGGACCACGGTATCGGCTCCGAATTCTCCGGCGAGGGCGTCAAGTGCATCAAGCCGTCGCGCGAGGAGGCCGAGACGCCAACCCTTCCTATTCAATTCGCGAGCCAGCGCCTCTCCGATGCCGGAAGAAGCACCAATGATGACCGCCGTGCGGTCAGACTTCGTGTTCACAGGGGCGATGTATCCCCGACCGCGTGTCACTCTTGATCTGGGTCCGGTGCATCACCCGGCGGGAGTCGGCGTCGAATGCGTCGCGCCTGTGCATGGTGCAGCGGTTGTCCCAGAGCACAAGATCGCCAACCTCCCAATGGTGGCACCACGTGAGCGTCGCCGCCGTGGCGAACGCCCAGATCTCGTTGAGGAGCGCGTCGGACTCTTCGAGCGGCAGGCCCTCGACATACGCGTTGCGCCGGCGCCCGAGGTACAGCCCCCGCCGGCCGGTTTCCGGGTGCGTATAGACGAGCGGATGAAGCGCGCCGGGCGACGTGCGCGGATCGTTGGTCGGCGTGACGCCCTCACGCACGTAGCCACCGCTGTTGTAGGTGCCGTCGTGTTTCACGCGCAGCCCTTCGATCCGCCGCTGCAGCGACCCAGGCAGCGCGTCCCAGGCACCGTACATCGTGCAGAAGCCGGTGTCGCCGCCGCGCGCCGGGACCTCGATCGCGTAAAGCACGCTCGCCTTGGGCGGATCGGCCAGATACGACATGTCCGTGTGCCACATCGCCTCGCCCGATCCAAGGCTGCCGATCGCGACGCCGTTCTCGATCACGTTCGACACGACGTAAATCTCGGGGTGGCCTTCGACGAAGCGCCGCCCGTTCTCCTGGATCGGCGCGGCGTCCAGATCGCCAAACCGGCGGCTGAACCGAATCAGGTCGTCATCGCTGAGAAGCTGGCCGCGAATGAGCAGCACCTGGTGATCGAGCCACGCCCGGCGAATCGCCGCGAACGCCTCCTCGTCGAGCGCGCGCAGATCGACGCCGCGGACTTCGGCGCCAAGCGCCGCGCCGCTGCGCACGATGGTCAGCACGGTTCAGCGTCGCTCCCTTTGGAGACTCATGTGGCGGTACCGATAAGCGGGTGGGCCCTCCGCTTCCTGCAGAGCCCTGTCGATGATCGTCCGTAGCGGCGTCAGCGTGCAGACGGGGTCGGCGTTGGTGGCATCGCCTGTCAAGGCAAATGCCTGGCAGCGGCACCCTCCAAAATCGATCGCCTTCCGCGGGCACGTCCGACAGGGTTCCTGCATCCACGCCTCGCCGCGAAATGCTTGGAACGCGGGCGACTCCTCCCAGATCCAGCCGAGCGCGTGATCCCGAACGCTGTCGAAGCGTAACGTCGTGATATGCGTGGCGCCGTGGCAGGGAAGCGTTCGGCCGTCAGGTGCCACCACCAGGTAATGTTTGCCCCACCCGCCATAACACGGTTTCGGATACGACTCATGGTAGTCCGGCAGCACATAGACGATCTGCATTCGCCCCCGATGCCGGCGCATCGCTCCTTCGGCGACGTCGGCTGCGGCGGCCACCTGGGCCCGCGTCGGCATGAGCGCGTTCCGGTTCTCGAGCGCCCAGCCGTAATACTGCGTGTTCGCCAGCTCGAGTCGGTCGGCTCCGAGACTCGCGGCCAGCTCGATCATCTCGCCCACTCGATCGATGTTGGCGCGATGCAGGACGATATTGATCGAGAACGCAAACCCGAGCTCTCGCACGATGGCTGCGGCCGACAACTTTTGCCGGACAGCACTCATGCCGGCGATCCGATCGGCGACGGCGTGGTCCGAATCCTGGATCGAGATCTGGATGTGTTCGAGCCCGGCCTCGCGCAGCTTCTCGGCTCGACC
This sequence comes from Acidobacteriota bacterium, assembly GCA_023265105.1. GTDB lineage: Bacteria > Acidobacteriota > Vicinamibacteria > Vicinamibacterales > CAVVIG01 > JAHFUJ01. The sequence continues at coordinate 6,845 of JAHFUJ010000173.1, forward strand.
CCGCGTGAGCCCGACCGCGGAGGTGACCAGCGTCGTATACAATCCGAGCGCGTGAGCGTGCGTCGCGAGCTCTTCAACGTCCGAACGCACGAGCGGCTCGCCGCCGGACAGGCCGAGTTGTAGCACGCCCAGTTGGCGGGCCTGAGTGAACACCCGCTTCCAGTCCTCGGTGGTCAGCTCGCCGTCCCCGCGAATCATCTCGAGCGGATTCGAGCAATACGGGCAATGGAGCGGACACCGATGCGTGATCTCGGCGAGCAGCGTCGTCGGATGATTACTCGACACGCACCAACTCTCTCTCAACGAGCCTGGACAAATAGTCGATCACGTCGGCGGTGACGTCGCCATGATACCGCTCTTGCAGGACCGTCGCGATGTCAGCGACGGAGCGGCGGCCGTCACAAAGGTCCAGAACGGCCGCGCCGGTGTCATTGAGAAGGACCACGCCTTCCGGATAGAGCAGGACGCGCTGCTGTCGCACCGGGTCGAAATCGAGCCGCGCGAGGCGCCAGAGGACCGGCACCGACGTCCCGGTGAGTTGCATCTCAGGGCTCCAGGTAGGCGTGATGGATCGTGTCAATCATCACCCACAGCATCTCGAGCTTGAAGGCCAATGCTTCGAAGGCCCGGCGTTGCGTCTCAATGGTGGTGCAGTGCGTCAACACCAGCTGCAGTCCTTGCTGGCTGTCGCGCGGGGCCTGAATGATTCGACTTCTGAAGTATTCGAGCGCCTCGGAACGGACCCACGGATAATGCTGCGGAAACGCCGCGATGCGCCGCCGCATCAGGTCCGGAGCGAACAGCTCGGTGAGCGATGAGGCCACGGCGTCGATCCACGGCTTGGTCTTGCAAAACGTGACGTAGGCTTCGGCGGCAAATCGCACGCCCGGCAGCACGTGTCGCTCGTCCTCCATCTCGTCGCGCGGCACGCCGAGGGCCTCGCCCAGTTTGATCCACATCTCGATCCCGCCGGTCCCCGGTTCGGTGCCGTCGTGGTCGATGATCCGCTGCAACCAGAGGCGGCGCACATCGGGATCGGGACAATTGGAGAGGATGGCCGCGTCCTTTCGCGGAATCGCGCGTTGGTACGCCAGCCGATTGGCCACCCAGCCTTGTAGCTGTCTTTGGGTGAGCCTGCCTTCGTGCATCAACGAGTGAAAGGGATGATTCGCGTAATAGGACCCGCTGAGGGCGCGCAAGGCGCCGGCGAGGTCGTCCGGCGCGAGCGGCTGCGTGAGGCTCGGAAACGCCGGCGGCGGAGGCGCCGACAGCGCGGACGCATGCAAGGTCGTCATAAGTCGGGCTCGCGTGACAGAGTCAGGTGCAGGCCATCGAAGCCCACGATCACGCCCGTTCGCGTCACGATCGCGCGCTCGGGCGAGTGTTCCAACAGGATCGGGTTCGTATTGTTGATGTGCGTGTAGACGCGGTACTGGCACCGTAGTGCGGCAAGCCGTTCGAGGCTTCCGCCGCGGCCGGCGATCGGAAGGTGATCCATTTCGCGCGCGGTCCGATCGCCAATGCCCAGCGCGATCAGCTCGTCGTCGGCCCAAAACGTGCCGTCGAAGAGCAGCGCGTCGGCCTCCGCCAGCCGTCCGAGAAGCGCCGCATCGAGATCGCCGCATCCCGGGACGAACGCGCAGACCTTTCCGGTGGCCTCCTCCCGCAGCATGAGTCCAACGGTATGTCCCTCCTCTGCTCGTGTCGCGAATCGTGGGGGACCAGCCGGCACCGGAAACGCCTCCACCACAAGGCCGCTCGAGGAGCCGTCACGGTGGCGGAGCGGCACGGGTGTGTTCAACGAGAGTTCGGTGACGGGAACGTCGCTGAAGGCCCGTGTCATCGGCAGCAGCCGAGAATCGCGGTCGAGTATGGATTGGACGGCTGCCGTCGCATACACCGGAAGGTGTCTGGCCTCGCGCAACAACACAATGCCGAGCGTGTGGTCGATCTCGGCGTCGGTCACCAGGACGCCTTCGACCGGAATATGCCGAACCGTTAAGGGGATGTCCTCAGTCCGCACCCAACGCAACTGCTCGCGGACGTCGGGAGATGCATTCAGCAGGAACCACCGACACCCGTCGGCGCTAATGGCTGCGGACGATTGCGTACGAGGCTGGGCGGAGGAAGGGTCACGACGAGCGACACGACAGCAGGGGCACCAACAGTTCCACTGCGGGAAGCCGCCGCCGGCGGCGCTTCCGAGCAAAAGAACATGCACGCGAGACCGAGGCGGGGCTCACGATGAGCCCCGCCGCAGGCGAACCTACTTGGTGGCCGCGTATGCGGTCACTTCCATGGTCACGGCGACGACGGTGAACTCGGGTTTCGTCCACTCCATAGGAGCCTCCTCAAGAGGTGCATCGGCCCGCCATCGATGCGTGAAGAAACACTCCACGTTAAGGGGCAGACTGACGTTTGGTCAGTGTAGGCCCGCCCGAGACAAATGGCAATAGGAAATTTTCGGCCCTTTTTTACGCTTTTTCGCCCTTTTCGCCTGGCTTTAGTGATGGCTCGAATCGTCAACCTGCAGCGGTACGTGGCGTCCGGCTTGAGCCGGACCTCGGTCCAGATTGTCGATAGCAACCGGCGGTAGAGGGTCCGCGGGGATGAACCCGAAGACCGCCCCATAGAAGTACAGCTCGGCTTCAAGGCAGCGGACAATCGTGTCGCCCTTGCGGAATCCGTGTTGCTCGCCCTCGAAGGTGAGGAAGGCGACCGGCACCCCCTTGGCTCGCATCGCGTCGGCCATCATCTGCGATTGATTCGGCGGCACCACCTGGTCTTCGAGGCCCTGGAAGAAAATGAGCGGGCACGCCAGCCGGTCGACGAAGTGGATCGGGGATCGAGCGCGGTAGATGTCCCGCTCGGCGGGGTAGGGTCCGATCAGGCTGTCGAGGTACCGCGACTCGAACTTGTGCGTCTCGCGCGCCATCGCCTCGATATCGCTGATGCCGTAATAACTCGCGCCAGCCTTGAACACGTCGGGGTGGAACGTCAACGCCGCCAACGTGGTGTAGCCGCCGGCACTGCGGCCGCGGATGACGAGGCGATCGGGATCGGCCTTGCCCTGCGCCGCCAGGTGTTTCGCCGCGTTCACGCAGTCGGCGACGTCGACGACCCCCCACTGCCCATTCAATCGCCGCC
>JAHFUJ010000174.1 GCA_023265105.1 Acidobacteriota bacterium
GACCGAGGAAGCCACCGCACTGGCGGAACGATACGTCACCGCCGGGGTCGTGACGGCAGGCAAACTCGTTGACGCGCAGCATATCGCCATCGCTACGCTGAGTCAGGTCGATGCGCTGGTGAGCTGGAATTTCAAGCACATTGTGAATCTACGGCGCATTCGCGGTTACAACTCGGTGAACCTACGTCTCGGTCACCGGCTGCTTGAGATTCGAACACCTCCGGAGGTACTTGAAAATGACGAGCAGGAAGAACAGATCTGACGCCGTGGCCATGATGCGCGGTATCAGAGATCGTCTGAGTCAAAAGTACGCCGGTTTGACGTTCACTCAGCAACGGTTGCTGATGGATGCGCAGTTGCAGAAGCACCGCTCCGTGTCGAGCTCAAGACCGGCAGCGCTCGCGCCGAGCGGGCCGCCTAACCGACGCTTGCAGCCGTCGAAGGCGCGTCGACGCCCTGCGACAAAGCGAAACAATCGGGCGCGCCTTCGCGGCTGAAGCGCAGGGCGTTGGGCGGACTCTGAACACGCCGCCAAGTTCGTCAGGGCAGACGGATCGTCGCGCAGCCTTTGTTTGCCTTACGTGTTACTCCCCTTGGCGCTGCTTTTCAATCGGATCTCCAGATCGTGAAGGCTAGAATGTCCTTATGCGAATCGCATCTGGAAAAGTCGTGGGCGGCCGGGTCGAACTGGAAGGTGATCTGCCGGAGGGCGCCTCGGTGACCGTCCTCGCTCGCGATGGGGACGAGACCTTTGAAGCCGATCCGGAGAGAGTGAGCGCGCCCCTTCGTGAATCTAGGATAATGACGGTGTGCCTCGATGGCCGCGCATCGCCACCGCCGTCATCTTCATCGCCGCCACGGCTGCGGCCGCGCAGTTTGACGCGCCGGGCCGATCGCCCCGGACCGATCTCACCTACGACGGCCAGTTCACCTTTGTGCGATTGCGCTGGAAGTCCGACTTCGGCTTTTCGCGCCGCGGCGGCTTCAGCTCCGCCTGGGATCACGACTACCCGCGCGCGGAGCAGCACCTGTCGCGCATCCTCCGGGAGCTCACGGCCCTCGACATTCGCACCGACGGCAGCCTGATTCTCACGCTCGACGATCCCCAGCTGTTCAAGTACCCGATCGCGTTCATGTGGGAGCCCGGCTTCTGGAATCTCACCGATCGTGAAGCAGAGTCGTTTCGCGCCTACTTGCTGAAGGGCGGCTTCGCGGTGTTCGAGGACTTCGACGGGGCACAGCAGTGGAACACCTTCGAAGCACAGATGCGCCGAGTGCTCCCGGACGGCCGGTTCGTCAGACTCGACAACGCGCATCGCATCTTCGATTCGTTTTTTACAATCAAGGACATCCACGCGATTGTGCATCCGATGTTTGGCATTCGTCCGAGCTACTACGGGATCTTTGAGAACAACGATCCCTCAAAGCGACTGATGGTCGTCGCGAACTACGACAACGACGTCCCTGAGTATTGGGAGTGGTCGGGGCAGGGACTCTTCCCGTTCGACGCGTCGAACGAAGCGTATAAGTTGGGCGTCAATTATGTGCTCTATGGTTTGACGCATTAGAATCGACCCAGACGCTGTGACGCGCCGCGGATGGCGTTGTCGCTTACACAGCCATCTGCACGCACAGCGGCCGCGAGGTGGAAGAGCGGCTCGCGGACGAGGTCGCGAAGCCCTTCGCCGCGCGCGTCGGTTTCGAGTCTTTGTAATTGCTGTCACGTTCATCTTCCTTTGAGGGAGGCATGTCATGCGCCAAGTGAAGAGTCTCTGCGGTACGGTCGCAGCCGGCGCAGTCGCGCTCGTGCTGATGACAGAGACGGCGTCAGCGCAACAACCGCCGCCTCCGGTCGCGCCAATCCTGAAGAATTACACGCCGGTCACGGCGGAGCGTCTGAAGAAACCGGAGGACCGCGATTGGCTGATGGTCCGTCGCACTTATGACGGATGGGGCTACAGCCCCCTCGACCAGATCACGCCGAATAACGTCAATCGGCTGCAGCCGGTGTGGGTGTTCTCGACCGGTGTGCCCAACGGGCACGAGGCGGCGCCGATGGTCAACAACGGCGTCATGTTCGTCGCCACGCCGGGCGGCCAGGTGATCGCCATCGACGCGAAAACGGGCACGAATTTATGGCGCTATCGGAGGCCGCTCCCCGAAGACACGATTGTCCTCCACCCGACCAGCCGCGGGGTCGCGCTCTATGGCGACAAAGTGTTTTTCGCGACCAACGACGCCATGCTCGTGGCAATCGACGCCAGGACCGGCAAAGAGGTCTGGGTCACGAAGGTCGAGGAAAACAAGAACGGTTACTACATCACACTGGCGCCGCTGGTCGCGGACGGCAAGGTGATGGTCGGCGCGTCGGGCGGCGAGGTCGGCGTCCGCGGTTTCGTGGCCGCCTACGATCTCGACAGCGGCAAACAGGTGTGGAGGGCGTACACGGTCCCCGCGCCCGGCGAGCCGGGCAACGAGACCTGGCCGCGCGGCGACCAGTGGAAAACCGGCGGTGCCTCGGTCTGGGTCACCGGCAATTACGATCCCGAAACCAACCTCGCGTTCTGGGGGACCGGCAACGGCGGCCCGTGGATGGGAGACCAGCGCCCGGGCGACAATCTTTACACCGCGTCGACGATCGCGATCGACGTCGCCACCGGAAAGATCAAGGGCTATCACCAGTACCATCCAAACGATTCGTGGGACTGGGACGAAGTCTCACCGCCGATCCTTGTCGACTACCAACGCAACGGCAAGACGATCAAGGGCCTGATCGACGCCGCCCGCGATGGTTATCTGTGGTTTCTCGAGCGTACGGACGGCAAGATCAATTTCATCGAGGGCAAGCCGTTCGTGAAGCAGAACGTGTTCAAAAGTCTTGATCCAAAGACCGGACGGCCGGACGTGGATCCGGCCCACAAGCCCGGTACTGGCAAGACGGCAGACTTCTGCCCGTCGCTGTGGGGCGGCAAGAACTGGCCGCCAATCGCTTTTAGTCCGAAGACCAGAATGATTTACATTCCGGCCAATGAGAATCTGTGTGGGACATCCATTGGGCGGGAGGTGGAGTACTCACCCGGGCGCGCCTACACCGGCGCGACCACCACCTTATATATTGACCCGGGCGCCGACCATATCGGCGAAGTGCAGGCGTGGAGCGTGGACACCGGCAAGCGCGTGTGGACCCACACATACGCGAAATCCCAGAACTGGGGCCCGATGCTGGCCACCGGCGGCGGTGTCGTGTTCAGCGGCGGCACCAACGATCGCATGTTCCACGGGTTTGATGCGTCGACCGGCAAGCTCTTGTGGGAGTTTCCAACCAACTCGGGCGTCACGGGCCAACCAACATCATTCATGATTGACGGCAAGCAGTACATCGCCGTTCAGTCGGGCTGGGGAATTGACGCGCGGGCCATGCAGTCTCGCTTGAACGCCGTGTCGCCGGGCAACTTCCCGGAAGTCCCGGAGGGCGGGGCCATCTGGGTGTTTGCGATCAAGTAGTACGTGACGGACTGACCTAATCTAAAGGCAACCACGAAAACACGAAGACGCGAAGAAACCCTGCGTCTGTGCTCAGAACCTGAACAAGCGATTCACCTTGACGATGAGCGCCCGGTTGGCCAGCGCGGGAAACCGGGGCGCCAGCGTATCCCGCTCTTCGTTGAACACCACGAACAGTTCGCTGCCCGGCCGATATTCCCAGCGCAGCCGCACGTTGGCCGTCACGAGGTGGCTGCCGGAGTTGTACTGTACCAGCGCGCTGGCAAACATCAGCGGCGTCATCGTGTAGGTCACGCGCGAGCCGAGGAGATGGGTCGTAAACGAGCCTTCCTCGAGATCCACCTTGTTGAGCGAATAGGTGGGCTCCAGCGAAAGCTGCGGCGTCACGTTCACACGACCTCGACTGACGGCGATGGCCGTCTTGTGGCCGCTGTAGAAGGTGCCGTATTCCACTGAGAAATTGCCGGACTGCTTCCGCTGCGAGCCGAGGGTGAACCCGACACGCACACTGTCAAAATCGTAGCCCCCGACCGGCACGGTGACGCCGGGCGCGATGCGGAAGGGACGTGGCAGAAACTCGTAGTTGGTACCGTAGTTGACACTGAACCGATCGCTGTTCTGGAACTCGATGGCGAACTCTCCATTCCCGTCTCGCGTTTCGAGCCGACGGGCGCCGTTCTCTATGTACAGCATCGAGCCTATCCAGGAGAATCTTCGGACAGCCTTGATCGACCGCGGCCGGGGACTGAACCGCAGTTGGGCGAACGTTCGTCGCATATCATCCCGCCGCACGAACCCGATCTCGGGATTGAAATCGTCGCCGACGACCAGCCGCTCCACTTGCGCGCCGTAGCGATCTCCCGCGTAATCGAGCTGCGCACGATAGCTGGTGTCGTCGCCCGACAGCCTGTCGGTGCGCGTTCGCGCCCAGTATGTATTGACGGCGAGGTTGTCGAAGAACGCAAACGTGCCGTCGACGCCGTACACGGTGTTGGTCCCGGCGCCGCTCTGCCCGATCGATCGTCCGGTCAACAGAAGCCCGACGCTGCTGCGGCGCAGGAGGTCGCGCTTCACACGGATGACCGAAAAATTCGTCGCGCGCGCACCCGGCACCGGCTCATCGTCGGTCCGGATGTTCAGCGCGCCGACACTGAACCGTCCCAGCCGCCCGGTAAGACGCCCGCCGGCCTGGATGGGCACCGCGCGTCCCTCATTGAGACCAATGCGACGGCTGTAGAACAGAATCGGCGTGTCACCGCCACCGCCCATAAACCCACCCCCGACCCCGCCAAACGAAAATATTCCTTGATTTTCGAGAAAGAACTCGCGCTTTTCCGGGAAGAACAGGCCGAATCGCGTGAGATTCACCTGCTGCTCGTCGGCCTCGACCTGCGCGAAGTCGGTGTTGTAGGTCAAGTCGGTCGTCAGGTTCTGGGTGACGCCATATTTTGCGTCGACCCCGAAGTCGCCACTCGCATCGTTCGAGATCTTCGGCGTGGCGACGCGATCGCTCTTCAGATCTGAGATGGCGTACGGTTTGATCTCGACATTCCTCGATCCTGAGGGCGCTTCCAATCCAACGACCGTCGCCCCCAGCGACGCCTGAAGGAGCCCACGCTGTCCGAGCGCGTTGGGAATGCGCGTGATAAACGAGATCTCGTTCTTCCACCGGTTGGTGCGGAACGCGTTGAAGCCCCAGATCTGGGCCTGCCCCGGCCGGTAGCGAAGCGACTTGAACGGAATGGCCACTTCCCCTGTCCACCCACCCTCGAACCGCCCGACTTTGACCTCCCAGATCGCATTCCAGTCGCCGTTCCACTGCCGCTCGTTGGTCACCTGCCCGTCCTGCCGGCCGCCAATCGGGTTGACCGTGAATTGGAAGCTGTTGCGCCGGTCGTAAAACGTGTCGAAGCCGAAGGAGACGTTGTCGTTGCCACCCCAGATCGTCCCGTTGTCGCGGCGCATCTCGTTCGCGACCAGCCGCTCCGGATGGCTCTCCCAGCAGCGGAACGACACATAGACGTTGTCGCGATCGAAGGCCAGCCAGAGCTCCGTCTTCTCGGTCGCCGCCGCACCCTCCTGCGGCTCCGTCTGAATGAAGTCTGAGATCGGCCGCACCGTCGTGTAGAAGGCCTCGTCGAGCCGGCCGTCCAGGCGCAACGGCGCCGTGAGACGCACGGCGCGAATCGTGGCACGGCCCGCCGCGTCCCGAGCGACCACCTCTGGAGGCACTGGGGGCGGAGGGCCATCGAAGGCGAACGGGAGGTCCGGCGATCGTGCCGGTGCAGCCGGCGACGCGAGCCCGCCAACAGGCGGAGGGGCCTGGCCGGCCTGGGCGGGCGCCGCGACGAGGAGGCCAACGCTGACGAGCCAGGCAGTAGTGCGAGTCATGGATGGTTCTACTCTGAAAAGCTCTTGTGTTGGCGTAGCCTTCAGTTCTCAGCCTTCAGCTCCCAGCAGCACGCATTTGGCTGAAAGCTGACAGCTGACGGCTGATAGCTACCCCAAGTCAACTGACCTCCGGGATTAGAGTGTCATAAATCTCCTCTGAACGCGACTCGGTACTGCGCGTGCTATCATCGCTCGCTGGAAAGGCATATGCGTTTTCTTCTTGCGCTCGTCCTGGTCGCTCGAACCGCGTCGGCCCAGTCCGCTCCAGACGTTCGCTCGGCCGTGACCCGGGCGCTCCCGATGCTCCAACGCTCGGCCGCGGAATTCGTCGCCAAGCGCGCGTGCCTCTCCTGTCATCACAACAGCCTTCCCGTGCTGACGTTCCATCTCGCGCGCAGCCGCGGATTCGCGGTCGATGCCGCGGTCGTGGGCGCGGTGGAAGAAAAAACCTTTCGGCAACTGCGCGGCCAAAACGCGCTCGATGGCGCGATACAGGGGGCCGCGCTCAACGACCCGGCGCCGAGCGAGGGTTATCTTTTGATGGCGGCCCATGCGGCCGGACTCGAAGCGGACCTTACGACGGCCGTCTACGCGCGCCGCATCGCCGGGTGGCAACGCGACGGCTACTGGGCGACGTCCGATTTCCGTCCGCCCTCTTCGAGCAGCCTGTTCACCGCCACCGCGACGGCCGTTCGTGCCATTCGCCTCTACATGCCGGAAGAGCTTCGCCGAGAGCGGGACGCCTCGATCCGCAGCGCGCGCCGGTGGCTCTTCGCCACTCGTCCGGCTTCCACCGAAGACGCGGCATTCCGCCTGATGGGTCTGGCGTGGGCCGAGGCTCCAGCGGAGGAAATCGTGGCGGCCCGGCGCGATCTGCTCGCCTTGCAGCAGCGAGCCGGAGGCTGGCCGCAGCTTCCGCGTTATCAGGCCGACGCGTACTCCACCGGCGAAGCGCTGTTCGCCCTGCACGAGGCCGGCACGGCAACGACCGATGCCGCGTGGCGCAACGGACTGAAGTTTCTCGTGTCGACCCAAGCGCCGGACGGAACCTGGCGCGTCCCAACGCGCATGATCTCGCCCGCGACGGTAAGCCCGCCGTACTTCCCAACCGGATTTCCCTATGGGAAGGACGAGTTTTTGTCCTATGCGGGGAGCTGCTGGGCGGTGATGGCGCTCGTCACCGCGCTTCCCGAAGCCGCGATCGCGCCTGAGGCATCGAAAGTCGCGCGCGGCGCGTCGAGTGATGCGGCGCCGTGGGTCCGCACAGCGCTGTTTGGTACGGCTCAGCAGCTTGCTGCTCTGCTCGAAGCCGGCTTGGATCCAAACAGCAAAACCAGCAACGGCACAACGCTTCTGATGATGGCGGCGCCCAACGCGGACAAGGTCCGCCTGCTGCTCGCGCGTGGTGCGGACGCTAAAGCAAGGGCCGCATCCGGCTATGACGCCGTCAATATCGCCGCCGCTTTCCGAGGCACCACGGCGGCACTTCAAGCCTTGATGGATGCCGGCGGCGAGGAGCAGCCGCCTGCAGGCGTTCGGGTCCGAAACTCGCCGCTGGTTCTCGCCTCGATGACGGGCGACCTGGAAAACGTCAAGCTGCTCCTCGCCCGTGGCGCCGACGACTTGGCCGAGGCGCTGGGCCAGGCAGTAACGTTCGGCTACCGGGACGTTGTCCGAACCCTGATCGCGGCGGGAGCAGGCGCCGGTGTCGCGGAAAGCACAGGAATCAATCTGCTTCATTGGGCCACGATTACCAATCGGCCCGCGGTCGTCCCCGTGCTTGCCGAAGCGGGCGCGGCAATCGACGCGATCGACGATTTCGGATTCACCCCGCTCATGTACGCCGCCACGATTGATTTCGGCGACGCCGAAGGCCTCAAGGCTCTGCTCAAGGCGGGCGCCGACCGGAGCATCCGCAACAACGACGACCGGACCGCGCTCGAGCAGGCGCGCTACTACAAGCACGCGCATCTGGAAGCCGCGCTTCGGGACGACGTTAAACGCAGAGACCGCTGAGCACGCAGAGCTTATTTTTCTCTGCGACCTCTGCGACCTCTGCGTTGATCGTCGTCCGTGTTGTTTGAGACTGCTATGAAGATAATGCCTTGGTACGCGTTGTTGGTCCTTGTCGTCTCGCAAACGGCTGGGAGCCAGCCGCCGCGGACCACACCGATCCTCTTCGAAGGCGCTCGCCTCATCGTCGGCGACGGCAGCGCGCCTCTCGAAGGCTCCGCATTCATCGTCGAGAACAACACGTTCACCAGAATCGGGAAAAAAGGTGAGCTCAGGCTTCCAGCGGGTGCGACCCGCGTCGACTTGTCGGGCAAGACCGTCATGCCCGCGATTGTCGACGTCCACGGCCATCCGGGATACAGGAAAGATGCGACCTTCTCGGCGGACAACTACACACGAGCGAATCTCGCGGACATTCTGAACCGGTACGCCTACTACGGGGTCGCGGCGGTGCTTGAAGCGGGAACCGGTCGAGGCGATCTGCCGTTTGAGATCCGGGCCGGGTCACAGCCGGGCGCGCGGCTTCGTACAGCGTTTCGTGGTATCGCGATGCCGAACGCCGGTCCGGCTCCTCCCATGCGCGACGCGCCGTTTGGCGTGACGACCGAGGCGGAGGCGCGGCGGGATGTCCAGGAGCTGGCGGCCAGAAAAGTCGACCTGATCAAGATCTGGGTAGACGACCGCGCTGGAACCGTGCCGAAGCTGACGCCACCGCTCTATCGGGCCGTCATAGACGAGGCACACAAGCACGACCTTCGCGTCGTGGCCCATGTCGTCGAGCTGGCGGACGCCAAAGAGCTGTTGCGCGCGGGCGTCGACGGGTTCGCCCACCTCGTGCGCGACAAGGACGTTGATGATGAGCTGATCGGGCTGCTGAAGCAGCGGCCGAACGTGTTCGTGTTGCCGACGCTCTGGGGCGAGAGGCGGTTGATTCACAGTGAAAAGCCGGCGTGGTTGAATGCGCCGATGCTGCGCGACACGTTGACCGACGGAGACATCAAACAGCTCGGCGATTCGTTCGAAGGCGCCGCGACACCGGAAGCCGGCGAGAAGGCGCGGCAATATTGGCGCATGCTGGCGCGCACGATCGCGACGCTCAACGCTGCCGGCGTCCGGCTGGGCCTCGGAACCGACACCGGTGGCAACAACGGCGGGCAGTACTTCGGGTGGGCGTCGCAGATCGAAATGGAAACGATGGTGAGCGCCGGGCTGACGCCCGCGCAAGTGCTGGTCGCGGCGACGCGCAACTCGGCCCAAATTCTGCGACTCGACGAGCTTGGCACGATCGCGTTGGGAAAGAGCGCCGACTTCATCGTGCTCGACGCCAATCCTCTCGATGACATCGCCAACACGCGCCGGATCGCCAAGGTCTACCTGCGAGGACGGGAAATCGACCGCACGGCGTTGAAAGCCGGGTGGGCCGGACGATCGTGAGCCTCGACGCGTGTCACCGATGACGTACGACGATCAACGCTGCCGATTCAGATTTGGGTCCCCGACCTCACTCGCCGATGAGCGGCGGTGGCTCCCTGACCGATCAGACCGCGACGATTTCAAGCAGCTCGGACAAACCAGCGAAATCGTCCGGATTGCGCGTGTTCGATCAGCTCGAGGTCGATGACAACGGAAGTGGCGATGAGCCCGCGGGGATGGCGTGAATCAGCCACGCGGCGTGGGGTCCTGATCGATCACGGCGTCCACGTCTTTCCGAAAACGCCGGAGCGCCACGCGTGGAGCGCCGGCAAAGGCGGCCAAAGCGGCTTCGGCGGGTACGAACACCCGCTGTCGCAGAGGAGTCAGCTCACCGACGGGCACACCATTGCGCGTGACGATGAAGGCTTTCCCCTTGTCCAGGGCCCGCATGATTCGCCCACTTTCGTTGCGCAGCTCTCGTTGGGTGATCCGTCGACTCATTGCAGGACATTGTAGCACGCGCGCTACGCGCCCAGCGATCCCACCCAACGGCCACGGCTTTCCCGGCCGCCGGTTCGATATCAGGTTTGGGTCGTGCGATTGATGGCTGCAAATTGCTGATCGCATGAGGCCGAATG
>JAHFUJ010000175.1:0-5762 GCA_023265105.1 Acidobacteriota bacterium
GAAGTTCGTCCTGCGTGAGCTGACGAGCGTGTTCGTCGCCTTCTTCGCGTTGCTCTATTTGTGGCAGCTCCGGGCCCTGGCGGAAGGCCCGGATGCGTACGCACAATTCTTGGCGCGACTGCAATCGCCCCTGTTCCTGACCGCTGACGTCGTGGCGCTTGTCTTTGTGCTCTTCCACACGATCACCTGGTTCAACGCGGCCCCGGCGGCCGTGGTCGCGCGCGTCGGCGGGAAGAGGGTACCTGCCGCGATCATCATCGGCTCCCAATACGTCGCCTGGGTACTGGCGTCAGCCGTCGTGGCGTGGATCTTGACGCGAGGGGTAAGGTGAGCGAACGCTTTACGCCGTTCATGTGGTTGGTGTTCAGCGTCGGCGGAACCATTGCCGCGTTCCTGTTTCCTGTCCATCTGTTTTTAAACGGCTTGGCCTTCCCCTTGGGATGGCTGGACGCGCCGAGCTACGAGGCGCTTCGGGTCTTCGTGCAGCACCCGGTGACGCGGCTGTATCTCTTCGTCGTGATCTCGTTGCCGCTTTTTCACTGGGCTCACCGGTTCCGCTACACGCTCTACGACGTCCTGCAGCTGTACCATCTGACGGTGCCCATCGCGGTCCTCTGCTACGGCGCGGCGCTTGGGGGAAGTGCCGTCGCCGCTTACACGTTGTGGAATCTAGGGTAGTATGCTCACCCGAATTCTTGCCGTCGCGACCGCGCTCCTTGCCGCGTTGGTCATCCATCAATACAGCCGCATCGGAGATTTTCGGCTGGAGCTCGCCGACGCGCAGACCAACGCTGTCGTGCAGGCGCGCCTGTCGCTGGTCAACTCGATGGAAGGCCAGGGCCCCGAGATGCAGCGTGCGATGACATGGCTGAACGACTTTTACAAGGCGCCCGACGGTCTGCAGCGGCCCGAAGGTCTGTGGATCGGCGCCCACCCGGACTTCGAGGGCCTCAGCGTCTGGGTCTTCGACGTCTACCTGCGCCATCGGTTGAAGGGCGAGCCGGAAGAGCAGGCGCGCCAGGCCGTCGTCGATGCCATCAAACAGAGCGACGAGTGGCGCACCAAGCACGGCGGCGTACGGTAGGCTCTGGTGGCTGGGGCTGGTGGCTGGTGACTGGTGGCTGAGGCTGGCGGTACTGGCGGCTCCTGCAGTCGGAGCCTGTTCGGACCGAAAAAAATTGGTGTCAACAATTGTCAAGGCGGCGCCGTAGTGACAGAAAACGTCACTTTATGGAGCCTTGCGGTTTCGAAGAAGTACCTGAGAATAAAGGCTTTGGTAGACTCTGAGAATTACGGCACAAGCTCTGCAGGCCAAGTAATCAGAAGTAATCAAAGGGAGTGTTTCGTATGAAGATTCGATCAGCCCAAGGCTTTGCGATGCTCGACCTGCTGTTCGTCTGCGGGATCGTCGGTATCCTGTCAGGAATGGCGTTGCCTCGGTTGGTGTCGGCGAGGAACTCGGCGGGGGCGGCGTCGGCCATCGCCTCGATGCGCGTTATCAACAGCGCGCAACTGACCTTCGCGATCACCTGCGGAAACGGGTTCTACGCGCCAAACCTCACATCGTTGGGAAAGGCGCCGGCGGGTTCCAACAACGCGTTCATCAGCACCGACCTCGGTTCGGCCGACGTCGTGGTGAAGAGTGGGTTCACCGTCCAAATGAGCGGCACGCCGTTCGGCGGCGCGCCGGACACGTGCAACGCGATCGGAGCAGGCATGGCGGCCCAGGCCTTCAAGGCCGGCGCCGATCCGCTGGACGCCAGCATGACGCGGTTCTTTGCCGTCAACGCCATGGGCACGATCTACGAGGACACCACGTCGCTCTTTGCGACGATGCCCGAAGCCGCCCTCCCGGCGACGGGCAACCCGCTGTAACTAGATCGCGTATAATTTTGGTCCATGTGGACCAAGATGATGGGTGGGGCGCGCAAGAAGGCCCCGAAGACGATCGCAGTGATCGACCCCGATTCCTGCTTCGGCGCCTTTGCGTGCTCGATCTGTCAGGCTGCCTGCCCCGTCGCGGACTGCATCATCGAAGAGCCGGATCGTGACGGACGGATGGTGTGCGCGGTTCGCGCAGACCTGTGCATCGGTTGCGGGTTGTGCGTCACCCTCGGGAATCCGACCGCGCCACAACAGCGCGAGTTCGGCTGCCCGGCCGATTACGACGCCATCAACATGGTTCCCTTCGAAGAAGTCGTGAAGGTGCTTCAGGGGGCCTGACGTTTAACTTTTGCCTTTTGACTTCCGCGCTGCGCCGCCGAGGCTTGCGCATAGCGCGACGGCAGAGGGTGATCGATCCGCGACGCGATGAATGCCGACGCCTCCGAGAGCGCCGGCAGCGACACGCCGGTTTCCACTCCCAACCCGTTCAACATGTAGACGAGGTCGTCGGTGGCGAGGTTGCCCGCGGCCCCCGGCGCGTACGGGCAGCCGCCCAGCCCGCCGGCCGACGCGTCGAACGTCGTGACGCCGAAGGGCAGCGCCGCAAGCACGTTGGCGAGCGCGGTGCCGCGCGTGTCGTGGAAATGCAACGCGATCTGCTCGACGGGCATGCGCGTCAGCAGCGTGTCGAGGAGCGGCGGCACCTGCCCCGGATGCGCGAGGCCGATGGTGTCGCTGATGGCGACTTCGAACACGCCGAGCGCGAGGAGGCGCTCGGCCAGTTCGGCGACCCGCTGGGGCGCGACGTCGCCTTCGTACGGGCAGCCGAACGCGGTCGATAGATAGCCGCGGACGCGAAGGCCGGCCCCGCGCGCGCGGTCGCACACCTGCTGGTACGTCGCCAGTGAGTCGTCGATGCTCTGGTTGATGTTCTTGCGGCTGAAGGTTTCGGTCGAGGCGGCAAAGACCGCGATCTCCGACACGCCCGCCCCCAGCGCACGGTCGAGACCGGCCAGGTTCGGGACGAGCGCGGTGTAGCGGATCCCCGGCCGCCGGGCGATGCCGGCGAACACATCGGCCGCGTCGGCCATCTGCGGCACCCACGTCGGGCTCACGAACGCCGATACTTCGATCGCCGGCAGGTTGGCGGCGCTGAGACGGTTGACGAACGCGATCTTGTCGGCGGTCGAAACCGCCGCCTGCTCGTTCTGCAGCCCGTCGCGCGGACCGACTTCGACGATGGTGATGTGGCGACCGCGGAGTGAGGCCAGCGGATTCATCAGGCCATCAGCCGGACCACGAGGGCTTGCGCTTCTCGAGAAACGCCTTCATTCCTTCTTGTCCCTCGGCCGAGATCCGGCACCTCGCCGCGACGCTCGCCGTCAAGGCCGTCGTCTCTTCGCTCGACCGGCTCCAGATCGTTCGGATAAGCGCCTTGACTGCGGCGATACTTTCGGGGCCGCCCGTCAGGATGTCGCGGACATACTGCGCGACCGTTGCGTCGAGCTCGGCGGAGGGGACGACCGCATGGACCAGGCCGATTTCCCGCGCGCGGGCCGCCGAGAAGCGCGCGCCGGTCACCAGCAGCTCGCGCGCGGCGGAGCGCCCGATTTTCGCCAGCGCGAAGGGCGAGATGACCGCCGGCAAAATCCCGAGCTTCACTTCGGTGAATCCGAACACTGCCCGGTCGTCGGCAATGGCGATGTCGCACACGGCGGCGAGGCCCGCACCGCCGCCGAGCGCCGCGCCTTGGATGCGGCCGATGAGCGGCACCGGCAGCTCGTCGAGGGACGCGAACATGCGCGCCATCGCCATCGCGTCGCGCAGGTTTTCTTCCTCGGTGTAGTGGATCATCTTCGACATCCACGCCACGTCGGCGCCGGCGCAGAACACCGGGCCCGCGCCAGCGAGCACGACCGCGCGCACGTCGCGCGAGCGGTCGCCGAGGCGGGCCGCCCACTCGGTGATCTCGCCGATCACCTGATCGTTGAACGCGTTGCGGACCTCAGGTCGGTTGAGGGTCAGATACTCGATCGGGCCCTCGCGTCTGGTCGTCAGATACTCGTAGGGCATAGGGAGCATAAAGCTCTACCACGGAGGACACGGAGGTGTAACATGAAAACGGAGGTCACGGTATTACAAAAGTTTACAAAAGCTATTCCGTGTCCTCGGTTTGTATCCGTGTCCTCCGTGGTAGAGCTTTTTCATCTCCGTGACCTCCGTGGTAGCGCCTTTACATCCGAAAGATGCCGAACTTCGCCTCCGCGATCGGCGCGTTGAACGCGGCCGAGAGGCCCAGGGCGAGCATCTGACGCGTCTCCACCGGATCGAGGATGCCATCGTCCCACAGCCGCGCGGTGGAATAGTACGGCGACCCTTCGTGCTCGTATTTGTCGAGAATCGGCCGGCGAATCGCCTCTTCTTCTGCCGAGGAGAACGGTTTGCCTTCGCGCGCCAGTTGATCGCGCTTGACCGTCGCCAAGACTCCGGCCGCCTGTTCACCGCCCATGACCGAGATCCGCGCGTTGGGCCACATCCACAGCAGCCGCGGCTCGTAGGCGCGGCCGCACATGCCGTAGTTGCCGGCGCCGAACGATCCCCCGATGATGACCGTGAATTTCGGAACCACGGTATTCGCCACCGCATGCACCATCTTCGCGCCGTCCTTCGTGATGCCGGCGCGTTCGTACTGCCGGCCCACCATGAAGCCGGTGATGTTCTGCAGGAAGATAAGCGGGATGCCGCGCAAGTTGCACAGCTCGATGAAGTGCGTCGCTTTGAGCGCCGATTCGGAGAACAGGACGCCTTGGTTAGCGATGATCCCGACCAGAAATCCCTGCAGGCGCGCGAATCCGGTGACGAGCGTCGGGCCGTAGCGCTGCTTGAATTCGTCGAAGCGCGAGCCGTCGACGATGCGGGCGACGATCTCGCGCACGTCGTACGGCTTCCGGATGTCGGCGTTGACGATGCCGTAAATCTCCGCGGGGTCGTACTTCGGATCCTCGGGCGTCGTCATGTCGGCCGGGAGGCGCTTGGCCGTGTTCACGGTCGACATCACCGTGCGGCACAGCGCGAGCGCGTGGTCGTCGTTTTCCGCGAAGTAGTCGGCGACGCCGGAAAACCGCGTGTGTACGTCGGCGCCGCCGAGATCCTCGGCGGTCACCTCTTCGCCCGTCGCCGCTTTGACGAGCGGCGGACCACCCAGAAAAATCGTCCCGGTGCCTTTGACGATGATCGTTTCGTCGGACATCGCCGGCACGTACGCCCCGCCCGCGGTGCACGAACCCATCACGACCGCGATTTGCGGGATCCGATCGGCCGACATCCGCGCCTGATTGAAAAAGATGCGACCGAAATGTTCGCGGTCGGGAAACACGTCGGCCTGCAGCGGCAGGAAGGCGCCGCCCGAGTCGACCAGATACACGCACGGCAGCCGGTTCTCGATCGCGATCTGCTGCGCGCGCAGGTGCTTCTTGACGGTCGTCGGGTAATACGTGCCGCCTTTCACCGTCGCGTCGTTGGCGACCAGGAGAGCCTCGCGACCCGAGACGCGGCCGATCCCCGTAATCAGTCCGGCGGCCGGCGCCTGGTTGTCGTACATGTCGAGCGCCGCGAGTGGCGAAAGCTCGAGGAACGACGAGCCCGGGTCGATCAACCGGTCGATGCGCTCGCGCACGGGCAGCTTGCCTTGCTCGCGATGGCGCTGGATGTATTTGGGGCCGCCGCCCTGGCGCGCGCGTGCGAGACGCTCCCGCAGCTCGGCGACCAACTGCTGCAGGCGGTCGCGGTTGGCCTTGAAGATCGGGTCGGCTGGATTGACGCGCGAATTGAGGACGTCCATACAGAAGCTATCAGCTCTCAGCTGTCAGCTCTCAGCT
>JAHFUJ010000175.1:5862-7830 GCA_023265105.1 Acidobacteriota bacterium
GCTGACAGCTGACAGCTGACAGCTATTCTTACCATCCACAGCAGTCCGTCTTGAACCCGCAGGCGGGGCAGCGCCAGACGGCATGCATGCGGTACATTTCTGCCCCGCAGCGCTCGCATAACATTTTGCCGGTGTCGGCCGGCGGCGTAACCTTGAGGGGCGACAGCGGCCGCGCAGGCGGTGTTGGCTCAGACATTCGAGGGATTATGGCTCAGGTGACACGCCGCTCCAAGCGGACAATCGCCGCTAGTCTGGCACGTTTCACGCGTCGGTAAACGTGTGCCGAAGGCTCTACCACCGAGAACACGGAATACAGACGGGAGGACACGGCGGAGTCATCCTCGTTTCGGTGACCTCGGTCCTTCGCTTCCGTGACCTCCGTGGTCGCGCTTTTATCGCAAGCGCAAAGCAAAGAATGATCGTCAGCTTCGAAGATCTGCGCTCGTCGATGGTCGCCGATCAACTGGTCGGCCGCGGCATCCGCGACCCGCGCGTCCTCGACGCCATGGCCCGCGTGCCGCGCCACCTGTTTGTTCCAGCCGAAGCGGTGCCGCTTGCGTACGCCGACCGCGCGCTCCCGATCGGACACGGCCAGACGATCTCGCAACCTTACATGGTGGCGGTGATGACGGAGGCCCTGGCGCTCAGTGGCCGCGAGCGCGTGCTCGAGGTTGGCACTGGATCGGGTTATCAGGCAGCGATCCTCGCCGAGCTCGCGCGTGATGTCGTCACCATCGAGCGGCGCCCCGAGCTGGCCGAGGCGGCGCGCACGCGCCTCGCGTCGCTCGGGTACAAGAACATCACCGTCGTCGTGGCTGACGGCACGGCGGGCGAGGCCGGCATTCCCTACGACGCCATTCTCGTGACCGCCGGCGCGCCGCGCGTGCCCGAGTCGCTCAAAGCGCAGCTGGCCGAGGGCGGCCGTCTCGTGATTCCCATCGGCTCGTACGGTCAGCAGGATCTCACGGTCGTCGCGCGCACGGGCGGCGTCTTCGTCGAATCTGTTCACGAAAGCTGCGTGTTCGTGCCGCTCGTCGGCCGCGAAGGATGGCCGGATCGTTAGTGGAGTCGGCGCAGGCCGCCTGACATAATGATGCGATGAACGGGGCCGGCAGGCTCGGCGCGCTCGGCCGGCGCGCGCGGGCGATGGCGCGGCTGACGGGCCTGTCGGCATGGCGCGGCCTTCAAGGGTTTTACCGCAGCGATAACCTTACGTACGCGGCGTCGATCGCGTACTATTCGCTTCTCTCCCTGTTTCCGTTTTTTCTGCTCGCCTTTGCGCTGCTCGGACGCGCGACTGCCGACGCCGTCAATCGCAACGCCGTCTTCGCCTTCGTCCTTCGCTATTTTCCGGCGCGGTTCGATTTCATCACCGCGCAGCTCGACGCGTTTCGCACGAGCCGCGTCACGCTTGGCATTGCCGGCACGGTCGCGCTCGTCTGGGGCGCCCTCGGCTTTTTCGGCGCCATCAGCACCGCCGTCAACTACGCGTGGGGCGTCGAAGCGCAGCGGGGCTTTTGGACGCACAAGCTGTTTTCGTTTCTGATGCTGGTGGTCGCCGGGTCGATCCTCTTGGTTGCGCTGCTGCTCGTCAGCGCGTCGCACGTGGTCGCGGCGAGCTGGTTCGCCGACGTGCTCGCGCGCTTTCCTGGGCTGTTGATTCTCCGAAGCCTGACCATCCGCTCCGCGACGACGCTGCTGTTCATTGTTGTGGTTGGCCTGGTGTACTACTTCGTGCCGAACGCGCAGGTCCGGTTTCGCGACGTGTGGATCGGCGCACTGGTCACAGGGTTGCTCTGGAAAGGCGCGCTCGAGGCGTTCTCGTGGTACGTGCGCGACATGACCCGCTTCACCAGAGTGAATGGCTCGATTGCGGTGGTGGTGGTCTTTCTGGTGTGGGTGTACACGCAGGCCGTGATTCTGCTGTACGGCGTCGAGTTCACGGCCGCGTACGCGCGATTGGCGCGC
>JAHFUJ010000175.1:7930-9512 GCA_023265105.1 Acidobacteriota bacterium
CCTACACGTGAACCTTCGAGAGCGCCCGGACGATCGCCTCGCTGAACGCGGGCACATCGTCAGGCTTGCGCGAGGTGATGAGGTTGCCGTCCTCGACCACCGGCTTGTCGACGTAAAGACCGCCGGCGTTTTTCACGTCGATGGCGATCGCGGGCCAGCACGTGAGGGTGCGGCCGCGGAGCGCGTTGGCCGAGATGAGGAGCTGCGGTCCGTGGCAGATCGCGGCAACCGGCTTAGCCGCGTCCATGGCGTCGCGGACGAGGTCGACCATGGCATGCCGCATCCGCATCTTTTCGGGGGCGTGACCGCCGGGGATCACGAGCGCGTCGAAGTCCTTCATGTGCGCTGCCCCCGCCGCCATCTCCGCGGTGACCACGGCCTGACCGCGTTTGCCACGAAACTCCGCTCCCGCCGCCGGGCCGACAATGGTGACCGTGGCGCCGGCCGATCGAAGCGCGTCGAGTGGTCCGGTGAGCTCGCGATCTTCGAACTCGTCCTCGACGAGCATCGCCACCCGTTTGCCGGCGAGCGACGCGGCGTGGGTCATGGGTACCTCCGCCGCGATTCTACATTACTCGAATCTACAATCGGCGCTTCCCGTTTCAACCGTCAGTCCGAGCCCCGTGCGTCGCGAGATACGTGGCGATGTCGGCTGCGAAATGTCGCAGCCCGTCGAGCCGTGAATTGAGAAATGCATGGATGCGATGGCGGTCGAGGCGCGTGTAGTCGTGCACGAGCAGATTCCGAAAGCCGGCGAGGCTCTTGAGCTCCTCGGCCGTCCCCTCACCGATGATGGACGCCTCCGCCAGGACTGGGACGATATCGCCGTACGTCGAGGGGCGACGCAGGCGAAGGGCGGCTATGCAGTGCGAACCGATATCGAACACCGACTCGATCGCGAGCTGAAGGAAACGCTCGGCCGCGCCATAATTCCGCGGGTCTGACGTAAAGGCGAGCGGGTCGAGCGCCGCGAACGGCGCGAGCAGGCGCAGATTCTCATCGAGTGCGGCCAGCCGCGCGGAGATCACCTGTTCGTCAAGTGCCAAGGCGCCCCTCGCGCGCCCGCGCCAGGAGCCGCTGATCGTAGCGCGCCAGCACCGGCTGGAAATCCAGGAACTCGTCAAGCGCCCTTGACTCGAACGCGACGCGGCTTCGCTCATCGCGCGCACATAACAAGCGCCCGTCGCAGACCACCCGGTACCGGAGCGCCGGCGGCGCCTCATTGAGAATCAGAATGTCGACCCGCCGGCCCGCCAGGCGTTCGACCTCCTCTGCGAGCGCCGCAGCCAGATCCAGGCGGCGCGATGCGGAGACGTCGTGGTCGAACAGGACCGCGAGATCCAGATCGCTCAGCGGCCCTCCCTCGGCGCGCACCAGGGACCCGAAGGCGTAGGCGCAGCGGACGTCGAACCTGGAGTGTCCACAAATCGCGGACAGCGCGGCCGGAATCTCACCACCGGGGTCCGCGCGGTGACCGTCCCGGGAGAACGGCGTGGCGGTCTGCGACATATCTGTGAAGTCTAGCATGAGCGTGGCGGACCTCCCGCAGTTTCGCACGGTCCAAGATGCGCGCCGCACGGTT
>JAHFUJ010000175.1:9522-9934 GCA_023265105.1 Acidobacteriota bacterium
CGAAGTCGCCGAGCACGAGCGAGTGGGGTGGGGCCCCGCGAGCATTGAGAGATGACGCCGCGGCGAGGCATCAGTGTCAGTTCGCGGCTCGACGATCTGAAGACACGTATGCCGAGCGGGCAAAAGTAATGGCTCTCGATCACACTCGTCGTCAACTGGACAACGGGCCTGGAGAAGTGAAAAGGTAGAGGGACTAAAGAAGTTAAAAGTTAAAAGGCAAAAGTTAGAAGTGAAACGGTGCAAGGAACTAGAGAAAGTGAAAAGGTAGAAGGCAGAAGTTAGAAATGAAACGGCGGAAGGAACTAGGGGAAGTGAAAAGGCAGAAGGAAAAAGTTACAAGTGAACGCGCGCGGGGCAGAAGTTTGGGCGGGCGATTGGCGAGCGTCGGCGACGGAAAGGAGACGACCACATG
>JAHFUJ010000176.1 GCA_023265105.1 Acidobacteriota bacterium
TCCGGACTGATGCAGATGGAGAGGCTGCGTACAAGGGTCCATGAACTCAACGAAGAACCTCTTTGTGATCACTGGTGCGCCCGGGAGCGGCAAAACACCCATTGTCCGCGAGCTCATGGCTCTGGGATTCAAGGGTGTTGATGAGCCAGCTCGTGAGGTCCTCGCTCAGCAACGAGCAATCGGTGGAGGGGGCGTGTACGACAGGGATCGACGCCTGTTCTGCGATCTGATGTTGTCCCGGGCCATTGCGGACTTTGACCGTATGGGCGGCGCGCAGACTCCGGTCTTCTTCGACCGGGGCATCCCGGATCAGATCGGCTACGCAGAATTGTTCGGGCTCGACACGTCCATGGCGGAGAGCGCCGCCGCGGGACATCGCTACAACGATGTCGTGTTCGCCTTACCCAGCTGGCCCGAGATCTACGTCACCGACAGTGAGCGCACGATGACGTTCGAGTCTGCGCAAGCGTTCGGGGAACGTGTGCGAAACGTCTATGAGGACCTCGGCTACACCGTCGTGGTCGTGCCGCGCGACACGATTGGAGCACGCGCGAGATTCATTGTCGAGACAGTAGAAGTACGGGCGAACGGGCATGGAGTCGACGCGGCCGGATAACCCGCCGCTGCAGCCGACGAGCGGCCCGTAGGGGCCGCTGTGATTCGAAACGATCGTGAGCGCCGCTCGCGGCTGAGCGGCAGTGCGTTAGACCGCTCTTGTTTCCGCTGAATCTTGGCTTCAGCAAATTGAGGAGATCGCGCCGTGTCAGACGCAACGAAAACCGAGGCCGGTGTAGTGGTTTCGATCTGGCGTTACCCCGTCAAGTCCATGATGGGAGAGGAGCTGAATGCCGCTCACGTGTTGGACGAAGGGTTGCTCGGCGATCGCGTCTACGCCTTGCTGGACCGTTCCGATGGGAAGGTCGCAACCGCGAAGAACCCGAGAAAATGGCCGAATCTGTTCGCTTTCGGGGCCAACTTTATCGAGCGATTGGACGGCGGCGCGAACGTGTCTACGGTTCGCATGACGCTACCCGATGGCACCGTGGTGACCGGCGAGGAGAGCAATCTCAATCACGTGCTTTCGAAGGCGATCAAGCGAGAGGTCACGCTTGTGGCAACCGCACGCGGGCATGTGGCCGCCTCGCAGTCGTCGGGGGGCGCATCCCCGTCTGCGAAGGCCGAAGAGTACTGGCCAGACATGGACGGCCTCGACCACCGGGATACTGTCACTGAATTCGAGCTGCCCCCGGGAACGTTTTTCGATTGCGCGACTGTCCACCTGCTGACGACAGCAACGCTCAACAACCTGCGGCACTTCTATCCGCAAGGGCGTTTCGAGGTCGAGCGATTTCGTCCCAACATCGTCGTAAACCCCGTGGACGGTGAGCAGACCTTTGCCGAAAACTCCTGGGTCGGTCACACCTTGGCCATCGGGGACGAGGTTCGCTTGAGCATCACCGGACCCTGCGGTCGCTGTGTCATGACCACCCTGGCCCAACGAGATCTCCCGATGGATAGTGGCATCTTGCGCGCGGCTGTCCAACAGAATCGAGCCAATGTTGGCGTCTATGCGACTGTCGTGCGGCGTGGCACGATTCGCTGCGGCGATCGCGTCAGGCTGGAGTGAGCAACCGGAAACATACGTGAGGTACAAAACCGGATACATAGGTAACCGAAGGCGGGCCAACAGGCAACTGGAGCCGGCGCTCAGGCACGCACGCGCCGCGGCTCAGTTGCGATCGTTGGGCGGACGTGACGACTTCAGACGATGATCCAGCCCGTCGAAATGCGGGGAACGCTGCCAATGACACTGCATGGCGGTGCTTCGTCAACGACAACCGAGGTCTGGGAGATGCTCACGTCGAGTCGCGATGGCGATCTCGACCGAGTGATGCCACTGATCGCCCGGCGCCCAGAGCTGAGTACGTGTCAGTACAACTACACTCCTCCGCTGCATTTTGCCGTGCGAGACGGACATGTGCCCCTGGTTCGCGCGCTGGTTGCCCACAAGGCACTTGATCCGCACTACAAGACCTATCCTTTTGGAGATTCCTTTCTGACCATGGCCCAGGATCGTGGTCACGAGGAAATCGCGCTGCTTCTCCAGGATGCCCTCGCCCGCCCTGAGCTGACTCGGAAGTGGGTCGAAACGGGAGCCATCGACTATGGACAGGATGACGGACAAAAGCGTTTCGACAAAGCTGTGCACGCGGGCAATCTGCAGGACGTGGAACGTCACCTGAGGAACCGCCCCGAACTTGCGGGCAACGAGCTCTCATCGTGGGCCGAGGGCGTTCTCATGATGCCGGCGAAGGGCAGGAACCGTCCGATGCTGGAGCTGCTGATGCGTTTCGGGGCGCAAGTCCCGACGCTCTCGAAGTGGGGGCGGTTTTACTATTTTGTGCACGACGACATCGCGGCATTTCTCCTGGAGAGCGGTATGAGCCCAAGGCACATGAGCTGGCAGCAGGTCACGCTGCTCCACGACATGGCTCAGAGCGGCGACATCGCGAAGGCGCGCTTACTGCTCGATCATGGCGCCGACATCAATGCGATCGACGACGAGTACCGTACGACGCCGTTGGGGATGGCCGCGCGTTGGGGGCAACGCGAGATGGTCGCGTTTCTTGTTGAGCGAAGAGCCGATCTGAACAAAGCCGGGGCCGCGTGGAGTACACCGTTGGCTTGGGCGCAGAAGAAGGGTCACGTCAGCGTTGCCAATGATCTGATGGCGGCAGGGGCAGTGGGCAACTGAGCCCGCCGATGCCGCCCAACGGGGCTGCATCCGACAGCCGCGGGCGATTCTCGACCGGCTGCGGGTGAGCGCCAACGTTGGGCGGACAACTCAGAATCGGGACCTGTGAACTGGTATGTGCCAGCACTTCGATCATCAATGCGTCCATATCGATCGCTCAACACCCCGGCGAACATCGACGAGTTGCTTCTTCGGATTGAGCGGCTCCGACCGACAAGTGCTCGACAATGGGGCACGATGACGCCTCACGAGATGCTCTGTCATCTCGCGGATTCGTTTTCAGCCGTCCTCGGAGACCT
Organism: Acidobacteriota bacterium; assembly: GCA_023265105.1. Taxonomy (GTDB): domain Bacteria; phylum Acidobacteriota; class Vicinamibacteria; order Vicinamibacterales; family CAVVIG01; genus JAHFUJ01. The sequence continues at coordinate 3,055 of JAHFUJ010000176.1, forward strand.
GCGGGCTTCATCCAACGAGACGTGGTTGTCACGCACCGTCGTGAAGTGGATCGCATTGCACACGTCGTTGCCATGGCCCCACGGAGTGCCAACGCGACCGGAGGTGGATCCCAGGCGAAACGGCACAAAGCCGGTCGAGTTCGAACGCGATCGGAAGAAGGTCGTGGAGCTCATCCGGCGCTTCGTCTTACCCGAAACGCGTTGCGGACGCCACCCGGGCTTCGGCGGGATGACGCGGGACGAGTGGCTCCTGTGGGGATACGGCCATGTTGACCACCACCTCCGCCAGTTTGGGCTGTAAGTTGTTGACGACTTCTGCACTGACCTCGTCTGGGCACTTCGAGGTGGTGCAGGGTTGAATGGAGTGAGGGAGGACCAGCAGATGGGGTCCATCGTATTGGCATTCGTTATTGGCGCTGCGGTAGCGTTGATAGTTTGGCGCGGTGTCGCCTTGTTCAGTTACGGGCTTCACAAGAAAGATTTGTAAAGGGCGCCCTTCAGCGCAGTTTTCAGACGCCCTCCGAATCTCGCGGAAATATTGCGCGACAACCTTCTCGCGTGAGACCATTGGGGCATGGCATCGAGCCCACTTTCTCAACTCCTGAAGTTTCCGGCTGTGGACCGCGCGGAACTTGCCATCGCTCTCTGGGAAAGCCTTTCACATTCTGAGCGTGAAGGCGCGTTCGAATTGACCGACGAACAACGGGCTGCACTCGATCGGCGTTGGACCGCGCACATCGAGAATCCTGGCTCCGCCATTCCCTGGTCCGAGATTCGTCGGAAGCTGCTGGACTGAGCGTGACGCGCCAAGTGGTCTTCGGGCCTGAGGCCGAAGACGAAGTGCTTGAAGCGCGCGAATGGTACGAGACAAGACGTTCGGGTCCTCGGCAAAGAATTCGCTCGAGCGGCCGATGAGATGGTCAACCGCATTGTCGACACGCGGTCCAACCGCGCGCGCTGGAGCCGACGGCGCCGTCCTCCGCTGATCCGATTTCCATGAACGAAGACCATGCCACCGGCTCTCGTGAGGCGACTCGTCAAAGCGCGTATCGGTGAGTTTACACAAGAAGGGGAGGACCTGAGCGGCACGTTCGCGTTAAGCTTCCTCGGACTCTGCGGACGATACGGATTGGAGGAGCACATGAAATTGCTTGTGAATCCGAGACTGGGCTCGTTGGTCGTGGCGGGTGCACTGGTGGCCTCGTTCAGCTGGGTCAACGCCCAGCAGAGGACCGGCGCCACTGTCGCGATCGACGGCGATGACATCGGCGGCGTTGTGACGAGCGCGAAAGGTCCGGAGGCCGGCGTATGGGTGGTAGCGGAAACAACGGATCTGCCGACGAAGTTCGCCAGGATGGTCGTCACCGACGATCAGGGGCGCTACGTCCTGCCGGATCTGCCGCAATCGAACTACCAGGTGTTCGTGCGGGGCTACGGGTTGGTGGATTCGGCGCGGATTGCGGCCAGACCTGGGCAGCACATGGATCTCAAGGCGGTTGTCGCGCCCGACGGACGCGCGGCCGCGCAGGTCTATCCCGCAAATTACTGGCTGAGCCTGCTGGAGATCCCCAAAGGAGAACACTCGGCCGAGCACGTGGCCCTCGAGACCAAGGCGTGCTTCTCATGCCATCAAGTGGGCAACCGTGCGACTCGTGAATTGTCGAAGGGCGTCGGCACATTTGCCTCGACCCTTGATGCTTGGGATCGCCACGTGACGATGGGACCCAACGGGGGGAACATGGGCGCCCTCTTCAAGGGCCTCGGGGCGCAGCGCAAGGCGTTCGCCGATTGGACCGATCGAATCGCCGCGGGCGCCTATCCCGAAGCGCCGCCGCGTCCCACCGGGGTCGAGCGCAACCTCGTGATCTCGATGTGGGACTGGGCCCTCCCGACCAGCAGACGGAGCGATGCGGCCGGCACCGACGAGCGCTCTCCAACGCTGAACCCGAACGGGTTGATCTACGGGGCCATCCAGACGTCCGACATTCTTACCGTGCTCAATCCGCGGGAGAACTCGACGACTGAGATCAAGATTCCGTCGAACGGGCCTGTGCTCGATGCCAACACCCCGCGCTCTCCGACGTGGGGGGACGAGAAGATTTGGCAGCGGCAGGCCGACCCGCGCAGCGTAGCGATGGACGGCAAGGGACGCGTGTGGGTCACGGCACGGACTCGCGCGCCACAACAACAGCCGGCGTTCTGCAAGGACGGGGCGACGAACAAATTCGCGAAGTACTTCCCGATGCCGGGTCCGAGCGCGAGGCAGATCGAATTGTTTGACCCGAAGACGAAGCAGTTCACGGCGATCGACAGCTGCTTTGCCGCGGACCACAACCAGTTCGACGAACACGACACGCTCGTCTTCGGCCAGGACGACGCCATCGGCTGGGTCGACACGGTGACGTTCGACAAGACCCGCGACCTAGCCGCCTCGCAGGCATGGTGCCCGGGCGTTGTGGACACCAACGGCGACGGCAGGATCTCCACCGACTGGACCGAGCCCAATCAGTCGATCGATCCCAAGAAGGACCACCGGATCGAATTCGGCTGTTACTCGATTGGCATCAGCCCGACCGATGGGAGCATCTGGTGCTCGGGCATCGGTCACGACGACAAGACGCTCGTGCGCATCGAGCGCGGGGCCAACCCGCCGCTGTCATGCAAGGCCGAGGTTTATGAACCGCCACCGTCGAAGGCGCCGTTGCCATATTCGGGAGGCGTCGCCATCGACAGTAACGGCGTGGTCTGGCAGAACTGGCGGGGCGTCCATGAGATCCTCAGCTTCGACCGCCGCAAGTGCAAGGTGCTGAACGGACCGACCGCCACCGGGCAGCAGTGCCCCGAGGGGTGGACCGTGTACACCAAGCCCGGCCCCACGTTCAAGGGGGCGCCGGATCTCAGCACGGACATGCTGTATCTGACCAACATCGATCACCACGACGCGCTCGGTCTCGGGAAGGATGTCCTGTTGGCCGGCGACGTCAACGCTGACTCGTTCTTCGTCCTGATGCCGCAGAACGGCCAGATGAAGACATTGACCTTGCGCGTGCCTTACCCGCTGGGATTCCATGCTCGTCACGTGGCAGGACGGATCGACGATCCGAAAGCCGGCTGGAAGGGTCGCGGAATGTGGTCGAGCTATTCCATGTACACGCCGTGGCACCAGGAAGGCGGCAAGGGGACGCGGCCAAAGGTTGTGAAGTTCCAGGTCCGGCCGGATTCTCTCGCGAAATAGAGCGGGCTGGCGCGGCGCGATCAGTGTTGCGGGCGGGCGCAGATCGAGGCTCGAAAACGTGACAGAAGAACCTCGTGAGCGGCGGATCCTCGCACTCTCGATTGTCTTCGTCGCGGTCCCGTTTGTTTTCGCACTGATTCGTGCCGTCCGGACTGGGTACGACCTTCGCTACTTCTGGGTGGCGGTTGCATCACTACTTGGCGCGGTGACGGTTATGACGGTCGGAAAGGCGCACAGCAGGACACCGCAGGGGGCAGTTGCGTTGTCGGCAGGCGCTTTCGTTATTGCGACACTGTTTGCCATCTTGACGGCGTGGTTACTTGGGACCAGGGTAGGTCCGGGGAGCCTGCTGGTGGGATCTGCCTTCGGCTTGTGTTGCGCAGTCAGTCGCTTGCTCCACACTCTCGCGCGTCCTCGAATTGTCTGACTTGGGCATTGCGAGACGCCTAACACCGCGCTACTGAGAAACTCTCCCTGGGTCAGGGAGAGTTTCTCCGGGCACGGGTGATCGCCCGATCATGTGGGGTTGCAGCCGACGGGCGGCGCGCATCATCGTCCAAGAAAAGCAAAGTTGCACGCCGCCCGCGGCTGAGCGCGAAACGTTAGCCGGACTCGTTTTGTGATTGAGACCTGATGAAACAACCAACGAAGCACCTGATGCTCGCGATTCTGCCGTTCTCTGTGGGTGTCGCTGTATGGCAGCCTCAATAAGAACGCATGCGACGAAGAACATCTGGCCATGCGGATCAGGGATGAATGCATAAGGGCCCTGATCCAAGCGCCCAAAATGGAAATTCCGGATGAAGTCTTGGCGAAGCCAGGAGAAACGCAATGGCCAGGCACCAACTGTTCCTCGGGTCTTCGACAGAAGGCAAACGTAAAGCCCAGTGGCTATGGGGATTGCTGCACGACATCGCAGTGAAAAGCTTACGCCTCGAACGGGACGAATTCGATATTGTCGGATGGTGGCAAGAGGGAGTCTTCCCTCCCAATGTGCCGTTTATCGATTCTCTGTTCAGGCAGTTGGACCGGACCGATTCTGCGCTCGTGCTGGCCACAAGAGACGACATGGTCGATCAGCGCGGCGACAAGAAGTACCGACCTCGGGATAACATCATCCTCGAGTACGGACTGTGGTCCGGGCGCTTCGGCCGCGAAAAGACCGCCATTGCCGCCTTGGGCGACCCCGAGCTGCCGAGCGACCTGGCGGGAGTCGCCCGCCTTGAGCTAGAGGATGCAGACGATGAGGCGCACTTTAGGGAGTGCAATCGCGCCAAAGTAGAGGCGTGGCTCAAGGATCTGGGCGCGGACAGGGGGCTGTCGGGTAGAGTGTTTGTTCTGTTCCCATCGCTGAAAGACGATCCCTTTTACTCCGATCTTTACGCGGGATTCGCCCAAACCCTACCGACAAAGTATGTTCCTGTTCTTTTCTGTCCAGACAACGCGTACAGCGCCGAAGAGTTTGTCATCAAGCTACGGGAAATTGCCCGACATCGCGATGAGTATGTTGGCGGTATCATCAGACCCATGTTAGTCGCCCCTTCAGCGGAAGAGTTGCGGAGCATCATCAAGGAGTGGAAAATCCCGACTGTGTTCGTCGACGTCAGCGCTTACAAGAACCACCCCATGCCTGACCATGTCTGCTATCTCGGATTTGACAATGTCGAGGGCGGTCGACTTGCGGCAGAAGCGATGTTGCGTGAGCTGGAGGGTAGGTCCGACACGAGGGTCTTGGTTGTCGCTTCTGACGACCAGCCGGAGCGACGCGACGCCTTCCTCAAGACGCTTGCCGTGACAACGGAGCCACGTGTCATGCGAAGCGATTTCGATCGAGAAAAAGCAAGCGCAAGTGTTCGGACGGCCCTCCAACAGCTTTGGCAAGCAGAAGGACGTTTCTTTGACGGTATCTTTTGTTCCAGCGACGTGATGGCGCTGGGGGCAATCACTGCGGTATCAGAAGTGTCTCTCACGGATCCATCAAAGGTGAAAGACCTGGTCATCATCGGCTATGACGGAACACCGACAGCCAAGACGTTGATTGGGCTACAAAATAACCCTCTCCGCAATACGGTGGAGCAGAATCCGTACCTGTTGGGAGCGCGAGCCGCCGACTTGTTGGTCAGGATGAAGGAAGGACCCTCACTGCAGCCCGAGGAGCGCGTGCAAATCCTGGGCGTCAGAATCTATAGGAGCTACTCCAAACAGGCTATGTTGCCCCGCGACCGGCAACCACAAGCATAGATCGTCGTCGGACACACGCGATAGACGGGAATCCGCACCGCCGCGAGCAGGCGTCGCACCTCGTCCCGACTCAACACCACCGGCAACTTGTGCTCATGGACCGGACGCACGAACCGGAGCGTCGTCCACTCCCGGGGCAGGGTCTGTTCGAAGAAGAACCGGATCCCCCGGACAGCCCGATGGTCGCGGTGGCGCGGGCCACCTGCTTCTCGAGAACCTCGAGAAATCTATGCAACGTCCTTGTAGTGGAGGAGCGCCTGGATGCGCTGCTCGGTCGGCGGGTGCGTGCTGAACAGCGAGGCTAGCCCGGAGATCGACAGCGGCTTGATGATGAACATATGCGCCGTGGCTGGGTTGGCATCGAGCGGCAGCATCTTCGACCCCGCCTCGATCTTCTTGAGGGCGCTCACCAGGCCGAGCGGGCTGCCCACGATCGACGCGCCGCCGGCGTCGGCGTCAAATTCGCGCGACCGCGAGATCGCCGCCTGAATCAGCATCGCGGCGATGGGCGCCAGGATGATCGTGGCGATGAGCGCGACCGGGTTCGATCCTTCACGCTCGTTGTCGCGGCCGCCGCCCCAGAACAGGGCGAATCGCGAGATCATCATGATGGCCGCCGCCAGCGTCGCCGCCACCGAGCTGATCAGAATGTCGCGATGCTTGACGTGCGCCAGCTCGTGGGCGAGGACGCCTTCGAGCTCTTCGTCGCTGAGGATCTGGAGGATGCCTTCGGTCGCCGCGACCGCCGCATGTTGCGGGTTGCGGCCGGTCGCAAATGCGTTGGGCGACGGCTGCGGGATGACGTAGCAGCGCGGCTGCGGCAGGCCGGCCCGCTGCGCGAGACCGGCGACGATGCCATACAGGCGGTGAGCTGGGCCGACCTCCTGCGCGCGGTACATTTTGAGGACGATCTTGTCGGAGAACCAGTACGACACCAGGTTCGTCAGGGCCGCGAACCCGAACCCGAGGACGAGGCCCTGCGCGCCGCCCAACGTTTCACCAAGGAACAAGAACAGCGCGCTCATGACGCCGAGCAGCAACGCGGTTTTCACAGTGTTAGGCATATGCAGACGCAGCCACTACAAGTCTATGCTACGTCCACCGAGGCTGGCGATCAACCCCCGCGCCGCGCGCAGCGTATAATTAATCCTGGACGTCACTTGACTTGGCGTAGCTATCAGCCATCAGCTGTCAGCTGTCAGCCAAAGCGTGCTGTTGAGAGCTGAAGGCCGAGCTGAAAGCTACGTCAACACAAGAGCTTTTCGGAGTAGAGGGACCATGCTGCTGTCCGCGATCGTGTTGACCGCCGCGCTGCAACAGCAGCCACCGGTGCCGCAGCCGTTTCCGCGGCCCGGTTCGCCGCCGTCCCCCGCGCCGGCGCAACCAGCGA
>JAHFUJ010000177.1:0-4765 GCA_023265105.1 Acidobacteriota bacterium
TCCTGCCCAGTCCTGTGTTGCGTAACACGGCTATAATCCGTCTGCTTTCTGACCGCTGACGTGGGGAGCCTGGGAGGAGAAAAGATGCGTCGTATTCGATTAGGTCCGGCGGGCATTCGCTGCGCGTTTGGCGTGGCGGTATCTGCCTATGCGCTGGTCGGAGTGTTCTCTATTACCGGGCACGCCGGGCAGGCGCGGCCGGTCGCGGCAGGGGTGTATTCGGCGGCGCAGGCCACTCGTGGTAAGGCGCTGTTCACCGACCAGTGCGCCGCCTGCCACGGCGAGATGATGGAAGGTGTCGTGGGACCCCCGCTGACAGGAAACGACTTCCTGAAGGACTTTGCGGGGATGTCAGCCTTGGATCTTGTCGACAAGATTGTGGCCACGATGCCCCAGCAGGCGCCCGGCACGTTGACGCGGCCGCAGGCGACTGATCTCGCGGCGTACATTCTCCAGGTCGGCCAGTTCCCAGCCGGGCAGGAACTGACGGCTGCCGCGTTGCCCATGGTCATGTTCCCTGGGACCAAAGCCGCCCCGGCGGCGACCAACGCCGGCGGGCTCCCGGTCGTGGTTGTCGCAAACCTCAGACAGTACATGATAGGGGTCACGTTCCCCAACGCGAACATCATCTTCAACACGCAGCTCAAGGACCCCGGCGAGGACAAGGGCAAGCCGCCAGTACCGTTTGACTACGTTCTATGGGGGAGTACGGCGTATCACGGGTGGCAGCAAATCGATCACGCCGCGATGGCCTTGCAGGAGACCACAGCGCTGTTCCTGGTGCCGGGACGGAAGTGCCAGAACGGCAGGCCGGTTCCGATAAACAAGCCCGACTTTGTGCAGTTTACGCACGACCTCCAGGACTTCGCCAGGGAAGTGCAGAAGGTCGCGCTGACACGGGATGTCGAGAAGGTGAGCGCACTGTCCGAGAAACTGAACGACGTCTGTGCGAACTGCCACAAGGTGTATCGCGACGCGGCACCTCCTGGGGTTGCTGCATCGAGTTCGCTTGAAGGTGGGATCACCACCGACCGCTGCAGACAGTAAAGGGTGAGGGGCGGGTCCGCCTTCGGCGGAACCCGCCCCACTTCGTAGGCCGGGTGCCGCGAAGCGGACCCGGCGACGGGGGTGCCGCGAAGCGGACCCGGCGAGCGATCAGCGCGGAACGTTGCCTGGGGCTCCCGGGTCAATCCGATCGGCAGGCACCGCGACCGCAGGGCGGCCACGAATCGGCACCGGCGCGACGGTGGGATCGGGCTCGTTGTGATACGGATACTGGTACCGAATGCCCCTTCCCTGCTCGTCGAGCCATCCCAGGGACTGCTGAAGCACCGTCGGCGGCGGATAACCCTTGGGAACGGTGGACTCCGCGATCACCAGCCTGTAGTCGTGCATGTAGGCTGACGCGAACGTGCGCGACTGATCCTTGTTGTTGGTGAGCTGAATCTCATTGCCGGCGACCAGCTCCATGAAATTCCACATCAGGTGCGTCACCTTGACGTCTCGTTCCGTCAACATCTTCCCAATGGCATAGGTGACCGCGCCTCGCACGTCATTTTTCCAGTATCCAATACCGGTATCACCCACTCCCTGACACGTCTCCGCGCCCAGGGGGCAGCCCATGGCTTTTTCCAGGAGGACGCGCTCGACCGGCCTGTAATCGACCACCGTTAACGTGTGGCGGCCCGCGCCGTTCGTGACGCTGTAGACGCGCGCCGGCAGCACCGCGCCGTACTCGGACACCCACGTGGTCTCCGACACGACCGGCTTACCCGGGAACGTGACCGTGAAGCGTTCTTCCCGGCTGACAAATTCCGTGTAGTCCTCCTGGGCGAAGGCAGGCCCTGACATCGCCAGGAGCAAGGCGGACGAAATGAGTGGCATCAGGCGCATGATTGATTCTCCTGCGGCTTGACCGGCGTTCAGTTCCTGAACTCGACGGTCGTTTTCAATGTATTGCTCTCGATCCCGTTCGAGTCGCTCGCCCGCACTTGCAGGTCACACCTGTTGCCAGCGGCCGGAGCACCAGGCCCTTTCTGGGTGCGCGGGTTGGGAATACTGGCGCGTACGACGACGCCGCCGCTCACCTTCCCTCTGACAACGCCCTGCTCGTGTTCGCCGGCGCCGCAGCCAAGCGTGAACCACACATACGGTAAATCGCCAAGATCGCCGGACGCGTCTGCAGCGGTGAATTGCAGGTCGACCGTCGGCTGACTCGATTGCGCAGACACCACGCTGAGCGCGGAGATGCTGGGAGCGTGGCTCGCAATCGTAACCGCCATAGGGTTCGTGCGACCCATCGGCAGCACGAGTGTCAACGTTCGGTTTCCTGGCGCCGCGTCATTGGCGACATTGACCGTGACTTCCCACCACCCGAGCGCTCCCTGGCCACTTCCACCCTGCTTGATGCCGGACACCGTCACGCCCGCCGCAGGTGAGATCTCGGCGCCCTGGGGCATGGCGCGGCCTGGAACCGCGACGCTGATGACGGTTGACTGGCCGCGTGGCAGCTGTTTCGGAAAAAAGCTGTCGATGTTAACCGGCTGCTGTTGCGGCTGCTGTGCAGCGCTGACGTGCGCACCCGGCCCCAGGCAGGCCAGAAACGTGAACCCGATTACGATCACCGACCGAAATCCGGAGTACATCGATCACCTCACACGTTCGCTCGGACGGGTCTGAGGACCCGTCCCTACGCTGAATGGTTACACGTCAAGGTCAACGTGTTCGACCGCCGGCCTCTTCGAGGGCGACGACGCGCGCGGTCGCGCACTCGTCCATCACCTTCCAGTAGCGGGCGGCACGGTCCCGTCCATAGAGCAACGGGTTCGGCCCATTGGGATTCTTACGAATAGTCTCCATATCCGCAAGCGTGTCCTGATAGATTCCCGGGTGCGCGTTGAGGATGCCCTCCGCGTTCATCTCGAGCGCGTAGTCCTTGATGACGCTCTCGAACCGGTTGAGAGAGTCGTGGTTCGGGTGCTGGAGACCGCCGCCGTGCAGCACGACGACGTGCGGCTGGCCGTGCCATTTCACGGGAATGAAAATCCCGAGGGTGCCTGGCGTGTGGCCGAAGAGCACCGTGAACGTCAAGGTCTCATCGCCGAGCGTCAGCGTCTGGCCGTGGACGATGTCCATGTCCCGCTTCGCCAGGGGGCGCTCCGGTTTCTGCGCCGGCAGCGTGGCATCCCAGTCTTCCTTGCTCATCATCACCCTGGGATGGTAGGTGCTCTGCAGATAGCTGGCGCCGCCTGTATGGTCGGTCTGCCCCGGGTGCCCGTGGGTCAGCACGATGTACTTGATCTGCGCCGGATCCAGCCCGACCTTCTTGATGCCGGGCACCAGGATGTCGCGCGCCTCTTCGGTGGTGTTGAGGGTGTCGATCAGGATCAGGCCCTGGCTTGTCGTGATGACGAACGCGCCCTGGGACGCGAGTCCCATGAACCACACGTTGTCGAAGATCTTCGTCGGTTCGACCGTGTAGTCCTTCAGCGGCGGCAGCCCCGCGTCCTGCCGCGCCAGCGCGACACGCTGCGGTCCGGTGGAGGAGCACGTATTCTCGAACTCCTTCACCAGATCGGTCCCGGCGATCTTGCGGGCGGCCGCCACGTGCTTCTGCGCTTCGGCGGAGGCAGCGAACTGCTCCTTCGTGGGGAACACGGGTGGCCTGCCGCCGCGCTGCGCAGCGACCGGGGCCTGCAGCATCAGCGCCGCGCCGATGGCGATCGCTCCGCCGGTCAGAACTCTCTTCAACATTGCTCTCCCCTACCGGGCGGCCGTTGGAGTCCCCGCCTTCGCCTGTTCGTCGGCCAGGTACTTATCCGCCACCGTCTTCAGACGATCCTGCCAGGCGCGAAACGACGCGGGATCCACGAACGGATTCGGATCGTTCCCTCTCCGCGCCTGGAGCCTGGCCGCGCGCTCGAAGGTGCCGCCGTTCGGGTAAGTCGACATCGCCAGCCAGCTGTGAATCAGCAGTCCCACCTGCACGTCCTGCATCTGCGCGACGCGGTTGACGCTGGCCAGGAACTGCTTCCCGCCCTCGACGCCGTTGCGCGGCTCCGGTCCGCCGAACATGAACGCCTTGTACGGTCTGCCCTTGTCGTACACCGTGAATTCGAACGAGGCGGAACCCGGCGTGTGTCCCGGTGTCACGTAGACCTTGATCGAGGTTTTGCCCAGCGTGATCGTGTCGCCGTCCTTGAGAACGAGATCGTTTTCGCCGCGCTCGACGATCCGGTTGAATGGTGGCGTGGCCGACTGCGGCTGCTTCGCGACCTCGTCGACCAGTTTCCAGTCGGCCTCGGTCATGCCGACGCGGGCACCCGAGAGTTCCTTGATCCGGGCAGCGCCGCCGAAGTGATCCAGGTGGCCGTGGACGATCAGGTTGTACCGGATGTTCTTGGGATCGAATCCGACGTTCCTGATGTTGTTCAGGATGTGGTCGACGTACGGTTCCTGGGAGCTGTCGATCAGGATCAATCCATCCGTCGTCGGAATGAGCCACGTGGACACAGACCCGATGCCGACGTGATAGAGGTTGTCGAAGATCTTGAAGGGCGGGATCTTCTGATACTCAACGTCGCGGGACTTGCTCCCGCGATACGTCTGGCTCAGTGTCTCTGCCGGTGCGGCGGCCTGCGCTCCGCCCGCTCCCCCACCGCCTCCGCGCTGGGCGGCAAGGCTCACGCTCAGCAGCGCGGTCGCCACGAGACCAGTGAACATGAGCATCGCTGTGCGCTGTGTTGTCTTCATGTGCGTGTCCTCA
>JAHFUJ010000177.1:4865-9902 GCA_023265105.1 Acidobacteriota bacterium
CGGCAGCGGCTTGCCCCGCGTCTCGAGGGTGAACGGCAGCAGGAACAGGCCGAGGAAGAGCACGATTGACGTGAGCGCGATGGGCGTGCCGATGCTGCCGAAATAATTCACGCCGGCTGCGACGAGAAAGACCATGCCCACGCCGACGAAACGGCCGATCGAGCTGATGAACCCCATGCCGCTGGCGCGGCACTTCGTGTCGTACAGCTCCGGCAGCCACAGCGTGTACATCGCGAAGTTGGCGCCCGCCACGCCGAGCAGGAACGTGAACACGAAGAACGTCTTGAGCGCGTTCATCTGCAGGTAGAACGCCCAGCCGAATGCGGTGCCGGTCGTGACGCAGAGCAGCGTCATGAACATCGCCATGGCGACGCGGCGGCCGAACCGCTCGGCCAGGATCGGCGCCAGCAGGCAGCCGATCACGGTGGCGATCGCCAGGACCATCGAACCGTAGGACGCAAGCCGCGCCGCGTCGGCCGCGATGACGCCCTCGCGCAGCGCAATCTGCGTGATGGCCGTGGGAACGAAGATCGAACCGGCCCACTGTCCAATGATCGAGATGAGATACACCAGCGACATGACCGTCGTCCGACGCTTGTACTTGTCCGAAAACAGAGCGCCAAACGCTTCTTTCATCGACGGCTTCCTCTTTGCCTCCAGCTCGGCCCAGCGTCTCGACTCCTTGACGTTGGACATGATCCACCCGACGAAGAGCGCCGGCACGCCGCCGAACGCAAACATCCAGCGCCATCCGTAGTTCGCGCCGATGAAATAGTTGGCCACCGACGCAATGAAGAAGCCGAAGTAGTAGCCGGTGTGCAGGTAGCCGGCTGCCTTCACGCGCCGGTCTTCAGGCATCTCCTCGGCTACGAACGTCGATCCGATTGGCTGTTCGCCGCCAAGGCCGATGCCGCACAGGACGCGGAGCACCATAAGCTGCCAGATGTTGGTCACCAGGCCGCACATCAACGTAAACGCCGAATAGGCCAGGATCGTCAGCGCCAGCGCGCGCACGCGCCCGATGCGGTCTCCGATAATCCCCCAAATCATGGATAGGCCCCACCCCAGGAGGAACATCGCGAAGAGGACGCTGCCCCAGAATCCGATCGTGACGGGCGTCGCCGCAATGCCAGACGCGGGCAGCAGCTCCCTCAGCGCCGGCACGAGCACCAGCGCATAGATGAACCCATCCATGCCATCGAGCGTCCACCCGGCGTAGGCGGCCAGAAATCCTTTCTTCTGGTTGGTCGTGAGCCGGCTGCGTGTTTCAGGAGCTGGTACGGCTGGAACGGTGAGTGCCATGTTTTTGACCCCCAGCAAAGAGGCGGGAACGCGGAAACCGCGAGAGCGCACACATTTTATGGACGTTACCAGCGTTGGTCAAGCGAGGCGGGACTGCACGTCCGGGTGCTTCAGCACGTCGCGATTGACCACGTACGTCGGCGCTTCACGTCTGGCCACGGCGCCGACCGAGCGGAACGCGCTTTCCGCGTTGTTGCGGAAGAATTCATCGGTCCAGCAGATCGAGTGCGGCGTCACGATCACGTTGTCCAGCTTCAGGATCGGATTGTCGAGCGCGACGGGTTCCTGCTCGAAGACATCGAGCGCGGCGCCGGCGATGCGGTGTTCCACCAGCGCCGTGTAGAGCGCCTTCTCATCGACGATCGGTCCGCGAGCGGTGTTGATGAAATAGGCAGTCGGCTTCATCAGGGAGAACTCTCGATCGCTGACCAGTCGCCGCGTCTCCGGCGTGAGCGGGCAGTTGACGCAGACGAAATCGGACTCGCGCAACACCGTGTCCTTGTCGGTCAATCGGACGCGGAGCTTCGCGGCCTCTTCCGGCTTGACGAACGGATCAAACGCCATGTGCACCATGTCGAGGGGCGCGAGCAGGCGAAACAGTTCGCTGCCGATGTTGCCGACGCCAAGCGATCCCACCGTCTTACCGGTGAGGCCGTCGCCCATATGCGAGGCGGTCTCGGCCCAGCGCCCCGCCCGCGTGATCGTGTCCTTGATGAGCAGCTTGTGAGAAAGCGCCAGGATGAGCAGCAGAATGCTCGTCGCGACCGGCCTGCGCACGCCGTCAGGCGTGTTCGTGAGGATCACCCCGTTCGCCGTGCACGCCGGCACGTCGATGCTGTCGTAGCCCACGCCCATCCTGGCGACGATCTGCAGGCGCCGGCCGGGGCCCGACAGCGTCGCCGCCGTGACGCGCGGGTTCAGCACGCACAACGCATCGTATCGGGCCGCGTGCGCTGCGGTCAGCTCCTTCACGTGGTCCGCGATGAATTCCCATTCAAAGCGCGGATCCGCGAACACCTGCAGCGCGCGCGCGTCGAAGATCGACGTGCCATCCTCGCGCAGCGTGTCGCGTGTGATGCCGATGCGGAATTTCTCGAACGCCATTCGGTATGAGGCGCCGTAGAGGCCGACCTTCAGGTCGGCCTATTTCATCGGGCCGACGAATTTCTCCGGCGCTTTCGAGTACCAGTCGTAGATGTCCTTCCCGTTCCAGGTCAGCACGCCCTTGAACTTCGCCACGTGCTCATAGATCGCCTCGAGATGCTTGATGGCGTGCGGCTGTCCGGCGGCGTACGGATGGACGGCGATGGAAAAGAACTTTGGTCGCTTGGCGCTCTCTTCGTAGAGCCGATCGAATGCGTCGCAGCATTTCCTCGTGAAGTACTGCGCCTCCTGCGTCTGGACGGCGAGCGTCGTGACGTCCTGGCACTCGATCGGGTACGGCAGCGTCACGAGCGGCCCGTGCTTGGTTGAAATACGGGTGGGTTCGTCGTCGTACGGCCACTCCCCGATGTACTTGACACCGGCGGCTGCCAGGTGGTCCGGTGTATCCCACGTTTCCGCAAGGCCCGGGCTCAGCCAGCCGATGGGCCGCTGACCCGTGTGCTTCTCGATGGTATCGAGCGTCCGGACGATCATCTTCTCCGGTTCCTGCTCGAGGTGCATGGGCAGCTGCTCGTAGCTGTGTCCCATCATCTCCCACGACGACTTCGTGACCGCCTCCATGATGCGCGGATAGTCGATGCAGGTGCGCGCGTTGACCGACAGCGTTGGACGAATGCTGAGGCGCTCGTACAGTTCGTGAAACCGCCAGAAGCCGACGCGATTCCCGTACTCATGCCAGGCCCAGTTCGGGACGTCTGGATGTCGGATCTGGCCCTGCGGCGGGACCAGAAGCACCCGCGGCATCGGACGCGAGATGTCCCAGACCTCCACGTTGACGATCGTCCAGAACACAATTCGATTGCCGCCCGGCAGGGGAGGCAGAGGCGGGCGATCGACGATCGCGGAGTACGGCGTACGTTCGCGGGGAATAGGCATGAGCCGTGGACTGCCCGGAGACGAGGAGACGAAACGCCGCGGCCCGTAAGGAACGCCCCCAAGGCGTTCCGGCAGACAGCGAGCGACGCAGGGGAAGCGCGAGCCGGCTTCCCCTGCGACGTGGAATCTCAGAAATCCGTGGGGTTCTTTGCCATGCCGCCGTCCCAATCCTTGACAGTTCCGTCCTTGGCCTTCAGGAACCCAAGCAGACAGCCATTGGAGCCGTCCTTCAGGACGTGGCACCGCGCCGTAATCGTGTCGCCCGGCTTGACATACTCTTTCGTGACGCCGATCCGCTCGAGCCCGTTGCGACCGGTCGCTTCGAGCGCCCAGAGCTGCGGCTCGCCGCCCTTTGCATCTTTCACCTGCAGATAAACCCACGAATGCGGCAGGAGCAGGTGTACTTCCGTCACCGTACCCTGGATATCGGTGAACGAGTCCTGGTAGTTGCCGTGGGAATGGTGTGCCCAGGCCGGCAACGCCAAGACAATCGAACAAATCGCAGCAAAACCCAATCCTCTGAAGCGCATGATCAGCCTCCCAAAGTACACCAATTTAACACTCAACAACCGGTTTTTGGACCAGCCCGCCTGACTACTGGGGTCAGACGCATAAGGGATCCAATATGTTCCGCTTCCGCGTCGCCGCCACGCCTTGCTGGAAGACAGCAGATTCTATACAGGCTAATTCGGCGTTGGCAAGGGCCTTCTTGCCTGGGCCCCTGATGCCACCTGTGAGCCTCAGCGTGGTCCCTTCCTCTGACCAAAGGCGCGCGATACCTGAGCGCTTCGCATACGATCCAGCAAACCACCTTCCGGGGCCCCCAAACTAACACAAGGATCTCCACATGGCGCAAATTTCACTGAAAGTGAACGGTACGACCCGCGTCGTGGATACAGACCCCACCACCCCGCTGCTCTACGTGCTGCGCAACGACCTCGATCAGCATGGCCCGCGCTTCGGCTGCGGCCTCGCGCAGTGCGGCGCCTGCATCGTCATTCTCGACGGTGCTGCCGTACGCTCCTGCGTGATTCCGGTCTCCACCGTTGGCAGCAAGAGCATCACCACGCTGGACGGCCTGGGGACCGTCGAGAAGCCCCACCCGCTGCAGGCGGCCTTTATCGAGGAGCAGGCGGCGCAGTGCGGCTATTGCATGAACGGCATCCTGCTGACGGCAAAGGTGCTGCTCGACAAGAATCCGAACCCCACGGACAACGACATCAAGCGGGCGCTCGATCCGGTTCTGTGCCGCTGCGGCAGCCACCTGCGCGTCATCCGCGCGATCAAGCGCGCCGCGCGCACGATCCAGGCGAGAGCATAGGAGACGCGAATGGATCACATTCACGGTTCACGCACCGGTAAGGGCTTCTCCCGTCGCGAGCTCCTCAAGGGCGGCGCGCTCGTCGTCAGCTTCAGCATCCTCGGACCGCTGTCAAAGGTCTTCGGACAGGCGACCGCGCACATCGACCCGTACGGCAATCTCGATTACCTCGATCCCACGCTGCTCGATTCGTGGGTTGCCGTCAAAGACGATGGCACCGTGATCGTCTCGACCGGCAAGGTCGACCTGGGCACCGGCGTGGAAACAGCGCTCGCGCAAATCGCGGCGGAAGAGCTCGACCTCCCCTTCAACCGCATCCACATGCAGATGGGCGATACGGCGAAGACGGTCGACGAGGGGCGGACCGCCGGCAG
>JAHFUJ010000178.1:0-5208 GCA_023265105.1 Acidobacteriota bacterium
TCGAGCCGCGGTTTACCGCGGCCGAGCAGCTCGTCAAGCAATAGCGTCGACCGTTCAAACCAAGGCGCGTGCGCTCGACGCGCTTGCGCGGCTCTACGACGCGCAGCATCTCAACGAGCCTCATCAGATGGAAGGGGTCCTGCGGGAACGTTTCGCGCTCCGACCAAACGAACTCGCACCTGTGTATCGCTTGGCGCAGCTCCAGGAGGACCAGGGTCTACTCGACGCCGCCGAAGACACGCTGCTGGTGGCGCGGCATCAGGAACCAGACACCGTCGAACCCTACAAGATGCTGGCGCAGTTCTATGCCCGCCGGGCGACCGCGCTGCACGATCTGACCGAAAAGCGAAAACTGCCAGAGCCAACAAGCGGCCCTGGTGAACCGGATGCTCAGGGCATCTACCGCGTCGGCCCCGGCGTGGAGTCGCCGAATCGTCTGGACGTCGCGCGGTACCCGAAGGAAGCGGCCGCTGCGGCGATTCGGGGCGCAGTGGTCGCCGAAGTCGTGATCAACGAGGCTGGCCTCGTCACGGACGCGCGCGTCATTCGATCGATCCCGCTCCTCGACGAGGAGGCACTGCGAGCGGTCCGGCAGTGGCGATTTGAGCCAAAAATCGTGAATGGGCAGGCCGTGCCCGTGAGGATGACGGTGACCGTCAATTTCGTGCCGCCGCGTCAGTAGTTCGCCCTTCCTGAATCCGCCTCCCTTCCATGGGCGGTCGCTTGCGATGCTTCCGCCCTTGATCGACGAACGCGATGGTCGTCCAGCGGGCTCACGGAGCCCGCTCGGAACGTGTCCGGCTCCGCGTGCCGACAATCACGCGACGGCGACGTTCACCGTGCGTCGAAGTTCGCGCTCTGCCTGCAACCAGTCGTCCAGCTCGCGTCCATGCTGGCGACCCCGCTCGCAGTAGATTTCATATGCGCGGCGAGCGATGTCGGTCTCCGACACCTGCACCGGCTGATTGACCGCCGCCGCCTTTGATTCAGCCGCCGGCATCGGGACCACGTTGTCTGTTCTTCGCCGTTTTGGTTTGGCCATGAGGACACTCCGCTGAAAAAATCAGAACGTGTGTTGAAACCAGGCCGAGGATGAGCGTTTCAGCAAACGTAGCACGTCAGGACGTAGAGTGCCACGAACATTTCTGTCGTGGAATGATCGACGTTCGTGTGGGTCACACGGCGGCACCGTGGTCGTTCGTGGCGGTTCTCTTCTTCGGATGTCTGAGAAATAGCGCCCCGCGCTAATACAGACCTGCTAACGTAGATTAAAGGCCGAGCCACCGAACTTGCTGCTGCGGCTGGTCCTGGGCAACGCCTTTCATCAAACGCACGATTCGCGCTCAAATGCCTGATCCCCTCGTCGATCCAGTGTGCGGGATGAGCGTCGATCCGGCGCGCGCCGCCGGCCACGTCGAGCACAAGGGCACGACGTATTCCTTCTGCTCGAAAAGCTGCGTCGCGAAGTTCAGCGCGGATCCTGACAAGTACCTGTCGGGCGCCCGCGAATCGCATCAAACGGCGGTCGCGCCGATGCTCCAGATCGGCGGCCTCAAGAAAACCTCGTCGTCCCCAGCCGCCAGCCACCAGCCGCCAGCCACCAGCCACCAGCCACCTGCCACCATCTACACCTGCCCCATGCACCCAGAAGTCCGGAGTCAGAAACCGGGTGCGTGTCCCAAGTGCGGCATGGCGCTCGAGCCTCTGATCGCCGACCTCACCGCGATGGCCGACGAGGCTCCGAACCCCGAGCTCGTCGACATGACGCGACGTTTCTGGATTGGCGTCGCGCTTGCCGCGCCCGTGTTCCTGTTGACGATGGGCGACATGCTGACGACGGGAGCGCTAAGCACTCGCATCGGCGCCGCGTCGGTGAACTGGATCGAGCTCCTGCTGGCGACGCCGGTGGTGTTGTGGTGCGGGAAGCCATTTTTCGAGCGCATGTGGGCGTCGTTCGTCAACGTGAGCCCGAACATGTTCACGCTGATCGGCATCGGCGTCGGTGCCGCGTACGCGTACAGCGCCGTTGCGACGATCGCGCCTGGCCTGTTTCCCGCCGGCTTCCGAATGCAGGGTGCACCCGCGGAAGTTGCGACCTACTTCGACACCACCGTCGTCATCACCGTGCTCGTGCTCCTTGGACAGGTGCTGGAGCTACGCGCGCGATACCGCACCGGCGCGGCGATTCGTCAGCTCCTCGGTCTCGCCCCGAAGACCGCGCGGGTCGTGCGGGACGGGCGCGAAGAGGACGTGCCGCTCGCGCTCGTCGAGGTCGGCGATCGGCTGCGCGTGCGGCCTGGCGAGAAAGTCCCGGTCGACGGCGTCGTCGTGGACGGGGGAGCGGCCGTGGACGAGTCGATGGTCACCGGCGAGTCGATTCCGGTCGACAAACGTCCCGGCGATCGCGTCATCGGCGCGACCATCGCCGCCAACGGCACGTTCACCATGCACGCCGAGCGCGTCGGCGCCGAGACGCTGCTCGCGCAAATCGTCCGGATGGTGGGCGAGGCGCAGCGCACGCGCGCACCGATTCAACGGCTCGCCGATCGCATCGCCGAATACTTTGTGCCCGCCGTCCTGCTATCGGCGGCGCTGACCTTTGTCGCGTGGAGCGTTTGGGGACCGGCGCCGCGCTTCGCGCACGCGCTGGTCAACGCCGTTGCCGTGCTCATCATCGCGTGCCCGTGCGCGCTCGGCCTCGCGACGCCGATGGCCATCATGGTCGGCACCGGTCAGGGCGCGAAGGCCGGCGTCCTCATCAAGAATGCCGAAGCGCTGGAGCTCCTCGGGCGCGTCGGCACGCTCGTCGTCGATAAGACCGGCACGCTGACCGAAGGACGTCCGGAGCTGACCGGGATCGAGGTGACGCGCGGCGTGGACGAAAATAATCTGCTTCGACTGGCGGCGGCCGTGGAGCGTGGAAGCGCGCACCCGCTCGCCGCGGCCATCGTCGCGGCTGCCGAGTCGCGGAAGATTCAGATCCCGCCGGTGTTTGATTTCGCCTCGACCACCGGCCAAGGCGTCAGCGGACGGGTGGAGGGACGCCAGGTCGATCTCGGAAACCTCGAGTTGCTGAAAGCGCGCGGCATCGATCCCGGTCCGCTGGCGGCGCGCGCCGACGCGCTGCGGCAGGACGGCCAGACGGTGCTGATCGCGGCGATAGATGGTCGCGCGGCCGGGCTGGTGGCCGTCGCCGATCCCATTCGGCCGTCGACGGCCGACGCGATCGGCATGCTCAGGGACGACGGGTTGACCCTGGTCATGCTCACCGGCGACAACGGGATTACCGCCGCGGCCATCGCCTCGCGGCTCGGTATCGACGATGTGCGTGCGGACGTGAGGCCCGGGGACAAGCGCGACGTCGTGGCGGACCTGCAGCGGCGCGGTCAGCTCGTCGCGATGGCCGGCGACGGCATCAACGACGCGCCGGCGCTTGCACAGTCCACGGTTGGCATCGCGATGGGGACCGGCACCGACGTGGCGATGGAGAGCGCGGGCATCACGCTCGTCAGGGGGGATTTGCGTGGGATCGTGCGGGCGCGGCGCCTGTCGCGGGCGACCCTCAGGAACATCCGGCAGAATCTGTTTCTGGCGTTCATTTACAACACGCTCGGTGTGCCGATTGCCGCCGGAGTGTTGTATCCTTTCGTCGGTCTCCTCATCAGTCCGATTTGGGCGAGCGCCGCGATGACGCTCAGTTCGCTGTCGGTGATTGGCAATGCGCTACGCCTGCGCCGTGTGAGGTTGTAGCGCGATTCTCTGACCGCAGGGCTAAAGTCCTGCGCCACGTGTTGGCGTGGGAGGTCCGCCTGAAGGCGGACACTACACTAAGAGACACTACATTAAGATGGAGTAACGGTACGCTACTCGTAAGGAGGTTCGCGATGGCTCGCATGTCGACGCGTCTGGCGGTGGCATTGGCCGCATTGCTCGTTCCGGCGACGTTTTCCTTTCAGCCTTCGTTTGCGCAGGCACCTGCCGGCGCCGCGATGGCGCTCACCGGCGCGCGCGTGATCGACGGCACCGGGCGCCCGCCCCTCGAGGGGGCGACGGTCGTCATCAGCAACGGCCGCATCGAAGCGGTCGGCACTGCCGCCGCGGTGAGAATCCCGGCCGGAGCCACACGCGTGGACATGTCCGGCAAGACAATCATGCCCGGCATGATCAACGCCCACGCCCACATGAATGTCGACAGTGAAATCAAGCTGCCGGTTCGCGATCAACTCGTCCAGCGGCTCCGGACGTACGCCCTGTACGGAGTGACAAGCGCCGTCAGCCTCGGGTCGACGCAAGCCGACGAGCTGGAAGGCCTGCGGCTGCGCGACGAGCAGGCCAACGGCAATCTCGATCGCGCGCGGCTGTTCACCGGCGGGATCAATGCGGTCGGCAAGACGCCGGACGAAGCGCGGAAAAGCGTCGATCGCCTCGCCGACCTGAAGGTGGACGTCATCAAGTTCCACATCAACGGGACGCCCAACGACATGACGCCGGATGTCTGGGGCGCCATCATCGACGAGTCGCGCAAGAAGGGGCTCAAGACCGCCGTGCACATCTTCTATCTGAAGGACGCGCAGGCCGCCGTCGACAAGGGCGTCGACGTCATTGCCCACGGCGTACGCGACCAGGACGTGACGAAGGCCTTCGTCGACGAGCTCAAGACGAAACGCGTCGGCTACATCCCGACCTTCACGAGGGATCTGTCGGTCTTTGTGTACGAGACGCGGCCCGCGTTCTTCGACGATCCGTTTTTTCTGCGGGGCATCTCGCTGTACCGCAAGGAAGTCGACGTGCTGAGCAATCCCGCGCAACAGGAGAAGGTCCGGAACAATAAACAGGCGCAAGACATCAAGCCGGCGCTGGAGCAGGGCATGAAGAACCTCAAGCCCCTCTCGGACGGAGGCGTGACGATCGCGATGGGCACCGACAGCGGCGCCGCGAACAACCCGGGCCGCTGGCAGGGCTACTTCGAGCAGGTGGAGCTCGAATACATGGTCAAGGCCGGCATGACGCCGATGCAGACGATCGTCGCCGCGACGGGCGGCGGGGCGCGCATCATGAACCTCGATTCCCAGGTGGGAACGATTCAGGCCGGCAAATTGGCCGACCTGCTCGTCCTGACCGCAAATCCGCTGGACGACATTCGCAACACGCGTCGCATTGACTCGGTCTGGATCGGCGGACGGCGCCTGGCGATGGCGGGTACGAATT
>JAHFUJ010000178.1:5308-9812 GCA_023265105.1 Acidobacteriota bacterium
CGGTGGAAGGCGGAATATAAGAACTGGGGCCGCTGGGGCCCGGACGATCAGCGCGGCACGACGAACCTGATCACGCCGGCGAAGATCATGACCGCCGCAAAGCTGGTCAAGAACGGGATCGTTGTGTCGCTGGCGCATCCCGAGCCGCAGAAGGCTGAAGCGGATGTCCAGCCGGCCGGCGTCTTCCACCGTACGACGAACAACATCACCGCGACGAACACCACCGACACGTATCAGGTGAGCTACCACGGTCAGACGGTCGCTCACATGGACACATGGTGTCATTTCTTCGTCGATGGCCAGATGTACAACGGCGTTTCCGTGAAGGACAACATCACGCCGGAGGCGGGATGCAAGAAGGGCGACGTCATGGCGTGGAAAGACGGCATCTTCACGCGCGCCGTGTTGTATGACATGCCGCAACTGAAAGGCGTCGAGTGGATCGAGCCGGGCACGCCGATCACGCGGGCCGATCTGGAGGCGTGGGAGAAGAAATCTGGCGTCAAGGCAGGTGCGGGCGACGTGGTGCTGCTGTACGTCGGGCGTTGGAAGAGGCGGGCGAAGGAAGGGCCGTGGACCGGTCAGGTGCCAGGCTATTATGCCGACACGATCCCCTGGATCAAGGAACGCGAGCCGGCCTTCATCGGCCATGATTTCAACATCGACTGGGCGCCGCGACCCGGATGGGGAGCGGCCGAGGGCCTTCCGAACAACCCGATCCACGTCGCGGTGCTCAATTGGATGGGCGTCAACATTGTCGAGTGCATGGACCTGGAACGGGCGGTGGACGTGGCGCGGCGTCTGAAGCGGTACGAGTTCTTGATGACCTTCGCGCCGCTGCCGGTTGAAGGCGGCACCGGATCGCCTCTCAATCCGTTAGCGATTTTCTAGCGCATTTTTCACTTCGTCGTGGCGGCTCATTCCCAGCCGTTCAATCACGAAGACACGAAGTGAACGAAGGAACACGAAGTTCTTTAGTCAAAGAGCTTCGTGACCTTCGTGGGTCTTCGCGCCTTCGTGATCAGCCGTTGTAAGAACAACTTTAGCTGGTGGCTCTCGCTCGGTAAGTCTTGCTGAAGCCGTTCCGGCTGTTGGTGACCGTGAAGGCGCCATCGGACTGCGCCGACACTTTGATCCAGTACGCCGTTCCGTTGTGCTGGGGCGGCGGAGGGCCGCCGGCTCCCGGCTGCGGAGGCGTCATCGGCGCCACCGGGACGCTAGCCTCCTCCGGGTTGGCGATGAACATTCCAGGCGCGGTGTACTCCTGCCCGCCGAGATACGAGAAGTGAAGCTGCCAGAGGTCCTCGAGACCAGGAGACGAAAGAAGAATCTTCATCGCGTCGGGCTGTCCGCCTTTGCGGAGACCGTTGTTCATGATGGCCACCCGCGGCCGAAGCGCGTGCACGAGCACCGGTGAGTTCGAGATGGGCTGCCCGTGATGTGAAACCACGAACACCTCCGCGGCGCCGAGACGGTCGACCGGACACATCAACTCGAATTCCTTGTTCCAGGTCAGATCGCCCATGTGAACGATCCGAAACTTCCCGAAGGTAATGAAGCTGCTCACCGACTGGGCGTTCTCGGTCGCGTCAGGGTCCTGAGTCTTGTAGCTGGCGCACGTGGGATTCGGTCTGCCGGCGCCAGGGAGTGGCGTCTTGAGCCCGCCGCCCCCCGCGGCCACCACGCGCCAATCGAGGCCGGCCACCGGAATCTTGTCGCCAGGTTTGACGACCGTGTGCTTCGCCTTGCCGGTCAGGCCCGGATACACCTTCTGCAGAAATTCGTCGGTCGCCGCGTTGGGCTGCACGTTCGCGCCGTGATCGTAAAAGTTTCGAATCGGGATGCGGCCCGCGAGCTCCGCAAGGCCGCCGAAATGATCGCCGTGCCAGTGCGTGACGATCAGGTGATCGATCTGTTTGACGGCCGCGTCGTTGGCGGCCGCCATGATCCGATCGACGTCGCGGGCGGCGGCCGCGCCGCCGTTTCCCGCATCGATGAGCACCGACTCCCCGGAAGGTGTGACAAAGAGCGTGGCATTGCCGCCCTCCACGTCGGTGACGTAGACGTCCAATGTCTTCGCCGTCCGGGTTTGGGCGACGGGGAACGCCGCTGCAAGGGCGAGGGCCAAGAGCAACATGAGTGATGCGCGCATCAGATGACTCCTAATCTTTCTGTCACGGCTGAACTCTACACCCACAGCCCGGTGGGTTCAATAATCCCGGACGTCACTTGACTTGGCGTAGCTATCAGCCATCAGCTGTCAGCTTTCGGCCAATGCGTGCTGCTGAGAGCTGGAGGCTGAGAGCTGAAAGCTACCGCGGCGGCACTGCGCGCCGCCGCGCCTCCTCTTCATGTACGTAGGCGTAGCATTCGTATTCCAGGATCCGAACATTTCTTTCCTTGCGACGATACAGGGGCATGCTCATCTTCCACGATCTTGTAAACACCTTCGGATCCTCGACGGTGACCTCATACTCGATGTGGTCGGGGCTGACAAGCGTATACCGCTCCACCAGGTGCAGCGCCTCGCTATGAAAATTTCCAGCCCGATCGAGCCACGTCTGGTCAGTGAAGTCCTTGACATCGACGACCAGCGTATCCCCGTCCCATCGGCCGCGCGAATCCCCCATGAACCATTCGATGGAACCAGGGAGATGCTCAACGTTCATGAAGACATTGCGCGTCGCGTGGAGGTATTCGTAGAGGATCGACACCTGGGCCGGCGTCTGCACGACGTGGAACGGGTACGGCATGTAGGTGATGCGCGGGATCCCCGGCAAGAAGCATTTTGTCTCGGGGTCGGCGGTCCGGCGGTTCTTGAGGTTCTCCTGCTTCCTGGCGAGGGCCCACGGCTGGTAAGGAATGTCGTTTCCCGCAACCACTCCTTGACCGGCTGGAACACCCAACGCCGCCTGATGGTCCTGAATGTCCCACGCCGCCGTGTTCAGAACCTGCCACACGCCGGACAGGTCGGGTTTGCCATCATCCGTGCGGGGCAGCGCTCCACGTGGGGCCTGCCCTGAGCCGAGTCGAAGGGCCTGCCCTGAGCCCAGTCGAAGGGCGACGGCAGTCTGAGCCGCCGCCGGGATTGCCGCCAGCGCCATCAGGACGAAGGTGGCTAGAACGCCATCAGCAAATCGATCACGCATCGTGCAACCGCGGCGCGAACGGCAGAGGTCACTTCGGAGGATTCAGTCCGAGGTAGAGCTTGTACGTCTCGAGCAATTCCGGAATGTCGTGATCGCCTTCGAAGCACGCCTCTTCCAGGACCTCATGCCCCTTCTCCATCCGCACCAAGGGAAAGGCCATCGTCCAGGGCCGCGTAAACACGTTCGGGTCGTTCAACGTGGTCTCGTAGAAGATCGTGTCGGGATCGAGCAGCGTAAACCGTTCGATCACGTGCAACGCGTCGCTATGGAAGTCCCCAACGATGTCAAGCCAGGTTCTATCAGTGAGATTGGCCGTGTCGACGACGAGCGTGTTGCCCTCCCATCGGCCGCGGGAGTCTCCCATGTAGAGGCGGATGTCGTTTCCAATATGCGGACTGCCATCAGTGGGGATCATCCGATACACATGCGCAAACTCGGACACGATGGCGAAGACCCCGGGACTTTGAAGGATGTGATGGCCGCGCGGCGAATACACATGGCGCGGAACACCGGGTGGATAGCATGTGCCAAACGGGTCGATGTATTGCTGGAGGTTCTCCTGTTTTTTCGTCGCCCATCTTGGTAGGTACGGGATCTTGCCGTCAGGTGGGTCGACAATCAGCGTCTTCTGCGGGCCCAAGAAACTGTCGCCAGGGTAATCTTCAATGTTTTGGCTTCCCGATGTCGTCGGGTTGTTCCACGCTCCCCGCATGTCTGGCGTGCCGTCGGGCATGCGCGGTGGATTGAACGCCCGCGCCTTGGCCTTCGCACACGGGTAGAATTGCTGCGAAGCTCCCGGGCAACCGGCAACCGTTTGCGGTCGGTCTTGTCCCGCGGCGAGCGCGGCAACCAACACCAGCACGAGCTTCAATTTTCGACTGCTCCGCCGGTGGCGTTGTCCTGGGTGGCCGGATCGGGGCCGCGACCCTCCGCAAACGCTTTCTCCGCGGCGCGCGTGTTCGCGAGCATGCCGAGCAGACCGTAATTACCCTCGTGACACCCGCCTTCGTAGACCTGATTCGCCTTGTCGCTGTTCTTCGTCAGCTCCTGGATGGCCGTCCAGGGTCTCGTCCACGTTGTCGGATCCTCCAGCGTCACCTGGAACGTGAGCGTATTCGCATCGACACGCCGGTAGCGTTCGACGAGATGCAGGTTCTCGCGGGATCCTCGGACGTCGGTCTTTTGGGTGAAATTGATGACGTCGACGACCAGCGTGTCACCCTCCCACCGGCCGCGCGCGTCGCCGTGCCGCAGGCGGATGTGGCTGGGCAGATGCGGACTCCCGTCGACGGGGATGACGCGACTGAACCCTTGCCCCTGGCCGATGTCGTAGTAGATCGCGACCGCGCCTGGAG
>JAHFUJ010000179.1:0-4468 GCA_023265105.1 Acidobacteriota bacterium
TCGCCAAACACCTGCGACGTCTGATTCCTTCCTCGTTGTGCGTGTTGTACTCGTACGATGCCGCCGCAGACGAGCTCAAGGCAACACACGCAACGGGCGAGGCAACGTCTGTGGTCAGAGGCCTGAGAATACCGCTCGGACAGCGGTTAAGCGGATGGGTGGCCGCCAATCGACAGACGATCGTCAACTCAGATCCAAGACTGGATCTCGGGCACGTGGCGCGACACCTGACGCCTCGCCTGCGCAGTTGCCTGAGTACGCCGCTGCTGTCGGATGATGAGTTGGTTGGAGTATTGACGCTGTATTCCGCAACTGCCGATGGATTCAGCGAGGACCATCGCAGGATCATCGAAGTGGTCGCGCGCCAAATCGCCCACACGTTCAAACGAGCTGCGGAGTTCGACGGCTCGGCTCGTCGTGATCCGCTGACCGGCCTGCCAAATCTCAAGCAACTCGAACAACTGGTCGACGCCACCGGGATCGACCGGCTGACGTCGGAGTTCACGCTGTTGCTTATCGACGTGGTCGGACTCAAGCAAATCAATGCAGTGCATGGACGCAATGTCAGCGACGACGTTCTCCGACATGTCGTTGGACACCTAAGGTCAGGCTTGCGCGTCGCCGATATCTTGTTCCGCCACGAGGGCGATGAATTCGTTGCGCTGTTAAATGACACTGACGCACCTGCGGCGGACGCGATCGCGCATCGAATTCTTGGTGATATCCGCAACGATCGGTTCCCGCTCCGCGGCGGCGGCACATTATCAATTGGAACAACGGTGACGTGCGTCTGCGCCCCTCGGGACGGAGAATCGCTTCACGACCTCATGGCTGCAGCGCGTGTCCGATTGGCCTCTTCATCTCCCCATCGAGACGGTCCGATCGTCCACTAGAGAGTGTTCAAGCCGTCGCCCACCTTAGCTTTCTCCTCTGGCGAACGGTGTGGCAGGAGGCCTTCCCAGGCCATCCAGGAGGGGCCGAAACCTTCCAATGCGGCCAAAGCCGGAGCTGATTTTTTGGCCTGCACAGATTCTTTGCCAGGATCTGGAATATAACGCTTCACAGCGCGCCCGTTCGGCAAGAATGCATTCGCAACAACCACGACGGACCATCCAGCCACCTACTGGAAAGGACTTGGATCATGGAGTCGTTGACCGCTGTTAGACAACTGAATGCTGCGGGACGGTTCGCCGAAGCTCTGAAGGCCCTGGAACATGCCGGTGCCGATCGTCGTGACAGACTTGCGGCAGACCTGCTGAATGCAGACCTGCTTGAGCGCACTGGAAGATTTGCACAAAGCCGGACGCTCGCAGAGTCCGTGTCAAGATCGAGGGATCTGACGGCAGCCGATCGGAGCGCCTGCGAGCTGGTTCTCGCACGACTGGAATGGGAACATGCGAATACTGACTCGGTGATCGTTCATCTTCAGCGATCGATTGCGCTTGCAAGTCAGGTTGGAGATCTCGAGCGCCTGTGCTGGTCGCAGCTCAAGCTTCTGTTGGTTTTATCGGACCGTTCCGGTCCCGACGCGGTCAGCCCGTTATTCGCAGAGCTTCGAGCGAACGCCACGAAGCTGGGGCATGCCCAGGTGACGGCGGCGCTCCACATCTTCATCGGCCAGATGGAAGCAAGAAGAGGTCTACTTGGCAACGCACAGCGCCACACGCGTCTGGGCCAGCAAAGTCTTATCGCTGTTCCGAACCTTTGGCTCGAGGCAACGGCCGAAAACACGCATCTTGGCATTTCACTGATGCTTTCCGACGTCGATGCCGCGGTTACGCACGGGCGACGGTGCTTGCAACTGGCCGAGGAGTCGGGCGCCGTCAGCGCTCGCGCAGGTGCGGTAGGCAATCTCGGAAATGTCTTTTTCTTGCTCGGCCGATTCGATGAGTCTGTCGATTATCACCAACGCGCGATCGCTCTTGTACCCCAAGGCGGAGAGACCTGGAGGGCAGCCTTCGAAAGTGTAGCCCGCATTCGATTGGCGCAAGATCGCGCCGATGAGTGCGCGCTTCTGCTCGATGAAATTGAACAGTCGGTTCGACTTCCACAGGATCGCGCGCGGTATGTGTATAGACATACCCAGCTCACACGAACGCAGCTTCTCGGACGGCAGGGCAGTTTCGACGACGCGCTCGCGCACGCAGACTTGGTGCTCTCTCTGGCCGCTGAGGCCGGAGACCACCTGCTCTCCAATATGGCGCAATTGACCAAGGCGGAATTGCTCCAGCAGGCGAATCGCATTCCGGAATCGCTCACGCTGCTCGACGGTATTGCGGACAATCTTGCGAGTCAGCCGCCGGATCTATACGCGCAATACGAGAGAATTCTCGCCTGCGCGCTCGCGCGCGCCGGTCACATCGACACTGCGCGGCTTCATCGCGAACGCGCCGAACGCCTGTACACCAGCCTGCGCCACGCGCCTGGCCAGATCGAGCTCGCTCGCTGCTGGAACGCCGCAACCCATGCAGCGACCGGCCCTCACCCGGATCGCTTCGCCCCGGCGCCGGCGTCTCCCTCCGACGACCATCCGTCTCGCGCCGCGAGAAACGTTCTGGAAGCCACGGCCGCCCTGCTGCTCCACGCCAGCCGTCCTGAGCTGCTCGCCCGCGAGATTGTCGACCTCTTCGAAAAAACCGGGGCGGTGCACCACGCGACGGCGGTCGCACGCGCCAGCGACGGCCAATGCGAGCTGCTCGCGCTCACCGGCACGCCGCCGGAGCCCCAGACGCCACCCGACACCGGCGACCGGTGCATGACCATCGGCTTCGCGCGCGACCGCACCGTCGAGATCATCGTTCGGCCGAAAGACGACATCGAGTCGGTCGCGGCGCTCAACGCCGTCAAGCTTTTGCTGGCCACGCTTCACGACATCGAGAGCGCGCGCGCCGAGCGTGAGGAGCGCATGACGCTGTGGCCGATCGAGGACGTGACCACCGACGCGGGTCACGCGGTGGTGACCGGTCGGATGCGCGAGCTGATGTCTTTCGCGAAGCGCATTGCGACGACCAACGTGAGCGTCCTGATCACGGGCGAGAGCGGCACCGGCAAGGAAATCCTGGCGCGCGCGGTCCACGGCTACTCGGCCCGCGCCCAGAAGCCGTTCATCCCCTTCAACTGCAGCGCCATCCCGCGCGATCTGCTGGAAAGCCAGCTCTTCGGGTACCGTCGGGGCGCGTTTACGGGCGCGGACCGCGACAACCCCGGCATCATCAGAAGCGCTCGCGATGGCACGCTGTTTCTCGACGAGATCGGCCTGCTCGGTCTCGATCTCCAGCCGAAGCTGCTGCGCTTCCTGGAATCGGGCGAAATCTGTCCTCTCGGCGACTCGACTCCGTTCACGGTCGATGTGCGCGTGCTCGCGGCCACCAACTCCAACCTCGAACGGGTCGTCAAGGAGGGACTCTTTCGCGAGGATTTGTTCTATCGGCTCAAC
This sequence comes from Acidobacteriota bacterium, assembly GCA_023265105.1. Taxonomy (GTDB): domain Bacteria; phylum Acidobacteriota; class Vicinamibacteria; order Vicinamibacterales; family CAVVIG01; genus JAHFUJ01. Next base: position 3,437 of record JAHFUJ010000179.1, read on the forward strand.
GTGATCCGGCTCCAGATCCCGCCCTTGCGCGAACGCCGCGACGAGATTCCCTCGCTCGTCAACCATTTCGTCTCGAGCGCGGCCGCGGAGTTTCGAAAACACCAGATCCGAATCGCAGAAGAGACGATGGAACACCTCATGCTGTGTTCATGGCCTGGGAACATTCGGCAACTGCAAAACGAAGTCCGTCGCATGGTGGCCCTCGCCGAGCCGAATGCCGTCCTCACACCCGCCGCGCTGTCCGACGAAATCCTCAGCGCCAGGCCCGCCCCCCGTGCGACATCGAACAACTTCGAGCTGGCCGTGCCGCTCAACACCAAGCTGATGCCGACGCTCTCGAAAATCGAGCGCGAAATGATCAAGGTCGCCCTGCACGAGCATCGCGGCAAGGCCGACGCCGCTGCCCGAGCGCTTGGCATCTCGCGCAAGGGCCTGTACCTTAAGCGCCAGCGACTCGGTCTCTAGGATTGATTTGCCTCAGGGTTGCCCTACACGAGCACCGTGGCAGGGTCAGCGCCGCCGGCAGAACGCTCGGGATCTCGCGCAAGGGCTTGTGCACTTGAAGCGTCAGAGCTTCGGCCTCTAGCTTCGGCCCATTCGATCGCGCGCGCCTTCGATTCGTGCATCTCTCGCAGCAGGGCTTCCAGCGACTCGCGCAGTACGCGCTGCGTGCCGCTTGGCGTTCGAATCGTCTTGAGACGCCCGTCGCGAATCCTGTTGTACACGGTCCGCCGCGACACGCCGATCAGCGCCGCCGCGTGGTCCACCAACAGGCTGCGGGGCAGACAATGTCCGCGGCTCGATTGGTCCGCGGTGTTCTCCGCGTCCATCAGCACCTCCGCTGCGGAAACGTCAACATCGGGTCGTGCGAGACGCATTCTGAGTGCCAGGGCCTCAGCCCGCCGTTTTGGCCAAAATGTGATGGCAGCGCTCGACTATGGTGGGAATCTAGTTCCGATTGGGTAGCGATTACCCAATGCCCGTCAGGGTCCGGCCATAAAAGCCGGACACACGTACGACGGCTGATCACGG
>JAHFUJ010000179.1:4568-9784 GCA_023265105.1 Acidobacteriota bacterium
GTGAGCTCAAAGATCAGGTGTGCCGGATCGATCGCGGCTTGCGCGAGGGCGGCCTCGATGGTCGCCGCGAACTGGGTGTCGCCAATCGATTTGGCCGAGATGTTGACGTTGAGCGTGAGTGGACGTCCTGCCCGCGCGTGTGCGGCGAGCAAGGCAATCGCCTTGTGGACGACCCAGCCATCGATCGACTGAATCAGGCCGAAGCGCTCCGCAACGTAGAGAAAGGCGCTCGGTGGAAGCGGCGTGGCGCCTGGTTCCCCTTCCAGCCGCAGCAAGAGCTCGTATTGGCTGACCTCGTTGCTCGCGAGATCGACGATCGGCTGACAGTAGAGCAGTAGATGGTCTTCATCGAGGGCCTGGCGGATCCGCTGCAACTCCGCAAACCGCTCCGGTACCCGCTTCTGAAGATGTGCCCCGGCCGGGTACATCGCGAAGCGATCTCGCCCTGCCTCCTTGGCCTCGTACGTGGCGACATCGGCACACGCCAGCAGTTCCGCTTCACTGTGGCTGTCGAACAACGCGACGCCTACACTGGCCGTCGTATGGATGACCTGGTCGCCGAGGACGGCTGTTTGCCGTCTCAAGGCCTTGACGATCCCGTCGGCAACGAGCTGAGCCTGGTCAGCATCGGTTTGAGGGAGGATCACGGCGAACTCGTCCCCACCGACTCTTGCGAGTATGTCCGTCTGGCGCACGCGACGCCTCAGCGCCACCGCGACTGTTTTGAGCAGATCGTCTCCTGCCTTGTGTCCAAACCGATCGTTGACCTGCTTGAAGTGGTCGAGATCGATCAAGAGCACTGCGCCGGTGGGACCGTAGCGCGCCGCCCGGCCGACCTCTTTGGCCAGTTCCTGCTCGAAGCGCCGCCGATTGAACAGACCCGTGAGAAAATCGTGGTCGACCAGATCTTCAAGGCGTCTCACCTGCGCCTTGCGTTCGGAGATGTCTTGAACTTGTGAAATGAAATACAGTGGCTTACCGTCGTCGTCACGGACGAGCGACACGGTCACGAGCACCCAGACGTAGTGCCCCCAGGCGTGCACGTAACGCTTCTCAATCTGATAGGCGGTGATCTCACCCTGAAGCAACCGTTGTCGGTCCCCGGCATCGAGGTCGACGTCGTCAGGGTGGGTGATCGCCGGAACGGTGGTTCCGATCAATTGGCTCCGACTATAGCCGGTGAGGTGGCAGAACGCGTCATTGACCTGTATCCGACGCCGATCCATGTCGATCAACGCCAGGCCGATTGGCGCGTGGTCGAAAAGTTCTTCCAAACGCCGCTTCGCCTTGCCCCGCTCCACTCGAATGCGCTCCCGCAGTTGCGTCTCAAAGCGATCAGGTGCGTGGCGCAATGCCTCCTCTAATCGACCCAGGTGTTCGACCGCTCCTGAGAGCCGCTTACTGCCACGCCCGTCGAGCATCGTCGCGTGAGCAGCCGTCAACTCGGCCATCCAGCTGGCAACGTCCTCCTCAAGGTGCTGGCGTGCGCCCTGGAGCAACTCCTCCAGCCAGGGGACGTCGGTCACGTTCCCGTGGGAGTCGCCAGGAGCGCCGGGAGGGTCGCCCAATCGTTCGGAGTCTGCCATGTGCACCTCCACAAACAGCCGACAAGTCTCTTTTCGGCGTTGCCAAACCTCACGATTAGAGGGGTGTGAAAAATCGCCTCGGTCTGCCCCCGTGCTCGGCCTCGCATCCCCTGCTCGTCGGGTCCGTCCTGCTCACTTCCCCTCACTGCGCGTTCCTGCTATCCTTCGCCATCGTGTCATCCGACGGCACCCTGCCAAGCGGGCGCAGCTCCGCGGCGACATAAGTCTTCTTCACTCCATGCAGAACCGCCCGCGATCACGTCGTGTCACCGTTGTCGGCGCGCGTGTGCGGTTTGCCAACACTGTCGCCGACTTGGTGAACGTGAGCCGGAGCGGTACCCTCATCCGTGCGGGCGACGAACTGCGGCTGGGCGGCGAGTGGCCGCTGGTGCTTGAGCTGCTTGCGGTGCCCGTGCGGCTCACCGGACGTGTCGTGCGGCGTCAGCCGGCCGAAGTCTCACTCCCTGGAGGTGCCGCGCTGCAGAGGCAGTACTCCCTTGCGTTCAAGTTCGTCAATCCGTCAGCCGAGGCGCAGGCTGCCCTTGACGAAGTGTGTAGCCTGGCGATTGAGACCGGCGAGCGCTGACACCGCCTACGGGTGCACGAGGCCGAGGACGGCGAGGAGGGGAATGACGACGGCGATGATCGCCTCGCCCGCGATGAGGCCCGAGGCGAGCGGCGTCATGTAGAGCTCGTTGGATCGCCGGTCGGCCTTCCACCAGATCCGATCGGCCACCGCGCCCAGGAACATCACGAAAATCACGGCCGCGGGGACGAGCATCCCGATGCCGACGCCGGTCGGCGAAGGCACCCACTTTTTCTTGCGACCCTCGAGCACCGTGAAGATGACGCCGAGGATCGAGAAGATGACGAGCGCCGTCACGGCCCCGGGCGGCAGGGCGCTCAAGCCTTTCGAGAGAATTTCCGCAAATCCGGCCCACCTCCGCGAGGTCGGCGAGGCCAGCCCCGCGTTCTCGCCCACGATGCCGTACGTGTTGCGCAACAGCGGGTACATCCACGATACCGCCGCCGCGCCCACGGGCGTGGCCAGCAGTTGCATCATCGTCAGGTACTTCGGCGAGGAGCCGATCATGTCCCCCGCTTTGTAGTCCTGCATCAGCGCCTCGGACTCGACGGCAATCGTCCCCGTCGTCCCGCTCGCGATCATGTTCGCCGCCATCTGCCCCGGCGCCAGGACGCCGAAGATGCCCTGCATCAGGTTCGACATGGCACTGATGGGCCCCCAGTTGGTCTCGCCCAGCACCCGCAACCCGACGAGCATCAGCGGCAGCGACAGCAGGATTGCCACGACCGTCATCCAGATGTCGAGCCCGAGGCTCACCTTCTGCACGACGATCAGCGCGACTCCCGTGACAGCCACGCCCACGCCCACCCACTTGAGCGGGAAGTCCTCCCCGCTGACACTCGCTGTCGAGAGATTGCGGAACGTCTTGACGAGGATCGACCAGCGCAGGACGAGCGCGGCAAGCCCGCCCGAAACCATCAACCCGGTCGCCGGCCACATCACCCAGAGCAGGACGTCGTTCTTCGTGAAGCGCTCGGCGAGGACGCCGTAGTGCAGCAGCGCGTACGGCGCGACGATCCACGAGATGACCATGCCGACCAGCATGCTGATGTTGATGCGCAGTCCGACCAACATCCCCGAACCCAGGGACAGCAGGCTCCAGTTGATGCCGACGCCCGTCGTCATCGTCACCGCGGTTCCCACGAGCAGCACCGACGGAAACCATTTCAGGACGTAGGCGTCCTCGGTCATCAGCATCACGGCCGCCGAAGCGATGGCCCCACCGGCGAGCGCCCACGCCGCCGCTCGCGCTTGGGTCCCTCGCCCGTCAAGGACGATAAGCGTCTCGCCTGCCGCCAAGCCGTCGGCGTAGGTGAGCTTCTCGTCGACGACGAAGTGCTGCCGCATCGGTACGGCCAGCAGCACCCCGAGCAGCCCTGCCGTCGTCAACCAGACGAAGGACTGAAGCGGCGTCAGGATGAGGTTGAACGACACCGTGTCGCTGGCGGCGAGCATGTCGAAAGCGGCCAGCAGCACGCACATGAACGCCGTCTGCGCGGCGGCCGTGCCCGCGGTCTGGACGATGTTGTTCTCCCAGCGGTTGTAATCCTTGAAGACGATGCCAAGCGCGAGATACCCGAAGAAGGCGGCAACAACCGACACGTTGGGACCGAAGCCAAGCTTGAGGACGACGTATGGGTACGAGGCCCCCATCACGACGGCGACCCCGAGACCGCAGAGGATGGCCCGGGGCGAGAACTCGCGAAGTCCGGCGGGCTTGTCCCGCGGCCCGTGTGCTGGCCTTTCGACAACGACCGCCTTGAGGTCCACCTTCTGCGTGGCGTGAGCCATATCGCTCCGCTTCTATCGTTGCGCCTTGTAATACACCGCGTCGACAGGGATCGACGCCGACGCGTAGTCTTTTTCCTTGAACGGATAGCGCCCTCGCGGCTTCGAGGTGATGAACGCCGCGATGTGCTGAGCTTCGTCGTCCGTCAGGCTGCCGGGATCGAGATACGGCATCGCGTATCGAATAATTCCCGCCAGCGTGTAGACGCGGGCCGCACCGGCTCCATCGTTCCAAGAGTCAGGTCCCCACAACGGCCCTGCCTTCTTGTCGCCAATCTGCACGCCCTGCCCGTCCGCTCCATGACACGAAGTGCACTTCTCGGTGAAGAGCCCCTCGCCCTTGTGCCCATCGAGCTTGTCGACCGGAATCAGTCGGTCGGCCGGAATGGCGTTCCGGCCACGCCACGCGGGGTTCTGACCGACCGGATAACCCTTGGACAGCCACGCGAGATACGCCGCGACGGCAAGCACTTCTTTCGACGTCGGCGACGGCAGCAGGTCCCGTACGTTTTCGACGGCGCTCGGATCGTCGCTGTCCTCGAGGCTCCCGGTGCCGTTCTCGCTCCTTATGAAGCAGTCGACGATGCGATCGGCAAGACTGATCAGCCGCCCTGCCCGCGCGTTGTATTCGGGAAAGAGGCCCGCCACACCGACGACCGGCAGCGATCGCTCTCGCTGTCCGGCGTTCAGGTGACAGTTGTTGCACGACATTCTTGAGTGTGTGAAGCGCGCGGCCTGTCTTGGCGTATCGACGAAAATCCGATAGCCCCAGCGGACCTGTTCCGAAAGCGGCGAATTGCCAAGCGTCGAATCGTTGAGCGGATTGTCCGGAATGTCCCAGGCCGTGACCATCGTCGTCGCCGCCGGAACCAGCGGGCCGGCCAGCGCGTAGCGGGCCTTTGGCCGGCGTGGTCCGTCGTTCCCGCCACGGCAGGCCTGGGCACTCAGGCAAAGCGCCAAGCCGACGAACGCGTACTTGAGATACTTCACAGCGGTGATTTTACCGCACGGAATCCCTTGGCTTCGAGCAGCGTCAAGGATACCATCTGAGAGGCCTTCGCCACTTTGTCACGATCAAGGAGCTCGCTCATGTCCTCCGCCCAAGACCGGCGTTCGTTCTTCTCGGTGCTCGCGTCGCTCGCAGGCTTCGCGATGGTCGATTCCTCCGTCGAGGGCGTTTCCGCCCAGGCGCCGGCGCGCCCCAGTGGCCAGTGGGATATGACCTGGCTCGATCAGTTCAAGGGCAAGCATAAGCA
>JAHFUJ010000180.1:0-4158 GCA_023265105.1 Acidobacteriota bacterium
CGCGCAGCACCAGCGGGCGCAGATGTTCGATCCCGTGGTCGAGAAAATCGCGCTGGAAGTTGATGATGCTGTTGGCGACTTTGTGAATGGTCTTCTGCCGCTGCTCGACCGATTTGATCAACCACAGGGCCGAGCGAAACTTGTCTTTCACGTACGCGCGCGTCTCGTCGTTGTTGTCGGCCGCCCCCTTGTCGAGCAGGCGCCGATACACCGGGCTGATGCGCATCTGCGGCAACCCGTCCTCGTTCAGGACCGCGACGTATTGATCCTCGACCTTGATGACGTAGACATCGGGAATCACATACTGTGATTGCGAAGGGTTATAGCGGCTGCCGGGCTTCGGATCGAGATTGCGGATGATCTCGATGTGCTCCTTGAGATCGTCGATCGCCAGGCCGAGCTTCCGCGCAATTTCCGGCACTTGATGGTTCTGAAGCAGGCGCAGATGATCGGTGATGATCTTCTCGGTCGGCGTCCCCTCCAGGCCGAGATGGCGGAGCTGCAGCAGGAGACACTCCTGCAGGTCGCGGGCGGCCACGCCGGTCGGGTCGAACCCCTGCACCAGCCGCAGCGCGCGTTCGACGTCGCCCACGGCCCACGGTCCCATCGCCGCCAACTCCTCGAACGAGGCGACCAGATAGCCGTCGTCGTCGAGGTTGCCGATGATGGCGGAACCGATCTCGCGCAGCAGCGGCTCGTCGCTCTGCATCGACAGTTGCCACATGAGGTGATCCGACAGCGAGCTGCTCGTGGAGAGCGTGTTTTCGATGGGCGGAAGCTCTTTGACCTCCTGGGGAGCCCGGGGCCGGTAGCCGTCGTCGAGGTAATCGCCAAAGAAGTACTCGTAGTCCTGATCGTCCCAGGTGTCGATCTTATTGGCCTGCTGCTCGGTCTCGGGCTTCTCCGGCGTCGCGGCGGTGTCGGCCGGCTGCAGCTCTTCAGTCGGCACTTCCTCGAGGAGCGGGTTCTCGACCATTTCCTGATTCAGAAGGTCCGAGAGCTCGAGCGTCGACATCGGCAGCAGCTTGATCGCCTGCTGCAGCGACGGCGTGAGAATCAGTTTCTGAACGAGCTTCGTGTGAAGCTTCTGCTGGATGCCCATGTCGGCGTCGGTCGGTCAGCTAAACCGTTGCAATGTTGACACTTGCAAGCAGCTTGAGGCCACGCCCGCGGCCCGTCGTCGGCCGCGGCGCCCCGGCTGATGCAATTCCCAGGCCTTATTTTAGTCCAACCGGAACTCGGTCCCCAGATAAATCCGACGGACCTCTTCGTCGGTGGCCAGGCTGGTGGGGGTCCCGCTCTTGAAGATGACGCCGCCGTGCACGATGTACGCGCGGTCGGTGATCCGAAGGGTCTCGCGCACGTTGTGATCGGTAATGAGGACACCGATGCCGCGGTCTTTGAGGTGGAAGATGATTTTCTGGATGTCGGTGACGGCGATCGGATCGATGCCGGCGAAGGGCTCGTCGAGCAGGATGAATTTCGGCGAGATGACGAGCGCGCGCGTGATTTCCGCCCGCCGACGCTCTCCGCCCGACAGCGTGTAGGCGGGCGCCTGCGCGAGCGGCGTCAAATTCAGCTCCGCGAGCAGCTCGCGAAGCCGCGCCCGGCGCCCCGCGGCGTCGAGCCCGATCGTTTCAAGAATGGCGAGAATATTCTGCTCGACGGTGAGGCCCCGGAAAATCGACGGTTCCTGCGGCAGATAGCCGATGCCTTTCCGGGCGCGGACGTACATCGGATCGTCGGTGACATCCTGGCCATCGAGCACGACGCGCCCCGAGTCGGGCGCGGTCAAGCCAACGGTCATGTAGAACGTGGTGGTCTTGCCGGCGCCGTTCGGGCCGAGCAGCCCGACGATCTCGCCTGACGCGACATCGAGGTTGATGCCGCGCACGACGGTGCGGCCGCCGTAGGATTTGGTGAGATCGTGGGTCCGAAGCGTGGCCATGCGGAGACGGCTCTACCACTGAGAACACTGAGGCCTACGGAGGTCACGGAGTTCAAAGAAAGAAATTCCGTGCGCTCCGTTCGTCACCGTGCCCTCCGTGGTAGAGCTTTTGGGCTGCCGTCTCACGGACACTTCCCTCCGCCTTTCGTTTGCGTGCGGATGCGCTCGTTGCCGTCGACGTCGATCGTATCGGTGGCTTTCAGGAACGTCAACGTCTTGCCGATCGTTTCGCGTCCGCATTGGTCGGCGATCGTCACCGGCGCGCCGGTGACGACGTAGCGCTCGTCGGCCGCCGTATACGTCATATGCGACCCAGTCGTTTTCCGGTTCTGCTCGTGGAGGGTGACGTTGTCGGACACCTCGGCATGGTCGAGCTCGTCGCCCGAGGGTTTCAGATACAGCTCGATCTTCGCCGCCGTGATATCGCCCTGCGGCCCGCTCAAGTGGGCGTCGCCCGTGTACGTCGCGCGCCGGACGGACTCCTCGTATTTGAACTCCTTCGCGGTTGCGACCGAGGCGATGCGTTCCTTCTTCTTGTCCCGGCTCACCTGCTCGAACCGAACGGTCGTCACGACCGAGCCACTCGCGCTGAGATCGCCGGTTTTCTTGTCGATGACGAGCGTGTCGGTGCGCACGCTCGTATCGCCCTGCCACAACTGCGCCTTGCCCGTATAGGTGGCTCGCGCCGCCACGGCGTCGTAACTCAGATCGTCACCGGTCACATTCACCGGCTGATCCTGCTTTAACAGCGACGGCAATTTCGCGGCGTCTGGTTGCGCCCCCTGTTTGGGCGGCTGCAGGACGCTCTTGACGCTGCCGGCCGCCTTTATTTTCGGCCCGGCGAGCGTGACGTCGATGCGCGTCGCGTCGGCCGAGATCTGTTCGTTGACCACGTGCGGCGCCCCGACGCCGGGCTCGGTGCCGGTCAGCTCGACGAGCCCTTTGTCGACGTCGTACCGCGCGGCGGCCGACAGCGTCGCCATCTGCCCTTCTTCGAAGCGGACGGCACGGGTAAACGTGGCGTCCTCGATCGCGCTCATCCCGGGCTTTAACGCCAGGTCGAGCAGGCCGGAGCTGGCGGCGCGATCGATCGCCGGGCCTCGTTCCCGATACTGGACGTTCCCGCCGAACTGCGCCTTGGTGAGACCGCGACCCGGCTCGCCCTTGGCGTCCAGGGTCGTGGCGCGGATGGTCCGCGTGGCACCTCCCGGCTCGGCCGGGAACGTCAGCGTCACCCCCTCTCGTCCCGCGACGGCAGTCGGCGTCGATCCGTCGGGGGCGAGCGTGATGTCGATCGTGTTGGCGGCGATTTGCCGGCCCATCTTGCCCGTCCCGCCCGCCAATTGGATCACCGCGTCGCCGTCAACAGTCGCGTGCTGGAGCGCCTGGCCGTTGGGCGAATACTTCAAGGTCATGTCGCGGCCGGTCAGCGCTTGCAAGCCGCCGGCTCGGGGGCTCGCTCCAGTGATCTTCGATCCGCCGCGCAGCTCGAGCATGTCGATTTGCTTTTCGTCCGGTGTCAGGTAGGCGACGCCTGCGTCCGCCTCGATGACCTGGCCCGCTCGCCGTACGCTGAGGCCGCGCTCGAACCGTACGTTCTTGTCGCGCCGCGCAAAGGTGGCCGCGCTCGACGTCACCTCCGCCGCCCCACCGCCCTGCTGGTCCGGCGCCACATGAAGGACGGCCTGATCCAGGATCGCGAGGATGTCGCGGTTCTTGTCATAGGTCATGCCGACGCCCGAGCCGGACATCCGATCGTGGGCGAACTCGACCGGGCCCGGCGCGCGAACGATGCCGTCGCTGTCGGTGTAGGTCGCGTGCTCGGTCTTCGCGGTGAAGCCGTCGCTGGCCACGAGCTGCACCTCGCCGTTCAGCGCCACGACCGACTCCTTCTGGCCGACCTGTCCTTCCTTGCCCGTCACGGTGAAGGCGCGCCCGTCGCCGCGGTCGCCGGTGGTGACCTTGATGCCGAAGAGTTTGGTCGAGCCGTCGGCGTAGGTGAGCTGCCGGTCGTACTCGACGCTGATGTCTTCGTGCTCGCGATTGAAGCGCATGACGCGGCCGCCGGTGCTTTCGACGACGGCGTTCGGATCGGTGCGCGCGACCGGGACCGCGGCGTTCTCGGCCGGGCGCGGCTTGAACTCGAACGCGACGCCGACGGCAAAGGCGACGGCCAGCACGGCGATCAGCAGGCGCGTCCGGCGCTGCCA
>JAHFUJ010000180.1:4258-9754 GCA_023265105.1 Acidobacteriota bacterium
TTGAGATCCGCGAGCGTCAGTTCGACGTAACTCTCCCCATTGTACTGGTTCTGCTCGAGCGAGAAGGCGACGTCGAGCGCCGCTTTGTGCTCGGCGAGGTAGTCGTGGCGCTCCGCCGCACGCCAGGCGACCGCGCGGAAGATGCGCCCTTCCTGCTTGAGCGCCATCTTGAGGTGCCGTTCCTTCAGCTTTCGCGGGCCGTCGACAATCTCGACCCCTCGAGCCGCGAACACGGGCCGCGGGTTGCCGGCGCCGAACGGCGCAAGCGACACTACGCCCGACGCAACGCCGCCCGTGATGCCGCGAAAGGTCAGATCGCCGTCGATGCGCAGGCGGGGGATCAAATCCTCCGGCCTCAGCGTTTCGTCGGCCACGGCGTTGACCGCCGCGCGCAGCTCTTTGATCCGCGCCGTTTCAAGACTGAGACCGGCCGCCTGCGTGTGGCCGCCGAAACGGACCAGCAGGCCCGCGCAGCGCTCGAGCGCGCCGAGCATGTCGAACTCGGGGATGCTCCGGCACGACCCGTGCGCGATGTCGCCGTCGACCGACAGCACGATCGCGGGCCGATGAAACGCATCGACGAGTTTCGAGGCGACGATTCCGATGACGCCACGGTGCCAGCCGTCGCCGGCCACGACCAGCACCGATCGCGCCCCGACGCCAGGGTCCGTCTGAACAATCTTCCTGGCAGCCGCGACGATCGCGGCTTCCTCTTCCTGTCGGCGGGCGTTCTCGCCGTCGAGCTGCAGCGCGAGCGCGCGCGCCAGGTCCCCCATCGACTCGTCGTTCGCCAGGAGCAGCCGCGTCGCAATGTCGGGCGTGCTCATCCGGCCGGCCGCATTCACGCGGGGCGCCAGGATGAAGGCGATGTGATAGCTGTCGATGGTCTTGCCGCTCAGCCCGCACACCTCGACGAGCGACCGCAACCCGACCTTGTGGGGTCCGCGCGACAACAGATCGAGGCCGATCTTCGCGATGACCCGGTTCTCGCCGACGAGCGGCACGACGTCGGCGAGCGTCCCGATGGCGGCGAGCTTGATGAAGCCCGGGAGCCAGCGGTCGCGGTCCGCGCGCCGGCAGAGCGCCTGCACGAGCTTCAGCGCGACGCCGACGCCGGCCAGGTACTTGTCCGGATAGGTGCAGTCGTGTCGCTTGGGGTTGATGACGGCCAGCGCCGGCGGTAGCTCGGTGTCGGGCTCGTGATGGTCCGTGATGATGAGATCCACCCCGAGCTCACGGGCCCGCCGTCCCGCCTCGGCGCCGCGAATGCCGCAGTCCACCGAAATCACCAGCGTGACGCCCTCGGCGTGCAGGCGATCGATCGCGGCCGGTTGCAGGCCGTAGCCGTCGCGCAGCCGCTCCGGGATGAAGTGCACGACGTCGCCGCCGACGAGCTCCAGCGCGCGCCTGAGGATGACCGTCGATGTGACGCCGTCGACGTCGTAATCGCCGTGGACCGCGATCCGCTCCTTGCGCGCCACCCCCGTCATGATGCGATCGACGGCGACGCGCATGTCGGCGAGCGCCATCGGGTCGTGCAGATGATCGAGCGAAGGCTTTAGAAATCGCGCGGCCCGCTCAGGGTCGCCGAAGCCGCGCTGGCAGAGAAGCCGCGCGATCGGCGGCGCCAGATCGAGCGCCGCCGCAAGGGCCGCCGCCGCCGTCTCGTCGCAGGTCCGATGTTCCCAACGGGGGGAGATCATACCCGGCCCGCCGTTTGCTTACGAAAAGCGCTAACACGGAGGATACGGATACGAACGGAGGACACGGTAGTCAACTTGTTCACGGCAGCATCACAAACAGCATTCTGGGCGCCGCGTATCGCGTGCATTCAAAGCTCGGGCCTGGTCTTCTGGAACGTCCGTACCGGGCCTGCCTTTGTCATGAACTGCAGCGCCTCGGCGTTTCATTCGAGGTTGAGAAACCTTTTCCCGTCGAATACGATGGCGTCATTATTGAGCTCGGTTACCGCGTAGACCTACTCGTCGAAGACAAGGTGATCGTCGAAGTAAAAGCGGTCGAGACGATCCTGCCGGTCCACGAAGCGCAATTACTCTCCTACCTCAAACTGAGCCACAAGCGCATCGGTCTTCTCATCAACTTCAACGTCGCACGACTGCGTCAGGGAATCCGCCGTCGAATCTGCGGATATTGAGAAGAAGCTCCGTGACCTCCGTATTGCAGAAATTGCCCACCGTGCCCTCCGTGGTAGAGCATTTTCTGCACCGGCCACTTGCTACCCCTCATCGATAAACTCTACCCCCAGCCTCCCCATATTCCTGAACTTCTCATACCGCTGCTCGAGACGCGCGGGGCTGTCGAGCGCGCTCACCTCGATCAACACCCGCTCCAGCACATCGTCGACCATCCGGGCCGCGGCGGCGGGATCGGTGTGCGCGCCGCCAATGGGCTCGGGGACGATCTCATCGACAATCCCGGCCCTGAGCAGATCCGGCGCCGTGAGCTTGAGCGCGGCGGCCGCCTCGACCTTCTTCGCCGGATCGCGCCACAAAATCGCGGCGCACCCTTCGGGTGGGATCACGCTGTAGATCGCGAACTCCTGCATCAGCACGCGGTCCCCGATGGCGATGCCGAGCGCGCCGCCGCTTCCTCCCTCGCCGCTGACAATGACGACGATCGGCGTATCGAGGAGCATCATGTCGCGCAGATTGACCGCGATCGCCTCCGCGACGCCGCGCTCCTCCGATTCGATGCCGGGATACGCCGCCGGCGTGTCGACGAACACGATGATCGGCCGACGAAACTTCTCCGCCAGACGCATGGCACGCAGCGCCTTGCGGTACCCTTCGGGGCGCGCGTAACCGAAGTTGCGGTAGATCTTCTCCTTGGTGTCGCTGCCTTTGACGTGGCCGATGAGCAGCACCGGCCGGCCCCTGTATTCCGCCAGGCCGGCCATGATGGCATGGTCGTCGGCGAAGCGGCGGTCGCCGTGAATCTCGACAAAGCCGGTGAACAGGCGCGCGATGAACTCCTCGGGCCCGGGCCGGTTCGGATGCCGCGCGACCTGCACGCGCTGCCACGGCGTCAGCGACCGGTAGAGGTCGGCACGGGCCGACTCGATCCGCTGGCGCAGCAACTCGACCTGGCGCTGGCGCGCGTCGGTCGGCGGCAGCAGCTCGAGCGCCTCGATCTCCTTCAGGAGGACGGCGATCGGCTTTTCGAATTCCAGGGTTTCTGCCGGCATGCTCCTCGTCAGCGCTTCCCTATCACGAAGGCGCGAAGTTCACGAAGACCCACGAAAACACTCTCTAGAGGTTGCTTCGTGCCCTTCGTGGCTTCGTGATGAACAGACGCTACAAACCTCGCGTTTCTTATGCTCGCGGGGCCCCACCCCCGCTCGCTTTCGCTCGGCGGCGCGGCGTCGCCGCGCTTCCCTCCGGCGCCTCGCTCAGGCCGCAGGCGCTCACCGCAGTGAAACCGATCCTCGACCGACGATCTGCTCGACTTCCGCAATCAACGTCGATGACGGCCGCACGCGGATGTGCGACGATACGTCCGCCTTCACGCGCAGCCGCTTGGAGGCCGACGGCAGCTCGATCTCGAACGACACCCGGCGATCGCCGCGATGCCGCGAGAAGATCTCGCCGAGCGCCACGAAGACTCCGCGATCCACGGGCATGCTGACCCGAATCGCCACTTCGCGCGTCAGCTGCTCGCGCACGCTGTCGATCGGCAGAATCTCCGATGCCAGAATCCGCACCGACTCGTCGCCGCGTTCCAGCTTGCCACGAACGACCACCAGCGTGCCGGTCTCGATCAGGCTCGCGCTGCGCTGGTACGCCTCCGGGAACGCGATGACCTCGACGCCGCCCTGGGCATCTTCGAGCGTGAACACCGCCATGCGATCGCCCTTGCGCGTCTTGAGCTGACGGCACGCAGCGACGATGCCGCCGATGCTGAGCCCCGGGTCGGGTTCCATCGGCCTCGGCCCGCCGGAGCCCCAGCCCTCGGGAGGCGATCCATTCGTCGGCAGCTCCGCCAGCTCGCCGGTCGCTCGCGCGCCGAGCGCTTTCAGCTCGCCGGCGTAGCGGTCGACCGGGTGGCCGCTCCAGTACAGCCCGAGCGTTTCTTTTTCGAACGCCAGCTGCTCGGTCTCGGTCCACGGCGGGACGTCGGGCAGCCGCGGAACACCCCGGCGATCGCCCCCGAGCGGGCGGTGATCGTCATCGGTGCCGAAACCGCCGAAGAGCTGTGCCTGTCCTTCGCTCTTGTCGCGCTGGTGCCGCGCCCCGTGCTCGCACGCCGCGTCGATCGCCGCAAACAGCCGCGGCCGCAGCGCCGAGGAAGGCGCCGACTCGAGCGCGGCGTCCCCCTGCGCGAGCGAGTCGAACGCACCGGCCTTCACCAGACTCTCGAACACGCGCTTGTTCACCAGGCGTAGATCCAGATCCTCACAAAGCGCGTGCAGCGACGTGATGCGTCCCTGCGTCTTGCGCACGTCGAGGAGCGACTGAACGGCGCCCTCGCCGACGTTCTTGATCGCCGTCAACCCGAAGCGCACGCCGTGTGGCGTGACGGTAAACGCGAGCTGGCTCTCGTTGATGTCCGGCGGCAGCACCGGAATGCCGCGCTCGCGGCACTCGCCAAGATACACCGCCAACTTGTCGGTGTTCTGCGCTTCGATCGTGAGCAGCGCTGCCGCAAAGTGCCAGGGGTAATTCGCCTTGAGATACGCGGTCTGATAGGCGAGCAACGCGTACGCCGTCGAATGCGACTTATTGAACCCGTACCCGGCGAAGTGTTCCATCAGATCGAAGACGCGCGCCGCTTTCCTCTCGCTGACGCCGCGCTTCTTCGCGCCTTCGGTGAACGTGGCGCGTTGCGCCTGCATCACGTCGGCATTCTTCTTTCCCATCGCCTTGCGGAGAATGTCGGCCTCGCCCAGCGTAAAGCCGGCCAGCTCGCTCGAGATGCGCATCACCTGCTCCTGATACGCAATGACGCCGTAGGTGTCGCGCAGGATCGGCTCGAGAGCGGGCAGCTCGTACTTGATCTCGACCTTGCCGCTCTTGCGTGCGATGAAGTCGTCGACCATGCCGCTGCGCAGCGGTCCCGGCCGGTACAGCGCGTTGAGCGCAATCAGGTCTTCGAGCGTCTGCGGCTTCGCCTTCCGCAGGATGTCGCGCATGCCGCTGCTTTCGAACTGGAAGATGCCGTAGGTCTGCCCGTCCTGAAACATCTGATACGTCTTGGGGTCGTCGATCGGGACGCGCGCCATCTCGACCTCGGTCCCCGTCGTGCGCTTGATCTCCTCGATGGCATCGGCAATGAGCGTGAGCGTGCTCAAGCCGAGAAAGTCCATCTTGAGGAGGCCGATGCGCTCGATCTCGTTCATCGACCACTGGGTCGTGATTTCGTCGTGCGTCCCTTTGTAGAGCGGCGCATACTCGGTAATCGGCTTCGGCGCGATGACGACACCCGCCGCGTGGACCGACGCATGGCGCGTCATCCCCTCGAGCCGCCGCGCCACGCTCA
>JAHFUJ010000009.1 GCA_023265105.1 Acidobacteriota bacterium
CGTAGGTGACGCCCGTCAGCGGAAACGTGCTCGCCATATAGGGACGCTCGAAGAGCATCGCCGGACGACCCGCCGAAAACGCCGGGGCCGTCGTGACCGGCACCGCCATCATCCGGTCGGCGCTCCGGTAGAACAGCTCGCGGCCGTTCGGGTTCCACGCGGGCTCGATGCCGCCGTCGGTCGAGATCTGCCACTTGCCCCCCGGGCCTGGATACGGCTGCACGTAGATCTCCGGACGTCCCGACTCGTTCGACACGTAGGCGATCCATTTCCCGTCTGGCGAAAAGCGTGGTGCTCCTTCAGTGGTTGGCGTGCTCAGGAACAGCTTCCGCGTACCGTCTTTGAGCGACAGAATCCAGATGTCTCGCTGCGTCTTCGGGTCGGCCCGGATGAACGCGATCAACTGCCCGTCGGGAGAAGCCGAGAGCGGCAAGTCGGCCACCTGATCGGCCGTGCTGAGACGCTTGCTGCCACCGCTACCGTCGGCCATCTCCCAGAAGAGACTCGAAGGGGTGCCCTCGCGGTTCGAACGGTTCACGATGTGAACGCCATCGGACGTCCACAACGGCCCGTCGTTCTGGTTGCCCGTGAACGTCAGGCGGGTCAACGTGTCGCGGGCGATGTCGTAGACCCACGTCTGGCCCTCCACCTCGACGGCCACCCGCCTTCCGTCGGGCGACAGACGCGGCCAGTCGTATTCGCGAGGTGCGGCCGGAAGCGCCTGTTCGGTGCCGTCGCGCGCCACCCACACGAGCGTGCGCTGAATCGTCGAGGCGCCCGACACGTAGACCAGCGTGCCGGTGTCCGAGAAGCTGTACTGCGGGAAGCCGGCGACTGTCTGAAGCACACCCTGCACGAGAGGAACGGGGTTGCCCGTGACGGTCTGCGTATTGAGATCGAACGGCACGGCAAAGATCGTCCCCGTCTGCGCGTACACCAGATGCCCGGTCGGCGCATAGCGCGGTGCCGTGCCGGCCGGGACGAGCTCACGCTGCTGGCCGCTCAGTGACGAGTACATCACGTGGACCTGGGTCGCGTTCGGACCGGTGGGAATCGCAAACAGCACCCCCCGACCCCCCGGCAGCACATCCGGCAACCGATGCGTGCCTTCGCCCTGTCCAATATGGGTCAGCGGGCGCAACGTCCCTCCCGTCTCCGGCACCTGTTGCAGGCCCGTCGGGGTTGCCGTCGTGATTACGCCGTCGCCGCCCCAGGATGCACCGTTACCGCCGAATTGACCCAGAGGCAGCACGGCGCCACCACCCACCGAAACCTTGGACATACCGTTTGCGGTGTTGAAGCCAACCCACTGACCGTCTGGGGAGAAGAACGGACCGAGGGCATTGACAGTGCCCGGCAGCGCTCTGACCTGGCCGGTTTCGACGCTGCGAAGGTAGATCTGCGACGCACCACCACTTGTCGCGGCGTACGCGATGGAGCGCCCGTCGCGCGAAATTGTGACCGACGACATGACATTCACCGCGCCGTTGATCGTCACCCGTTCGTCAGCGCCCAACGGGATCGCAAACCGCATCGTCTGCTGCGGTGCGCCAGAGGACGGCGACTCGATCCTCCATGTCGCGGCGGCACCAACTGCTACTCCTGCGAAGAGTACCCCCGCCGCAGACGCCCAGCGGCTGCGCCACCATCGGGCGCCGCCGCGCGCGACGGGGACGGCCACGTCTGCCGCGACCGAGCGGCTCGACTCGGTGTCGCGCTTCAGCCGCGCCAGATCGGCGCGCATCTCGGCGGCGCTCTGGTAGCGCAGCTTTCGATCCTTCTCGAGCGCCTTGCTGATGACGCGTTCGAGCTCGACGGGCAGATCGGGATTAATACGCCCTGGCGCCGTTGGTGCCTTGTTGATGATCGAGTTGAAGATCGCCGCCGACGTGTTGCCCTGAAACGGCAGCCGCCCCGTCGCCATCTCATACAGCACGACACCGAGTGAGAAGAGGTCGGTGCGCGCGTCCATTTCGTCCTGTCCCAGCGCCTGCTCCGGCGACATGTACGCCACCGTGCCGAGGGCCGTGCCGGGGCTCGTCAGGTTCTCGCGACTCACGCCCGCGGTGTCCAGTTGCGAGACGCCGATTCCAACCGCGCCGCCGGCCCCGCGCTGCTCGAGCTTCGCCAGGCCGAAGTCGAGAACCTTGGCGTGGCCGCGCGTGGTCACGAAGATGTTGGCGGGCTTGATGTCGCGGTGCACGATGCCCTTCGTGTGCGCGGCGTCGAGGGCGTCGGCAATCTGCGTAGCGATGTCGAGCAGCGAATCGACCGGCACCGGCCTGCCACCGGTCCGATCCTTCAGCGTGCTGCCCTCCAGAAACTCCATCGCGAGAAACGGATGGCCGTCGGATTCGTCTACTTCGTAGATCGTGCAGATGTTCGGGTGATTGAGCGCGGAGGCCGCACGCGCTTCGCGCTTGAAGCGCTCGAGCGCCTGGCGATCCTGCGCCAGCTCGTCGGGGAGGAACTTGAGCGCCGCCAGACGCCCCAGGCGGACATCCTCCGCCTTGTAGACCACGCCCATCCCGCCGCCGCCGATCCGTTCGATCACGCGGTAGTGGGAAACGGTCTCGCCAACCTGCATGCGCCAGCCTCCCGACTGTTGGACCTGGATTGTGGGGAATGTGCCGAGGGAATACTAGCGCCATTCCGTCCCGGCTGCGCGTGCGCCTCCGCCTTCGCGCTGGTCGCGACGGACAACCTTCGCCGAGAAGTGATGGGGCTAATGTAGACGGATTAGACAGCCATCTCGCCAGGAATAATCCTCCTGAACGACGGCCCGAGCACCACGCCGCCGACGACTTCCCCGATGACCGGCGGCTGGCCGATCGCCGCAAACAGACGGCCGAGCAGCTGGCCGACGACGACCACGGCGGTGAGCGCGACCAGCAGGTGCAGGAGGACGCTCTGCGCGGCGGAGGTGGAGGCGGCGGTCGTGAGACGCGCCACGTCCGGCGCCGGCGCGGAGAGGGTATCGCCGATGCGGCGGACGAGCAGGAGGATCGCCACGGCACCGAGCACCATGGCGACGTAAGCCACGGCGGCCCGTGTCGTCTTCAGGGGCGGCGTCCCTCGGGAAGCACGAGCTCGTTGGCCTTGTCGGGCACCTGGTCGGCGGGCGTCCCGGCGTCCCAGCGGGGCACCGGCGTCTTTCCCGGCGGATAGAGCGACTCCAGCGGCCCCCACACTTGATCCACGCGATCGGTGAAGAGATCCCCGATCAGGATATCGGTCAGCGTGCCCTGCAGGTGCGGGTACGTGCGGACCATGCCGCCAAAGCTGAAGCCGTCGTAGTACTCGCACACGAGGCGCCGCATGCGATCGACCCCCTCGTTGAAGCCCGCGCCCCACTTCCCGAGCTGCGCACCGGATGTGTCTCCCGTCCTCAGCCCTTCGACGACCGCGTCGGCGGCCATCTCTCCCGACTTGAGCGCCAGGAGCACGCCGGACGAGTACAACGGATCGAGGAAGCCGAACGCATCGCCGACGAGCACCCAGCCGTCGCCGGCCACCTGCTTCGATCGATAGGAGTAGTCCTTCGTCGCAAAATACCCCGTGACCCGCTTTGCGTTCGCCACGCGTTCCTTGACGCCCGGGCACCCTTCGACTTCCTCCTCGTAGGTCTGCGCGTAGTTGTTGCGCCCCTTGAACAGATAGTCGAACGGCGCCACGACGCCGACGCTGAGGATGTCGCTGTGGAGGGGGATATACCAGAACCAGCCGTTCTTGTTGCCGGTCTGGATGACGAGCGTGGCGCCTTCGTCGCGTCCGGTGTCGCGATACGCTCCTTCCCAGTACGTCCAGATCGCGCCCTTGTTCAACATCGGATCCCAGACGCGCAGCCGCAGGCGGTTCATGATGAGCCCGTTCTGCCCGCTGGCGTCGACGACGACCTGCGCGCGCACCTCGCGGAACGAACCGTCCTCGTCCTTGATCTTCACGCCAACGGCGCGATCGCCCTCGAACACGACGTCGTGCACGCGCACGCCCTCGTGCACGGCTACGCCGTGCTCGCGCGCGTTGTCCAGCATCATCTGGTCGAACTGGCTGCGGACTACTTGCCACGTCTGGGAGCACTCGTGCGGTTTGTTATCCCAGAAGTAGAAGGGAGCGGAGTTCCGGCCGTGCGCGTTCACGAACTGCACGCTGTACTTCTTGACGAAGTGGCTCTGCTGCATCTTCGGCAGCATGTTGAGCCGCTTCAGCACCCAGTACGTCTCGGGGATCAGCGATTCGCCGATGTGAAAACGCGGGAAGCGTTCGCGCTCGAAGAGCTGCACGGCAACGCCCTGCTGGGCCATGAGCGTGGAGACCGTCGAGCCGGCGGGGCCGCCTCCGATCACCACGACATCGGGACTTGTTCGACCGTCCACGGACATCCGTCGTTACTCCTCCACTGCGAACCGGCGCGCGATCTCGGCCGGAATCGAGACGGCCTTCATCGGCTCGCCCGGCCGCGTGCTGCTGACGCAGACGACCGTCAGCGTGCCGGTGGCAATCTTCACGTCGTCGCGCGTGAGCTCGCAGGTGTAGCGGATCGTCTTGTCACTCATCGCGGCTATGCGAATCGACACGTCGAACTCGTCTTCGAACCGGAGCGGATGATGGTAGTCGAAGGCCGCGGACATGCGCGGGAAGCCGACAGCCTTGTCAGCCGGTGCGATACTCAGCCCGGCCTCCCGCCACAGTGCGTGCTCGGCCTCTTCCATGTAGCGGAAGTACCAGCTGAAATGGACGATGCCGGCCGAATCGACCTCGTAGAACTGGACGCGACGTCGGATCCGGTACCCGGAACGGGCGGTCATCGGCGATCAGGTGTAGCGGATTCCCGCATGCTCGCGTTTGAAGAAGCGCACGAGCAGCGTGTCGACCCGCAACAGGGCGTCGCGAGTAAATCGGACCATCTCCGCATTGGCGACGTCCAGATGGCCGTCGGCCGCGAGCGACTCGAGCGCCGGCTTGAATCGTTCGAGAATGTTCACGCCGTACTTCTCGCTGAAGTAGGCCGGTCGAACCCACCCTCGCTTGAGCTGCAGCACCAGCTCACGAATCATCCGCTCTTCATCGGTCGGCTTGTACGCGCGGCTGAGCGGCAACTCGTCGCGGCGGATGGCTGCGCTGTAGGTCTCCCACGTGTCGAGATTCTGCATGTGGACCCCGTTCACGTGGCCGAACGACGCGACGCCAAGCCCCGCGAGGTCTGCCCCCTGCCACACCCGATCCGTGTAGAGAAACCGCGAGCGTGCCGGGTCCTTGACCGCGGTGTACGCACTGGCGACGTGATAGCCGTCTGCCTCGAGGGTCGCAAACGCCTCCTGTACCCAGCGCCGCTTCGTGGGCCAGGTCGCGACCGTCTGCGCGAACTGGCCCGTCCCTTTCAGCAGGTCGCGGCTGATCGTCGTGTTGAACGGCAGCTCCATCTGGTAGATGGTCACGCTGTCCGGCTGCAACGCGAGCGTCTTCTCGACGCAGTCGCGCCAGTTCTCCTCGGTTTCACCGAGCATGCCGGCAATCAGATCGATGTTGATTTGAGGAAAGTCGATCGACCGGGCGTAGTCGTAGGAGCGATAGACCTCGGGCGAGCGATGCGCGCGGCCGTTCAGCGTCAGGATCTCGTCGTTGAAGTTCTCGACGCCGAGGCTCAGCCGCGTCACGCCCATGCTTCGGATCCCGGCGAGCTTGGCCTCGGTCAGCGTCCCGGGCTCGCACTCGAACGTGATCTCCTGGGCATCGTCCCAGGGCGTGACCGCCGTGAGCCGCTTGACGAGACCATCGAGCTGCCTGGTCGAGAGAAACGAGGGCGTTCCGCCGCCGAAGTAAACGAAGTCGATCGGCCGGCCGGAGAGCGCCGGCATTCGCGCAGTGAGCTCCCACTCGCGGCCCAGCACGTCGAGATAGTCGACGACTTCCTCGGCGTTCTTGTCGGTGTAGACGCGGAAATAGCAGAAATGGCAGCGTTTCCGGCAGAAAGGAATGTGCAGATACATCCCGAGTGGAACAGCCGTCGCTGGGGCACTGCGGAGCGCGGGCAGTGCATCACACTGCACGGCGTCGGCGTTCCACACGGAGAACGGGGGATAGTTGGCGACGAAATAGCTCCCCACTTCTGTCTGTTCGACGACCGCCAGCGATCTTCCTTCCACCACAATGCGGTCAACTATACCGCAGCGAACCTGATTGACACGTTGCGGCCGCGCCTGCAATAGTCCCGGCAGTCGGCAGTCGGCAGCCCTCTGCGTAACTGCCCACTGCGCACTGTCGTATATTGATGGTTCGGCGCACGGCGCCCTCATCACCAGACCATGACCATGACTCCACACGCGAGGACAAGACGTATGGGTTGGATGCTCTTCGTCGCCGGTGCCGTGCTTTCGTGGGGCGCATACGGCGCCTTCCTCTATCTGGGACAGACACAGCTCGGCAATCCACTGAAGGCGTTGCTCTGCGTCGGCGTCGCCTACTTCCTGATCGGCGTGCTCGTCCCCGTCGCCAGTCTGAGCGCCCAGGGGAGCCTCTCGAACTTCAACTCGGCGGGGCTCATCACCGCGACGATCGCCGGCGCGCTCGGCGCCGCCGGCGCCGCCTGCATCATCTACGCATTCCGCTACGGTGGGCTGCCAATCTACGTGATGCCGCTCGTCTTCGGCGGCGCACCGATCGTCAACGTGCTGGTGTCGATGGCGATCCATCCACCCAGGGCCGCGATCAACCCGCTGCTGTTCGTCGGCTTCGCGCTGGCGTCGGTCGGTGCAGGAATGGTGCTGTACTACAGGCCGACGGCGTAAGGATCGGGGATCGGGGATCGGGGATCCCGGCAGCATGTCGGCCCGTGGCGTTCAATGAGGCGGAGGCACGTATGAAAGCGTCGTCGGTTGGAGTGGCGGTGGCCCTCGGCGCGGCGGGACTGGCGGGCGCCTGGTGGTTGTCCACCGTGCATGCGCAGCAGGTGCCGAGGCACGAGCCGGTGAAGAAGGCGCAGATCGAGCAGTGGAAGAAGGAGTTGTCCAACTGGGGCCGCTGGGGCGCGAACGACGAGCGCGGCGCGCTGAACCTCATCACCCCGGCCAAGCGGAAGCAAGCCGCCGGTCTGGTAAGAGAAGGCTTCTCGGTCTCGATGGCGAGCGACGCCGACACGGAGAAGTCGATCGATAATCCGAATCCGTACGAGCATCGGATGCTGGCCCTCGGTTCCGACTACATGGGCGTCGCCATGCACGGGTGGGCGCATACGCACCTCGACTCGCTGGCGCACGTCAACTACGACGGTGTGTTCTACAACGGCTACAAGCCGGACCCGCAAGTGGTCGAGCGGCAGAACGGCCACGCGAAAAATTCGATCATCAACTTCAAGGACGGGATCCTGACCCGCGGGATCCTGATCGACATACCGCGGCTGAAGGGCGTGCCGTATCTCGAGCCGGGTACGCCGATCTACATCGAGGACATTGAAGCGTGGGAGAAGAAAGCCGGCGTCAGGGTCTCGGCCGGCGATGCGCTCTTCGTCCGCACCGGCGTGTGGCCGTATCGCCGGAAGTTTGGTCCCTACGTGCGCGGCCGCGCCGGGAAAGACGCCGGTCTCGACGCCACGGTGATCCCCTGGCTGAGACAGCGCGACATCGCGGTCCTCGGCAGCGATCATCCCCAGGGGGTGAACCCCTCTGCGACCGAAATGCCCAACGCCGTGCACGATTTCGCGCTCGTCAGCCTCGGCGTCCCGTTGCTCGACAACTGCGACCTCGAGGCGCTCGCGGACGCGGCGGCCGCGAGGAATCGCTGGGAATTCATGTTCCAGACCGCGCCACTTCCGGTGCGCGGAGCCACCGGGTCGCCGGTCAATCCGATCGCCACGTTCTGACAGGAGCAACGCATGTTGACTGATTCGCGAAACGCCCGTCACCCTCGTGGGACCCGGACGCCAGCGCTCGCCGGCGGACTCGCGGCCGCCCTCGCCCTGTTCGTGCTGTGGTCGGGTGTCCCGTCCGCGCAGCAGCAGCGCCTCCATCTCAACCCGGTGATCGCGAAGCTCATCGAGGGGAAGACCATCTACGGCCTGAACACCGGCGACCTGTCGCTCGCTTACGCGAAGGAAGTCGCGCGCGCGCCGGTCGATTTCGTCTATGCCGATCTCGAGCACAACCCGCTCGACTTTCCCGCGCTGCAGATCTTCCTGATGGGCATGACCGACAAGGCCGCGGTGATCCAGAAGGGCAATCTCCAGCCGAATGTCGCGTTGTTCGCGCGGTTTCCACCCGAGGCGGACGAGTCGCAGTGGGTGGTGAAGCAGGCGCTCGACATCGGGCTGCACGGGGTGATCTTCAACGGCGTAGACACCCCGGAGCAGGCGTTGTTCGCAGTGCGGACGATGCGGTATCCGCAGATGAGGGAGTCGAAGTTCCGCGAGCCGGCCGGCTTGCGGGGTGCCGCCGCGGGCAACGCCACCTGGATGTGGGGCGTGAGCACCGACGAGTACGAACGGCACGCCGACGTCTGGCCGCTCAATCCCGATGGCGATCTGCTGGCGACGATGATGGTCGAGTCGGTCGAGGGGCTGAAGAATGTGGACAGGATTGCGGCGGTGCCAGGGGTCGGCGCGCTCTTTCCTGGCGCCGGCAATGACTTGAGTCATTCGCTCGGCGTCCGGCAGGACTCCCTGGAGCTCGAGGCCGCGTTCCAGCAGATCCTGAGGGCGTGCAAGGCGCACAAGGTCGGCTGCGCGATTACCGCGACGAGCCCTAACGACGTCGCGAAACGCGTCAGGGAGGGCTGGAACATCATTCGTTCCACCGTGCCCGCCATTACGGCGGGACGGGCACTGCTCGGGGAGCCGCCCGCCGCACCGCCGTCACGGACCCCGGCCCTCTAATAATGCGGTTCTCGGGTTGCTCAGGTGCTCAGGTTCTGTTTAAAAAGCCACCATGTAGGTCATCTTTGCCACGAGCGCGCGGTCGAGCAGGCCGGCGGTGTTCGAATCGCGCCGCTCGTTGAATACAAGAAAGAAGTCGCTCAGCCGGTGGTGAATCAGGTTGAACCGCAGGTTCGAGGTCCACTCCCGCGCATCCGTGTTGTATTGCAGCAGCGCATTGGCGAACGCGATGGTCGAGAATCCATATTCGACGCGCGCTGTAATGAGATCGGTTGTGTACTGACCGGCTCGAAGCCGAATCTGGTTGCGCGACTCGTTGATTGAGGCGTTGAGCCGGCCGCGCAATCGCACTGCCGCTCCGATGCTGTATGACTGCTTGTAGCCGTCGTAGAACTCGCCTGCCGTCGCGCGGCCGTTCAACGATACGGGCGCCGAGGCGTTCGTGCGCCAGGTGGTGTGCCACTCGTTAAATTGGTAGCGGCCTACCGGAATTGAGATCCCACGCCGCCGGTTGATCGCGAACGGTGCGATGAGGTTCTCGGTCGTCGGATCCACGCCGAGCTCGCCGCCGCTGCCGTCCTGGAGATTGATACTCGTGTGCGCGCCGATCAGGCGGGATTGCAGGTCGCCGTTCAGCCACGACACGTTCGTGACCCCGAGATGCGGAAACAGCTCGCGCAGCCATTTTGAGAGGTGCCTGGGCCGAAACCGCACGCCGTACGTACTGTCGAATTTGGCGATGCCGGTGCGAGGCACGAACCCCATCTCGTCGTTGAACCGCCCGCCGATTCTGGCGTACGTACCCTGAAGCTCCCAGCGCCTGTCGCGGTAATGCACGCCGCCGTTGCCCATCGATTCGCTGCCGTTACTGGAGGTGACCGCCGCCGGCGAGAACGTCCTGGCGACCGCGACGTTGAGGTCCAGATTCCCAAAAAACCGGAAATTCGCGTCGGTGCCAACCACTCGGTTGTAGCGGGGTCCGTCTGCCTCCTTGTTCAGCACGATGAGGCCAACGTCTGAGTTGGCCAGAACGTTCCGGCGAAGCCTGAGCGCGGTGACGTTGCTCGCGAGCGAGGTGTTCTTGCTTCGCTGCTGAATACTGAGGACACCCACGCTATAGGCGCCGAACCGGCCCGTCAGGCGCGTGCCACCGGCAATCGGAATCGATTCCGCGTTCTCCGAAAGCCCGATTCGGCGGCTGAAGAACAGGATCGCGTCCGTTTGTCTTCCACTGGTGAATCCCCCACCGCCGCCCCCAAACACGACGCCGCGACCCTGCCCGAACTGGAAGATCCCGGAATTCTCCAAAAAGAAATCGCGCTTTTCAGGAAAGAAAAGACTGAACCGCGTGAGGTTCACTTGCTGTTCATCGGCTTCCACCTGCGAGAAGTCGGTGTTGACCGTGAAGTCCCACGTCAGGCCACTGGTGACGCCGTACTTCACGTCGAGACCCGCAGTCGCATCGCGACCGACGGCCACGCGCGTCGACGTGCCGGCGCTCCCGAGCACGTACGGTTTCACGCGGATGTCGTTGCCGGGCCGCACCCCTTGCAGACCCTCGAGCGTCCCCGCCAGAGAGACCCGTTGCAAATCGTAAATGCGCGGCAGCGGCGCCCAGAAGCTGTCTTCGTTCCGGCGCCGGATCCGTCGTTGGAAGTTGACGCCCCAGGTCTGCTCATCGCCGCTGCTGAACCGCAGCGTCCGGAACGGAATCGCGATCTCCGCGTACCACCCCGTCTCCACGATGCGCGCCTTCACGTCCCACAGCGCATCCCAGTTCTCGTTGACCTCCCGCCCCTCGTTGATCATCTGCGCGTCCCACTTCGCGCCGTGCGCGTTGATCGCGAACATGTAGCCGTTCCGCTCGTCGTGGAACGTGTCCAGGATGATCTCGAAGTCGTCGCCGGACTCACGGTTGAAGTCCTTCGCCAGCTCGCTGGTCAGGATGCCGTGCGGTTCGCGATCGTGTGCGAACACTCCGAAGTAAATGTTGGTGGCATCGTACAGCACGCGCACCTCGGTATCTTCCGTGGCGGGCTCTCCTTCCTGGGGATCGCTCTGGATGAAGGCGCGTGCCATCGGCGCGCGGGCCCAATCCGGTTCATCGAGTGAGCCGTCGATCCTGATGGGGCCGGCGGCGCGAACGGCGGGCAGGTTGCGCTCGAGGCGAGCCAGCTTGTAGTCGATTTGACCGGCGTCGCCGCTGAGCGGCCACATCACACCGGAAGCGAAGAAAAGCGCAGCGGCTGAAAGAATGCGAACGCCGGGCAGGGCCTCCACCGGGCGCATGATATCGCAGGCGTTCAGGGCCCGGCGGTGCTGCGGCTGGATAAATTTCTTAGTCTTCTGTTTCCTTCGTGGCCTTCGTGGCCGAACGTCACAGAGCGGCAGGACTGGCACCTGCCGCCCTGTCGTAGGACACCGCCGTCTAAGCAGAAGCAGGCCGATGCGCCCGAAGGAAGGAACGTATCTGGCGCACCGCCAGCGGAATCCGCTCCTTGGGCTCCTTCCACGGGAACATGCTCACTTCGGCCTTCGGCGCGAGCATCGCGGCCTCCATGGCGACGGCGTACGGATGCGCCGGGATATCATCCGGCAGGATCAGGACGGGCGTCTGGCAACTGCGCACGAAATCGCGTGTCACGGTGTACACGAAGTCGGGGTTGGTGCGGTACATCTTTGTTAGAAATTTGTCGACCATCGCCATCGTGATCTCGGGCCGGCGCTTGACGAATGCCGGACCCCAGCCGGTCATGTTGGTGTCGTAGGAGAGGGTGGGCATCTCCGGCCGGAACCCGCTCGGCTGCGCCAGCACGGCTGCGACAACACGATCGGGTGCCCGCCGCAAGAGGTTCCAGATGAAGGGGCCGCCAATGCAGAAGCCCATCACCATGAACTTGTCGATGCGCAGGTGATCCATCACACCGAGCTGGTCATCGGTATGTGCATCCCACGGCCGGTCGATCTCGAGCGGGCCGGAGGACTGGCCGCTATTGGCGTTGCGCAGGTCCGACGCGATGCAGCGGTACTCTCCCTTGAACTCCTCGATCGCGGGAAAGGGACCGCTTAAGCCGGAGATCGTCGAGTTCAATCCCCCGCCGGCGATGAGCAACAACGGGAAGCCGGAACCGACCTCCTGGTAGTGGATGCGAACGGGGCCTTTTTCGTAGAAGGACATGGCAGCTCCTCCTCGTCCAGTCTGCTGAGCAAACACGCGCGGCGCTGCGGCCATCGCCGTCGCCGCGGCGCCCGCTTTCAGTATCTTGCGTCTGATCGGATCCATAAGCGTCCTCCTCGATCATTGTTGTGGCCGGTGCGTGCGGCTCGAAGCGCCAGAGTACCGCGCTCGCCCTCTGCGACGGCGCCTGTGAGCGCCCGACGGCGCCGTTCGGCCAAAGCTAGCACACGGACTATAGCGCAACACATAGACGTCAAGGCGGGTGCCGGCGCGGGCCTTGTCGTCTTCCCGCCGGCAGTATCCGTGTGCGGGCCCGCGTGGGCCACCGGGAACACAGGAGTCAGGAGACGATCTGTATCGATTGATGGCGATGCCCGCGACGCACTCGATACGTCTCGAAGTCGTTCCGATCGATCGTGAACACCCGCCGGGTGCGAAGCGCCTCGGCGGCAGTCACGAGCGACGCGTCCGCCAGATCCATTGGACGATCCGCGTACAACTCCATGAGCTCGAACGCTCGCGTCAGTGCAGGTCGGTCAAAGAACCACACCAACAGTCCGCCGCTTTCGATGAACTCCCTCAGTCGGTCTGACCCGATGCTCGCCGGGCCCAGGATGTGAAACGCTTCGGTGAGCACAGGCGTCGTGGTCATGATCGGCTCCCGAAGCCCCTTCAGGGCATTCACACACCTGGCGTGCTGCCTGTCCTGGGGATCGAACAGGGCGACGAGTGGCCCCGTGTCCACGAGGGTCATCGCCGAAGCTTCTTGCGAAGTGCCGTGGCCACGCCGCGGCGCGTATCCGTCGACGGCGCGACGGCGTAGCCGCCGGGGCCGAGATCGAGCTGCTGATAGAGGTCGTAGGGCCTTCGCCCCGATTCTTCCGCGACGCGTTGCTTCAAGGATTGCAGTCCCTGCTTCAGCGCCTCCGAAATCGGCAACCCTGTGGCATCGCGAATCTGCTGGAGCACGGCCTCCGCCTCGTCGTCAAGTCTCACCGTGCGAGTCGCCACCATCCACCTCTTGTATTACTCAGTGTATTACGTACGTCGTCTGTGGTCAACGTGCGCGCGGCTCGTAGCCGGCTTCTTTCCAGATCGCTTCGGCTTCGGGTGACGCGAGGTACTGGAGAAGCGCCTTCGCGGCTACCGGGTCGCTCGCGTGGGTGGAGACGAATCCCACAACCGGAACGGGCGCACAGATCGTCCGCGGCAGAACCCCGACGATGTCGTATTTGTCCTTCTCGGGAAGCATGTCGCTGAGCATGAGCAGGCCGATGTCGATGTCTCCGTTTTCCAGCCGCTTGGAAGTCTTGGTGGCGTTGTTGGTGGCCGCCGGGGAAATGCCCTGAGCGCCAGGGCCAAGTTCGACCTGACTCTTCGTGGCAACCTGGTCGGCGATCCCAAGCTTGTTCAGCGCTTCCCAGGGTCCCTGCCCTGCGACGGTAAAGTCGGGATCCTCATAGCCGATGCTCTTCGCCGCCAGGAGCGCTTTCTTGAACGCGGCGGGCGTGGAGATGTCGGGCTTCGGCCGGCCCTTTGGCACGCCCACCGCCGTGAGAATGCTCGCAACCAGTGTGGCGCTGCCGGGAACGATGGTTCCTGAGGCGATCGCTCCCGGGAACGGCGCGATGATCAGCGACACGTCGAGGCCCTGGCCCTTGGCAACCATCCGTCTGGTCTCCGCACCATTGCCGTACGTCACTTTCACTTTGTGACCCGTTTTCGCCTCGAAGCTCGCGACAATCTTCGCGGTGGGCGCACGCATGGGACCGACAGCCAGCAGAGTGATCTCACCCTGCGCGCGCGCGCTCGTCCAACCGCCAAGCACGAGCACGATCGCGAAAATCACTGAAGCAGTCTTCGTGTGTTTCATGGCTGGCTCCGACCGCAATCACTGAGCGCGCCTGTAGTGCTCCGTCGTGGTGCGAGGCGCGACCTTCATTGTTTTCATCGTCTTGATGTACTCGGGGTACGTGGTTTCCGCGCCACCCAACGCGGACTCGGGAGGTATTCCGTATTCGGTCGCGAAGTCGTGGAGGATGTCATTCTTGCCAGGCAAGAAACTTGGTACTTTGCCCGCCGGAATGATGGTTCCGTCTGGAGTGATCTCACAAGGGAAGGGAGGTATCACCTGGTTGGGATCGAAGACCCAACTGGATTCGCGAATGTACGGTTCCGTCAAATAAGCGGGATCGTTGATGATAAAGATGAACGTCAGAATATTTCCGTATCGATGGACTCGCGTCGTCACCGTGGCCCTGTCACTCTTGGGAACTCCCGTGCGGGTCAGAATCGCTTCCTTGAGATGGTCGGTCGTGTAGACCAATGTGTTGCGTTCCCAGCGCCCGGTCGAAAATCCCGACCATTTGTGAGGCGCGTTCGCCGACGGGTGTGGCCGGCCATCCATGTAAATCACCTGTTCAGGCTCCTGCCAGGCCACGTGCAGGCGTAAACCAACAGGCCGCCGTGTTTCGTTGTCCAGCTCGGTGGTAATGCGCAGCTGCGACACGGAGACACGCAGCCCCATGTCGATGGGGTGCGGTCTGCACAAATTCTCAGGAAGATCGAGTTGTTCCGGATGCCAGCTCTCGGCCCTCAGGCGCCCCGCTTCATTGAGTGGGATTCCAGTGTAGTCGCCAATATCCATGGCCTCGTTATAAACCCTGGGCGACCACTCGCCGGTCAGATCGACCTGGGCGCTGGCCAGCCGGCACGGCAGCAGCACCAGCACGAGGAGGAGAAACAGAGTGAGTCTCATCGTGGTTCGTCGACGCGACATGGCGTGGGATCCCACCCGGAACTGTCCGGAAGTTTCTTGAAATGCGCGTGGGTGACAAGCGGTTCTACGAGGTATTGCGGATCGGTGACAACCGCGGTCACTGCAAGCCAGGTGTTGTGAGTATAGGGATCCGAAAAAGTATCCACGTATTCTTCAAGGACCGCGTTGCCACTGTAAGGCACGCCGTTCTTCTGCAGATATCCCGGGCGCATACGGGTGGTAACCACCTTCAGATAGTCGGCTTGCTTCCGCTGTGGCGTTGCGATGACCAGTCTGCCCGCCGAATCCTGCACAGGCCCGCCCTGGCCGTCACGCCGGTCCCTGGGTTCGTCTCCGCCCCATACGGCAGCCGAGTATCCCTGCCACGCCGGCGCGTCATTCGCGCGCGGCGACCCATCGAAATGGAACAGGCGAGTCTGGGTTCCGGAATCCGTATCTACACGCAGGGTGTTGTCGTCCTGCCAATAAATGTGCAGCCGCCCTGGCACTTGCAGGAGAGCGGCAGCGCCGTATGACTTGCACTCGTTGCCGCTTGCTCGATCCTTGGCTGGATCCCACGCGCCTGCGACTGTACGACCCTCGGGGTTGAGCGGAATCTTCGTGTAATCGCCTTTGTCCGGCACAAGCATTCGGTAACGCCACAGTTCGGTTACCACCGATACCCAATACCCCGTTAAATCGTCCGGGGCGGCGGCACGCGCCGTCCTTGGGCCTGCACCTTGGGCATCACCTGGCCGTTGCGCAGCGAGATCAGCCGAAAAGAGGAGCGACAACGCTGCGGCGAACCGCAATACTCGATGTGTTCGTGTTCGCATCGGCGTCGTCATCTCTCGGCTGCGGGGCCCTGCCACTTGAAGCCGTCCGATGGACGTTCCACGGTCTCGAGCAGGAGTCTATGGTCCTCCGCAATGCGCCCCGGCTGCCCCGACACGATGACGTGATCCCCGGGCCGGAGCCTGTTTGCCGTGAGACCTTGTTCGGCGAGTTGCCCAGGTGTGGCACCTTCGATCACCCAGATCTGCATCTCCCCTTTTTCGTCCGGGGCCTCCACCTTTATAAAGGAGTGCGGGTTGCGCCAGATGAGCTCCTTTAACGTCCCTTCGATCTTTACGGACTTGCCGTGGATGTACGTTGCCGTAGCCGAATGATGCGCGAGGGCCATGCCACCGCCCAACGCCAGAACAGCCAGAGTGTTCAATGAAATAAAGACCAGCCTTCTATATTTCATAAAACTCCTACTCACTTCCGCGGGATCCGCGAGTGTCGGGTTTCATGCTGAGACTGTTGTACGCTGCCTCGATAAACATATCCGTCGTCCAATTGCCGGTACCGCTGCCATAGATCGGATCGTAGTCCAGCGTTGGTTTCGCCGCCTTCACCTGATCGAGAGTCATGCCCCTGTTGATCATGTCCTGGAGGCGATCCCGGACGACGGTGACCATCTGCTGATAAATATCCAAATCCGCCACGTCACAAAGCCTTCCATGACCGGGGACGAGCATTGTGCCCGCTTCCACGTGGTCGGCCGGAACGGCCATTTGTCTCAGGCGGTTCAATCCCTCGAGCACTCCCTGAAGACTTCCTCCGCTCTTCACATCGATGATCGGGTATTCGGTCGGATCGAAAATATCGCCCGTGCTGATGACGTCGGACCGCCGAAACAATACGATGCTGTTGCCGTCCGTGGTCGCCGGTTGATGAAATATCTGGACCGCTTCACCATTGAAGTACAGGTTCTTCTGGGGCACCGAGTACGTGTCGTTTGGCCAGGCTCTTTCCGGTATCGAAGGCTTGCGGTTGCTGTCGGTCATCCTGTCCAGAATCGTGTTGAAAGCAATGATAAAAACGCTGGCCTGCGCGGCTCGGTTGATGTCCAGGGGCCGGCCGATCTTCGCGAAGTTCTCGTTGCCGCCTATGTGATCGCTTCTCTCGCCCGTATTAATAATGTAGGTGATTTGACGATTCGATAAGGTCCGGATCGCCGCCAGGACTTTATCGGTCATTGTTGCCACACCCGTGTCGACCAGAAGGACACCGTCCTTACCGACTTGGACGGTAATGTTGCCGCCCGCTCCTGCCAGCATGCTGATGTTCCCTTGCACGGGCAACAGCTCCAGCTCGGGACTCCTGGATTTCTGCTCCTGCGGATAGACGACATGCGCCGAGGCGAATAGCCCAATGACAATGAGGGCCGAGGCGATGCACAACGGCGAAATTCTCATTACCACTCCTTGTGGCGGATGCTACGGAAGCGCCTCACGGATGTCAACGAGGTACGTCCCACTCGGTGACTCCATCGCCGGCCCCCAACGCCAAGGGGGGCTGAGAGACGTCGAAGACGCTTCGCCTAGCCCATCGTCGCCTCGCTTCCCCCGCTGCCGTCCATCTGGCTCCTCTAGTGGCTAAACGGATTTGAAGCGCGCCGCACGATGCCGAAGCGGCGATGCGGCGTGCCGAGCGCAAAACCGGTCGTCACACGAACATCCCAACGAACTCCGTAAACATTGCTGTACGCCGCTCCGAACCGCACCGATCCGAGTATGCGGCTGTAGATCGGTCGCTCAAATGCCAGTCCACCCGTGAACCACCACGCGGGATTCGCCTCGTCTTTGGTCACTGCCGCATCCAGCTCATCGATCTGCCACGTGGCTCCGCCGTAGGCGCTCAGGAGATTCGACAACGTCATCTCGTATCGCCCCGCAATCCCGTCAAACCACCCCGCCCGGAACAAGTCGTTGCTGTCGAGCAACGCATCGATCCCGATACGACCGGCCAAGGGGAGTCGCTGGCCGCGCCCGAACGGGATCGAGGAGATCTCCATCGCGCCGCCGAGCGAATAGCGTAGAGACTGCTCCGTGGCCAGGTGCTGCACCGCCGAACAGGACATTTTTCGGCAATCGTATTTCTTCGTCGGCGTGAACGCGGCCCCGGCCCGCAGCGCAAACGCTGGGTAGTACCCCTGCTTGAGTACCAGGTAGGGCTTCATGAAATCATCATGTCCCACGATCTGGCTCGCGGCGCAGTTGGCCGTTGGCTCACTGCACTTCGCGATCGTCTCGGTCGGTGCCTGCCTCAAGACGTAGCAGTCTGGTCGACCCTCGACGACCTTGCAGTACCCGGCGTCTCGGGCATCCTCGTCATCTGTGCCATTCAGCTTCGTCACTCGGTCAGCCCGCCACCAGGGCCGGACGATGCCCTCTGCGTCGGCTCGGCCACTCGCCATCGCCGCCTCGAATGCGCGAAATGCGCTATCGGTCCCGCCGGTCGCGTCTCGAATGCCCCACGCCTTGCCAACATCTCGGTAAAGGTTCGTATCGATTCCAGGCACAAACCGCCCATCGTGGTCGATGTCGGGCGCGGTGGCATGTTTCCCCTGTTCCACCAGCGCCCACAACGGAAGCGTGACTGGCGGCACCGACGGGACGAACGTGCCGAACTCGTTGTTCGGCGCCCACAAACCGTGACCCGCGCCAACAACACGACGGACGATCCCCCCGAGTTTGTCCACCTCGACGAACATGTGCTCGCTGTCGTGCAGGTGTTCGTCGAGTCCACCCTCGTCGATGGGGTAGTAGAACCAGTACTCGAACACCCACGATCCGGGCACGCTGAGTTCCCTGAAATAGACGGACGCCGGTGCTGATGGAAACAGCTCGCGATACCGAACATAGGTTTGCTTGAGTGCCCGGCTCCGGTCGGTGCCCCTCTTCCTGTCGGCCGAAAGGCGATCGCGAAAATCCTTCGCCGCGCCGGCGTTGAGACGATCCCAAATCTGGAAATCCTCGGGCACGATGGCTTCTTGACGCGAGAGCTGGAGCACGGGTGCGTAGAGCCGTGCGTCGGCCTCGACGGCGTAAAACGTCCACTGCAACCCCTGGACGTTGCCTGGAGCCCCAGCGGCCCGGGTTTTCATCACATCAAGAAACTGCTGATCGAAGTTGTCGAGCCGTTGGGAATTCATCGCGCATGGGACGGGCGCGTCGCCTTCAATCACGACGGGAGGCTCCAGGCGTTGGTCTGAGGCAAGCTCCAGAATGTCCCGGGTCAGGTCGATACGCTGGGCTGGACGTTCTCGAAAGACCACCGTGGCGCTTGTCCCGAACCTGTTGATCTTGAACGTTTGGACCTCCGCTTTCTCTGACGCCACGGGCACAATCCGAAACCGCCACTGCTGACCACGTGGACCAAACAGATACGGCACTGCCTTGTCCCTTGCGATGGTGCGTGCAGCGGTGGCGAGCGCCACCATGTCCTTCGCAACGGCGACGCCGACAAAATCGGTCCCCACGCAGTGCGCCAGCGGCGTCACCTGGGCAACGGCGACACCTGGCATGAGCAACCCGGCCAGGCCGAGCACGCCACACACGACAAATACACGCGCGATGCAATCTCGAGCGCTCCGCTCCTGGCGTTGTTGACACATAGCATCACTTCTCATGATCCACCTTCGTCGTTCGTGCGGCATACCGTCAGGGAAGGTCTGCGAGCACGTAGCGCGCGATGGCCTCGAACAGCGCCACGCGCGGATAGTGGTTCTTGTCGATCCAGTCCCTCGCGAACCTGGCGTTCGCGTCCAGCTGCTTCGGGGTCAGATTCGAATCGGGCTTCGGAACGGCAGCGCCACGGCCCAGTGATCCGCTCGAGCCATACCCAAATACGTACCACCGGGCACGAGTGCGTCCTCGTGAATCACCTGACTATCCTGTTCACGCGAAAACACAGAGAGCTGACTCCAGAAGCCACTCAGCACTCTCGAGGTCGTCTCTGGATCGCTCACCGCGGCGATCGAGTAGGCGTGGAAGTGGTCCGGCCGCTGAAAACGCGCCATCGCGTCTACCCGATCCGGCCGCCGAAGACTGTCGAGCCCGCCACCGTCCGCGACATCGCACGGACCGAGACGAGTGTCCCTGGCGAAATCGAGCAAGTGACGCGGCACGGCCTCGGGCAGTCGGGAACCGAGCACCGTGCCTGCGACCGTCACAACCGCCGCGATCGCTTGACGCGCGGTTGCGTCAGAGGCGATTGCCTCGAGCAGATCCGATGCGCCCTTGCTATAGCCGACGGCAATGTACTGCGGCTGGCCAGCGCCCCAGTGCTTCGCCAGGTAGTCAGCGATCTGACCGGCTTTGTACTTGACGCTTCCAAGGCCGCTGACCGCAATGTACTCGACGTCGACGTGGTGCTCGGACCGCAGATGACGTATGGCATCTTCGAACGGCATCGCTTGTGCCTCGACACACTGGCCGAAGATGCCCGGAACCACGGCGATTCGGTATTTGCCCAGATTGGACCATTCGGGCAGCGCACCTGCCGGGCCGGTCGGTCGGAAGTATCGGTCGCAGTATCCCCATTCGCCGTGTTGCGAAGTGTGAGCGAGCACCGTACAGAACAGCTGACCGAACCGCTGGCTGGATTGAACGTCGCCCCCCTGGACCGGCAGCGAACGCAGCAGGCCGACCGGCTGCGTGACGGACGTCACATGCGCGCATGCCCCTGTCACGACATAGGCGAGCGCGAGTACCGTGTCGCGGATCCGACCGAACGGGCCCCCGATCATCGGAACCTCGCCAGCAGCGAGTCCAAATCGTAGCTCACACCGACGTTCGCGCGAACGATCTTCTCGTTAACAAGGTCGGAACGATTCGCCACGGTGAGCGATAACGGAATCTTCATCCCCGTACCGTTCGTCGGAATCGTCAGCCTGAACTGTCCCAGTTTGATGTCGCCCCTGGTGTTGACCAGCAGCATACCGGTCTCGAGATCGATCGGGTCTTTCAGCATGTGGACGAACTTGAATGTCACCGTAAATGTGAAACGTCCAATGCCTGTCGCCGTGCCGAACGGAATGTCGAGCTGCCCCGCCAACTCCGTCGACTGCGGATCACCGAGGGTCACGCGGTCGGTGATCGATTTCTGCGGATAGCTCACACCCGCGTTCATGGTCATCGTCGCTTTGGGCGTATTCACCGCGAACACCAACCGCCCCGTCGTCAACGACACGCCGGCAGGGCCTCGATCACTGAGAAGTTCAACGGCCACGATGGTCCCCGACACTGCCTTCGCGAGCTCGCTGGGATGCGTGGCCATCCAACCCGTAAAGTCGTCCGCCAATCGCTGCACAGCGTAGAACGGATCGCCGACGTCTGGAGCCGCCTGAGCGTTCGGCTCGTCTGGCGATGGTTCAGGCAAAGCTCCGGTCGGTTTGTCGGGGAGAGGGATGTCTCGAAGCTGGTCATTCAACACATCACACAGCGGATTCCTCTGGCAGTAGTCTGCGACGTCGTGAGTGCGCAGACTGGCGTACCTTGCCGACAGGAGGGCATTCGTCTCGGCCACCCAACGCGTCAGTTGGTCATTGAACGGCGCAGGGAGGGTGCGGAAACGCATCTGGACCGCAGGCGTGATTCGGTTGACGGCACTCTGCCCGCTCGCCGTGGTCCAAAAGGCGCTCAAGTGATCGGCATGGTCGTTGTACAGCTCTCCGCGAGCCGTCCATGCCGACAGCTGTTGAACGTCTCCGCTGAGACGCGGGTCCTTACCCTCGGGTATACCCCGACTTGTATCGAACGAGGCGCTCAGGGTGAAGTTCGAGAGTCGCTCGTAGAAACGATCGGGCTTGCCGGTCGCCGTCGCGAGCAAACCGTGCTTGTCCACGACCTTCAGGATGCCCGCGACGTTGGCTCTGAAGGTCATTGTGTTGCCGGAGCGATGCTTCGTCACCGCCCCGTTTTCGAGCGCCAGGCTCAAGAACGCAGGCACCGCGGCGCTCGATACGGCACTGGTCGTTCCCGCCGTCCCCGATGCACTCCCTTTCTGTTCGTCGACGCGGGAGTCTTCATAGAGATTGGACGTCGCTTGTTTCAGGGCCATCGCCAACACCACGAGCCGCACATCGGCCAGCCCCATCTCTTTGGGCTCGGCGAGTGTTGGCGCCGTCGAACCGCCACCTTTCTGCATCGCGCGACACTCCACGAGCTGATACAACGAGGTCTTGGATGCGCACGGATCGGCCGGTGTGGACTGCGCACTCGCCACGCGAGCCGCTCCGCCGACGAGCACGGCATACACGGCAACGATCCGCACACGATGATGTGCCATCAGAGGGCTCCATCGAATCAGCCTTGCGTTTGGTGCTGGCCAACGGGTGGTTCCGCGGCAGCGCGGAATCTTACAAAGGAAACAGACCACGCGAAAGAGGAATGTTTCGCGCTCGACCAGCCAAACCTGATCAAGAGCCCAGCCAACGCTGCCCACACCTGCCAGTCGACGACGATGCTGATGGTGCCACCGTCGTTGGCTCCACAGTCGTGTTGACCAGGAGCCGCTGGCCGTCGGCGGTCACGTCGAAGTCAGGGGCCGTGTGTTGCGGATGACGGCTCTCCAGGCGTATTGTCACGGCCAGCCAGCGCCCCACGGGAGCCGACAGGACCAATAGTTACGTCCCAGAATTACCTTGTTTACGCGCCCATGTGCCGGGTGTAGGATGTGCGGCTGAGGCTAGTGGATCTCTCTACTTTTGCTGCTGATGCGACCGCGTGCGGGTTTCAAGACGAGGTGAACGCTTCATGACTGTCCAAGAGCAAACGCCACAAGAACCCAGCCACGTTTCACGCCGGACCTTCATTAAAGTGGTGATTGCGAGCGGCGCGGCCGTCTCCGCATCCGCCTACCTGTTCCGTGGACCCACGTTACTGGGCCAGGGCTCGCTACCCGGCGCGGTGGAGCGTCTGATGACGTTGAACGTCAACGGCCAGATGCGGCGCGTGGACGTGATGAAACAGGAAACGCTCGCCATGACGCTGCGCTACAAGCTCGGCCTCACCGGCACGAAGCTGGGCTGCGATCGATCCGAATGCGGCGCCTGCACCGTCCTGATCGACGATGTCCCGCATTACTCGTGCTCGATTCTCACGCACACGGTTCGCGCCAAGAAGATCCTGACCATCGAAGGACTCGAGACCGCAAACGGCACGCTGCATCCGGTGCAGCAGGCGGTGGTCGACGAGCAGGGGTTCCAGTGCGCGTTCTGCATGTCCGGATTCATCATGGCGACGGTAGGTTTCCTCAAGACCAACCCGGACCCGACGCGCGCCGAACTGGCGCACGGCATTTCCGGCAACCTGTGCCGCTGCATGGATTACGACAAGATCCTGCGCTCGATGATGCGCGCCGCCCAGTACATGCAGAGGACCACCTAAGGCCTCAATCGACGCAGGCGTAACGACGCCGGCGACGTGACACACGTGTAGGAGGAGATGGGGACATGGCAATCATTCACGACGTAATGCCCGTCTTCGAGCTGTTTCAGCCGACGACCGTCGACGACACGCTCGCGCTCCTCGAGACGTACAAGAAGGATGCGTGGGTCCTCGCCGGGGGTCTGGACACATTCGATTGGTTGAAGGACCGCAACAAGCGCCGCAAGGTGGTCGTCGATCTCAGCGGCGTTCAGGAACTGAGGGGCGTGAAGACGACCGCCGATGGCGGAATCGAGATCGGCGCGGCGACCACGCTCACCGACGTGGTGAAGCATCCACTCGTCAAGGAGAAGTATCCGATTCTGATGCAGGCAGCCGAGCTGGTGGCCTCGCCGCAGATTCGCAATCAGGGCACCGTTGGCGGCAACGTCTCGCAGGATACGCGTTGCTGGTACTACCGTTCGGGGTGGTCCTGCTATCGGGCCGGCGGCAACATCTGCTACGCAGACACACCAAGCGCCATCAATCGCGAGCATGCGATCTTCGACGCGAACCGCTGCGTGGCGGTGAATCCGTCGGATACGGCGCCGGCGCTCATCGCACTCGACGCCAGGATGGTGATTCGCTCCTCGGACGGTGAGCGCGTGGTTGACGCGGAGACCTACTTCATCGGACCGTCGATCGACATCACGCGGATGACGGTGCTGCGGCCAGGCGAGCTGCTGACGGCGATTCGTGTCCCGGCCACGTGGGCGGGCGCGGAGTTCTACTTCGAAAAAGTCCGCGAGCGCCAGGTGTGGGACTTCCCGCTCGTGAACGTCGCGGCGGTGCTGAAGGTGTCCAACGGCACCATTGCCGGCTCGCGTATCGTCATCAATGCCGTGGCCGCGCATCCGGTGCGGCTGAAGGCGGTGGAAGACGCCGTCGCGGGCAAGCGGCGGAACGAAGAGACGGCCAGGATGGCGGGTGAGCTGGCGGTGCAGGGCGCCCGGCCGCTCGCGCATAACGGATACAAGATCCCTCTCGTGAGGAACCTGGTAAAACGTGCCATCAGGGGAGAGGCACAGGCACGAGCATGAATTTCCTGGTGCAGTGGGGCGTAAACCCCTGGGGCGAGGACACGATCATCCACGCGCAGTGGAGTCTGGTCTACGTGGCATTGGCGTTTGGCGTCTGCTTCATGCTGGGGCATACGCTCTTCGTGAAGTTCTGGCCAAAGCCGGCGGGACCGAGCAGCGCGCCGCTGAACGAAGCGGCAGCGGCCAACGTGCCTGCGCGCGTGCCGCGGCACTCGCTTGCGGCACGGATGTTCCACTGGATCATGGCGGCGTCGATGCTGACGCTGCTCGGCACGGCCATGGTGCCGATCCTCGGGCTCGAGTTCAACTGGGTGGAGATCCACTGGATCGCCGGCCTCGTCCTCACGGTTTCGATCATTTACCACATCATCCACGCGAGCTTCTGGCTGGACTTCTGGTCGATCTGGCTGAACAAGGAAGATGCGAGCGAGGCGATCACGCGGTTGAAGCGGGCCATGGGCCGGAGCGCGCCGGCGCCGCGCAAGGCCGCGAAATATCCCTGGGACAACAAGATGTATCACACGGCCATCGTGCTGTCGGCGCTCGCCGTTGTGCCGACAGGGCTGTTCATGATGAAGCGCGTGGAGACGGTCCTCTTCGCACGTAATCCGTATCTGTTCAGCGACGGCACGTGGGGCGTGATGTACGTCCTCCACGGGCTGGCGGGCATCGGGCTGGTGGGCTTGATCATCGCGCACATCTATTTCGCGATCCGGCCGGAGAAGCTCTGGATTACCAAGGGCATGGTGTTCGGCGACATCAGCCGCCAGGAGTTTCTCGAGCACCACGATCCGGAGCGCTGGATCATCGGTACCAACGCCCACGGCGCTCCTGAACAACAGCGCCTGTGACCCATCATGCGCGACCGACTCAAAGATCGCTGCGAGAAGATTGAGGAGTGCTACGAGTTCATGCTCGCCTATGCCGCGCAGGGTCTTCGGACCGAGCCGGGCGGCGGCAGCGGCTCGCAGCTTCGGACGCTGTTGACGAAGTGCGATGAGGCGCTCACCGGTCTCGGGGACGTGTTCACGGAGATCGTGCGGAGCGAACAGCTCCGGCCC
This sequence comes from Acidobacteriota bacterium, assembly GCA_023265105.1. Taxonomy (GTDB): domain Bacteria; phylum Acidobacteriota; class Vicinamibacteria; order Vicinamibacterales; family CAVVIG01; genus JAHFUJ01. The sequence goes on from JAHFUJ010000009.1 coordinate 25,162, forward strand.
ACGGAGAAGTACGATGCGTTCATCGCCATGCTGAACCGGGACGCCAGCGACGCCCGCGCCGCGGTCGGCCTGGTGCTGGCGCAGCCCTCAATCAGCTCGCAGCTGATCGACAATCTCAACGCGTCGATTCACCTCCGGGCGCTACTCACCGATCTGTTTCTCATCGACGAGATCGTCCGGCCGGAAACCGTTGGCAGCACGGCGGCGTTACCCTGAGAACTTCCTGTACGAGGTGTGAGCATGGCTGACAAGAAACTCGTCGGACAAAACTACACGACCCCCGATCTCAGGGCGAAAGTGACTGGCCGCTCGAAATATGCGGAGGACTTCCGCGCCGAGGGGATGCTGTTTGCGAGGCTGCTCCTCAGCCCGTTCCCGCACGCGCGCATCCAGAGCATCGATACGAGAGCGGCGCTCGCCATGCCGGGCGTGAGAGCGATTCTGACGGCCGACGATGTGCCCGGACCCAAGGATCAGGTCAGCGACGCGGGCGTTGTCATCAGAGCCAACCCCAGGAGCGAGAAGGCGCTGACCAACGAGCCGCTCTATCAGGGCGAACCCGTTCTTGCCGTGGCGGCCGTCGACGAGCTGACGGCGGTTGAAGCGATCGAAAAGATCAAGATTCGTTGGGAGCGGCTGCCGTTCAGTGTGGATCCGGTCGCCTCGCTCCTGCCGGGTGCGATGAATGCCCGTGTGGAGGGGAACGTCTGGGTGCGGCCCACGCCCGTGCAAGGGCAGCCAGCTCCCCTGCCCGAAGTGATCGACTTGAAATGGACTGAGGCGGAAGTCGAGGAGTACAAGGCGGGTCGTCTGCCCATGGGCAAGGACACCGATCCGAGCTGGTCGTACGGCGACATCGAGGCCGGCTTCAAGAAAGCGTCGCTCATCCTCGACGAGACCTTCGTCACGCCGAACACCAGCCATCAGTGCCTCGAGAGCCGCACGTCGATGGCGTACTGGCAGAACGGCAAGCTGTTCATCCACTTGTCGACGCAGAGCACCGTGCAGACCGTCATGTCGGTCGTGCGCTGGCTGAGCATCGAGCCGGAGAACGTCGTACTCATCAGCGAGTACTGCGGCGGCGGTTATGGGAGCAAGGGGACGGGGACGGTCTCGGATGTCATCCCGGCGCTCCTGGCCAAGAAGACGGGCACGCCGGTGCAGATGCGCATCAGCCGCGAGGAAGAGCACTCCATTGGCGGCGGGCGTCCCGCCGTGCACGGCCGGATGAAGGTCGGGTTTACCAAGGAAGGCCGCATCACTGCGGTCGACATGTTCACCGTGGTCGAAGGCGGGCCATACGGCCCGGGGAACGACGGGAACACGGCCAGCCGCTTCGCGTCGCTGCTGTTTCAACCCGAGGCCATGCGCTGGCGCGGTGTGACGGCGATTACCAACACGCCGCCTCGACGAGCGCAGAGCCAGCCTGGCGGTATGCAAGGCATCGTGCTGATGGAACCGGTGGTCGCCAAGGCGGCACGCCGGCTCGGGATCGACCAGGTCGAAATCCGGAAGATCAATGCGCCTGCCGGCAAAGCCAGGTTCGGCGCCGCGGACGCGCGGGGCAACCGGACCTATACGACCAGTTGCTTCGTCAAGGAGGCGCTTGATAAGGGAGCGCAGATCTTCAAGTGGGATGAACGCAAAGCCCGGAACGGACAGCGCGAGGGCTCGAAGGTGCGTGGCAGCGGCGTGGCGATTAGCGCCTATAACGCCGGCTCAGTCGGCTTCGACGGCCTCTTCGTCATCAAGCCGGACGGCCGGATGTACATCCAGACCGGCATCGGCAACCTTGGCACCGAATCGTTTTCTGATTGTCAGCGGGTTGCCGCCGAGATGATGGGGATGCCCTGGGAGAAATGTGAGCTCACCTGGGGCGACACATCCAGGAACCTGCCGTGGAGCTGCGTGTCGGGTGGCAGCCAGACGACACACGCGATGACGCGCGCCGCGCACGCCACGGCGACCGATGCCATCAAGAAGCTGCAGCAGATCGCCGCCAAGGATCTCGGCGGCCGGCCCGAGGACTATGTCGTGGCCAACGAGCGGGTCGCGCGCCGAGGTGGAGGTGCCGGCATGACGCTCGCCCATGCTGCGCAGCGGGCGATCGAGCTCGGAGGGATGTACGACGGTCACGAAGTGCCCAAAGAGATCAACGCCTTCACCAAGCGATCTGCCGCGGCGCTTGCCGGGCAGGGCCTGATGGGCGTGGCAAAGGACGCGTACCCGCGCGACGGCGCTTCAGTGTCCTTCGTTGCCGCGTTTGCTGAGGTCGAGGCGGACGTCGAGACAGGCGTGTACCGCATTCTCGACTATCTCTGCGTCGCCGACGTCGGGACCGTCATCCATCCAGCGTCGCTGGGTGGCCAGGTGCTCGGCCGCTCGATCCTGGGCATTGGACACGCCATCGGCCAGCGGTGGGTGTACGACCAGCAATATGGCGTGGCGCTTGCGCGGAGGTTCTATCAGAACAAACCGCCCTCGATTCTCGACGTGCCGGCGCACATGGATTGGGCGGCTGTCGAGCTTCCGGATCCGGAGACGCCGGTTGGCGCACGCGGCATCGGCGAGCCTCCGGTTGCAGCCGGCTGCTGCGCCGTCCTGAACGCGATTTCCGCCGCGGTGGGTGACGAGGTGTTCGTGCGCGCGCCCGTGACGCTCGACCACATCGTGACCGCGCTCGAAATGGGCAGACCCACGCAGGCCCGATTGACGGCGAACGTCTGAGCGCTGACCAACTGCGTTGCCTTGCTGGCCACATCCCGCATGTGCGGAAGTTGGCGCCTCAGGCCCTGGGGCGCCGTCGCTTCAGCGAAGGCGTTGGGATGGGTACGGCATGACGAAGTCGAACGCGAAGACCTTCGCGATCCTGGACAAGTCAGTTGCATTGCGTGAGACGAGGGTCGCGCCAATGTCTCGGCACGACCGCGCAATGAGAATATCGAACACGAAGCTGCGACGTACGTCGCGGAGCACGAGGCCCTCATCGTCCACGAGCGTGGCGAGCGTCGTTCCCAACGCCTCCCAGGCGGCAGGCGACGGATTCACCAGTCGCCCACGACGCACGTAGGGCGACAGGATCTCTCGCTCTAAGGTGCGACGGTTCTTTGCGCTTCCGGCTCCTGCTCGGAGTTCGGCCGCGACGACCGTGCTGAGATACAGCCTCGGCGCCGTCCTTGCACAGAACTCCGCAAATGCAGCCGCCTCGTCATCCCTGCGGGACGCGTCGACGAAACAGTTCGTATCCAGTACGAACTTGCCGGATCCGGCGGCGGGCATTCGTCAGTCGATGCGCGACAGGGTGAGACCGTGCAATGCGCGCGCGCCCCGCGCAAGCTCTTTCCTGAAGCCGACCAGATCCAGGGCCATTTCCACAGCCTCTCGCTCGCTCGATGCCCCGAGTGCTGCTTTTGCCTCGTCGAGGAGCTGCGGATCGAGCCAAAACGCCTTGCGGACCTTTCCGGCCCGTGTCGCCCGCGCACCCGAGATCGCCACGCGCGGTCGAGATGATCGGGTCCGGCTCGACGAGCGACGGCGGCGGGTCGATGCTGGCACAGATCCTCCAGTTCGTACGCCAGAGCATACCATGTCGTACGCACGAATGTGCGGAGCTACGGGCCAGACCTTTTCGAGATGCCCGTTGATCGGATCGAGCAATCCCGATGGGAAGTACCAAGAATCAGGCTGCGTAATCCTTAGAAGGTGGCTCCTCGGGCTTGGGGCACCGTAGCTTCAGCGAAGGCGCCTGGATTCGCGCCAAGCGCGGCGAGAGCCGCGCGACGCCTGAGGATAGCGTGGTGAGGCAAGACCAGTCGCTGTCGCAGCCGATCGCAACGTCAATTGGAAATCACTGCCGCCGTTTTGACGTAGTCCAGATTGGGAAACTCGCGCGTCAGATACGCGTTGCCTTGCTCGTCGATGAGCCCCTGCTCGGGACGCTCCTCATAGCCTGAATACAAGGTATCAACGACGTCCATACCGGTGACGACTTCCGCAAACGGAGCGAATCCCAACCGGTCGTAGGCGGTATTGTCCCTCAGGTTGATGAACAATTGCGTCGTTCGCGTGTTCGGGCCCCGGCTCGCAAAGGAAACAGACCCGCGTGTGTTTCCATGCTTCACCGGATCGTCTTCAATCTCGGTATTCCTCCACGCGTCCTGAACGGCCGGATCGCCGTGCATCCCGAATTGCGCCAGCTGGCGGGCGATCACGCGGAAGAACCTGACATCATCGAAGAATCCGCTTTTCACCAGGTTGTAAAAGCGATCCGCGCCGATCGGCGCCCACTCGCGGTGCACGTCAACCACGAAGCGCCCCTTGCTCGTGTCGAACGCCGCTTCGAACCTCGGTGGCGCGTGCTCTGTGAGCGCCGCCGGGTTGTGCAGGCCGTCAGAGTTCTGGGCGCCAATGGGACGGCAGGCTGCGGCGACGACGAACAATACGCCAGCAGTCGCATGGATGACGATACGTTTCAATTGGTACACCCTTCCTCGAACGCGATTTCGGCCGCGGCGGGTGACGAGGTGTTCGTGCGCGCGCCTGACATCGGCAGTCACGACAATCTGCGATCCGGCGTGATCTGATCGCGATCCACGCTCAGCTCCAGCAGCGCGGGCCGTCCGGCGTGCAGCGCCCGATCGAACGCGCCGGCGAACGCGTCGGTCGATTCGACCCGCTCGGCACAGGCGCCCAGCGAGTGCGCCAGCGCGACAAAGTCCGGCGACGCGAGATCGGTCGCCGACACGCGGCCGGGGAATCGCCGCTCCTGGTGCATCCGGATCGTCCCGTACATCCCGTTGTTGACGACGAGCACGATGATGGCGGCGCCATTCTGCGAGGCGGTCGCGAGCTCCTGGGGATACATCAGGAAATCACCGTCGCCGGCAAAACAGACCACGGTTCGATCGGGATGGCGCAGCTTTGCTGCGACCGACGCCGGCAGGCCGTATCCCATCGACCCGCTGGTCGGCGCCAGCTCCGTGTGAGGCTGCTTGTACGTGAAGAATCGATGGACCCAGATGGTGAAGTTGCCCGCGCCGTTGGCGATCATCGCGTCCGGCGGTAAGAGCCCGGACAGGTACGAGACGACGGCGGCGAGATCCACGCCCTCGGACGGGGCTTTCGCGGGGCGAGCCGCGAACTGTTCGTACTCACGCCGCGCCTCTTCTGTCGTCGAGCGCCACGGCGGATCGCTGACGGGCTTCAACTTCGCGAGCTCGATGGCACACAGCGACGGAGAGGCATTGATTGCGAGGTCAGGCTGATACACGCGGCCAAGCTCATGTGGATCCGGATGGATGTGTACGAGGCGCTGCGGGATGCGCGGCGGTTTCAGCACCGTATACCCGAACGTGGTCACGTCGCCAAGACGCGAACCGAGCGCGATCACCAGATCAGCGCCGCGGACGCGATTCTGGAGAAACGGCGGCAGGCCGAGGCTGAGATGCCCCGCGTAGCATGGATGCCGATTGTCGATGAGATCCTGGCGCCTGAAGGACGCGAGCACGGGCACAGCGTTCGCCTGCGCGAATGCCGCCAGTGCGGCGCATCCTTCGTCGGACCATCTCGAGCCTCCAAGAATGAGCAGCGGTCGCTTCGCGCGTTCGAGCTCGGTGCCGACCGCCTCGACATCGCGCGGCTTCGGTGAGGCCTGCACCGGGCAGTAGCGCAGCGTATCGGCGGCCGGCGTCGTCTCCACAAGGACGTCCTCAGGCAACGCAAGGACGACAGGACCAGGACGCCCGGAGGTGGCGATCTGAAAGGCGCGCAGCACGAACTCCGGGATCCGATCAGCCGTGTCGATTTCGGCCGTCCACTTGGCGAGCGGCGCGAACATCTGGCTGAACTCGACCTCCTGGAAGGCTTCCCGTCCGCGTGCCTCGCGCGCGACCTGGCCGACGAACAGGATCATCGGCGTCGAGTCCTGGAATGCCGTGTGGACGCCGACGCTTGCATGCGTGGCCCCTGGCCCACGCGTTACGAAACAGATGCCGGGCCGGCCGGTGAGCTTGCCGTCGGCTTCCGCCATGTTGGCCGCGGCGCCCTCGTGCTTGGCGACCACGACGGCAATCTCCGGGTAGTCGTACAGCGCATCGAGCACGTCGAGATAGCTTTCGCCGGGGACGCAGAACAGTCGATCGACGCCGTGGACGCGCAGGGCGTCGACCAGAATGCGCCCGCCACTGCGGGCCGCGGTGTCAGGCATTGGCGGCGAGTTCCTGTCCGAGCTCCTGTGGCAGCTCCTGTCCGCGCGTCTCGGGCAGCATGGCCGCGGCGGCGAGCACGATGGCGTACGAGGACATCGCGCAGAGCCCGATCGCGCGCGCGAGTCCCATGTCCGCGGCCATCACGCCGACCAGCGCCGGCACGAACGAGCCCACCGCACGACCGGAGTTGTACGAAAAGCCTTGTCCTGTCGCGCGTACCCGCGTTGGGAACAGCTCCGCGAACGTCGCTCCCATGCCCGCGATGATGCCGGACTGGAAGAACCCAAGCGGGAATCCGAGCACCAGCAGCGCGTTGCCGCCCAGCGGGACGAGCGTGTAGACGGCGACGACGACCGCGGCACAGAGCGCGGTGATCACGAACGTCTTGCGGCGTCCCAGCCAGTCGCAGAGATGGGCGCTGCAGACGTAGCCGAGAAACGAGCCGGTGATGTTGACCGCCAGATAGCTCCCCGTGCCCAGGACCGACAGGTTCCGCACCGTCCTGAGGAAGGTCGGGAGCCACGTGAGGATCGTGTAGTTGCCGCCGAGCGCGCCGGCTGCAAGTAGTGACGCCGCGATCGTCCGCTGACGCAACGGCGATTGAAAGATCTCCAGCGACGTGACGCGCCGGGCGGGTGTCGCCTTGGCGCGTTGGTACACGTCCGGCTCTTCGACGTTGCGGCACATCCACAGGACGACAATTGCCGGAGCAGGGCCCAGCAGAAACAGCAGCCGCCAGGCCAGTTCGGGACTCGTCACGCTGAACAGGACGGCGTAGAGCAGGACCGCTGCGCCGTAGCCGACCGACCAGCCGCTCTGCACCGTCCCCACGACGCGGCCGCGAATCCGCTTGTCGATCACCTCGCCGATCAGGACGGCGCCCGCGGCCCACTCGCCGCCGAACCCGAGCCCCTGCAGGCTTCGCGTGACGAGCAGCTGTTCGAACGACTGGGTCAGGCCGGACAGCACCGTGAACGTCGTGAACCAGAGAATCGTCAGCCTGAGCACGCGCACACGCCCGATCCGATCGGCCAGGATGCCGGCGATCCACCCGCCGGCCGACGAGAACAGCAGGGCCGACGTTCCCAGGATGCCCGCCTCGCTCTGCGACAGCGCCCACAGTCCGACGAGTGTCGGCAGCGCCACCGCGTAGAACTGCACGTCCATCGCATCGAGAACCCATCCCGAGAAGCAGGCCCAGAAGGTACGACGCTCGCGGACAGTGAGGTTGGTGAGCCAGATAGACACGGTGGCCTCCGATCTTTGCGGGATTCGGGGTTCGGGATTCGGGATTCCAGTCCCGGTCCGCTACATCGCGTGCTTCAAGTAGACGGTGCGAGTCTCCGTGTAGAAGTCGAGCGCCAGATGACCCTGTTCGCGCATCCCGACGCTCGATGCCTTCGTCCCGCCGAACGGAAGCTGATATTCGACGCCGGCCGTCGGCAGGTTCACCGTAATCAGTCCCGCCTCGATCCGATCGATGAACGCGTGAACGCGCGACAGGTCGTTGGACACGATCGACGCGGACAAGCCGAACTTCACGCCGTTGGCCAGGCACATCGCGTGGTCGAAGTCGTCGGCCGCCATCAGCGCCAGCACGGGGCCGAACACCTCTTCCTGCGCGATGCGCATGCCGGGCGTGACGCCGCCAAAAATAGTCGGTTCGACGAAGTATCCCTTGTCGTATGCGCCGCCGGTCAGCCGGCGGCCGCCGCACAACAACGCCGCGCCCTCCTTCCCGGCAATCTCGATGTACTCGAGATCCGTCTCGAGCTGCGCACGGTCGACGGCCGGCCCGATCTCAATCCCAGGCTCGAGGCCGTTGCCGACTTTGAGCGCCCGCGTCTTTTCGACGAGCTTTTCGGCGAGCGGCTCGTACACGGCCTTCTCGATGATCGCGCGGCTGCACGCCGTGCATTTCTGCCCGGTCGAGAAGAACGCGCCGTTGACGATCGTGCCGGCGGCGTAATCGAGGTTGGCGTCCTTGAGGACAACCGTCGGATTCTTGCCGCCCATCTCGAGCTGAACGCGCACTCTGCGTCGCGTGGCCTTGTCGTACAGCGCATTGCCGACGTCGCACGAACCCGTAAACGAGATTGCATCCAGCTCGGGGTGCTCCACCATGGCGTTGCCCACGGTCGCGCCGCTGCCGGTGACGTAATTGAGCACGCCGGCGGGAACTCCCGCGGCGTGGAGGGCTTCGACGATCCGCAGCGCGCTCAACGGGGCGAGCGATGCCGGCTTGATCACGACCGCATTGCCCGCGACGAGCGCGGGCGCCAGTTTCCACGCGGGAATCGCGCTCGGGAAGTTCCACGGCGTCACGAGGCCGACAACGCCCAGTGGTTTGCGTGCGGTGTAGCAGAGGACGTGTTCGCGCTCGGACGGGATCTGGTAGCTGAATTGCCGCGCGCCCTCGCCGCCGAAATAGCGCAGGATGTTGATCGTCCGCTTGACCTCGGCCTTCGCTTCGGGAAGCGTCTTGCCCTCTTCGCGCGTCATCTCCTCGCCGAGCGTCTCAAGTCGGCCGTCCAGTATCTCGGCCGCCTTGAACAGATACTCGCCGCGGCGGGGAGCCGGCAGCGCCGCCCACGCGGGCTGAGCAGCTCGCGCTGCCGCGAACGCGGTTGCGACGTCGGCAGCGCCTGACGACTGAAAGAGTCCGACGACGTCGTCGACGTTCGCAGGGTTGATGTCGGGAAACGTCTGTCTGGACTCGCATGCGGCCCAGTGACCGCCGACGTAGTTCAGGAACAGTTCGGGCATCCCGATGGCTACTGTTCGATGTTCACGGCGTAGTAGCCGATCGAGCCGCTCTTGGACGTGTCCTTCCACCAATGTGGAGTATTGGCAGGAATCGTAACGACGTCGCCTTTGCTCAGATAGTGCACCTCTCCGCCCTCAATCCCGTCTCCCCGCACCTGATTCGGCTCCGTCGTCTTGGCATTGATCAGTTTTCCACCGGTCACGAAGGTCGCCTCGCCTTCGACGATGATGAAGATGTGGTTGGTTTTGCCGTGCATTTCAGCCCCGCGCTGCATCGCACGGTTCGCCAGAACGACCAGGCCGTTGTCGTTGACGATCTCTCCGCCCTTGACCATCGTCGCGGAGACCTTCTCATGGTTGACGTAGTGGACGGCCATGGGAACGCCGGCCGCTGTGACCAGGCTGCCTGCTGCAAATGCCACCGTGATCGCAAGGATGTATCGCATGGCGTGTTCTCCTCAGCTCGCGTCAAAATCGCTTCACCGTTCGCGAGACAGCGCCGACCAACGGCGCAGACGGGTGCAACCATATCACGGCCCGCATATGCGGAAGTTGGCCTTGACCACCGAAGCGCCGCCAGGCGCGAAGGTGGCTCCTCAGGCCCTGGGGCGCCGTCGCTTCAGCGACGGCGCCTGGATTCGTGGCAAGCGCGGCGAGAGCCGTGCGACGCCTGACTACAGCGTGAGGAGACGAGACCGCTGAAGGCGGGATCGGCTCCCGTTTTAGCTGCGGCGACAACGCGGGCTGCATTCGTGAGTTTCCAGACACATTGAATCCGGCCAACCGTGGGGCCACACTGCGGCCCCTGCTCGGTCTTCGCAATCAACACGATGTCGCTGTCAATCCCGGAGCCCACTTGGGTTGACAATCCGCAACGGGACTGCAGCTTCGATCCGAGCGTCTGCGTGGCCGGGTCGGGCCCCGTTGCGCCTTGTCAGCCCAAGTGGGCTCCGGGCGTAGATGCCGCACAAACCCCGCTAAAAGTGAATGGGGACTCTGTAGCAGGTGTGTCTGAACGTTTCGCGGTCTGAACGACGCCACGCTCCAAGCAGCCTGTCGCCGTTTGGTAGTATTTGGCCGCGCGGTGAGCGTCGCTCCGACTCTATCCCTGTCAACGGCGATCGTCGTCTGCAAGGAGACACATGACGTATTGGCAGCGATGGATTTGGCAACCGCAGACCGCGTGGCTGCGCAGGGCGACCTTCCAGCTTCACTTGTGGAGCGGGATCGGCATCGGCCTGTATGTGCTGCTGGTCAGCGTGACCGGCAGCGTGCTTGTCTACCGCAACGAGCTCTTCAGGGCAGCCACACGCGACCCGATCATCGTGACCGGGCCGGGCCCGCGGTTGACGGACGAGCAATTGACGAGGGCGGCCACACGCGCGTATCCCGGATACGCGGTCATCGACCTCAGTCGGGGCCGGAATCCCGATCAAGCCGTCAGCGTTTCCCTCAAGAGCAGCACCGACGTCAAAGTGCGGCTTTTTAATCCGTACACCGGACAAGATCTGGGCGATGCGGTGCCGCTCGGCATCTGGCTCGTGTCCAAGCTCATGGAGTTACACGACGACCTGCTCGCCGGCAGAACGGGTCGCACGGTCAACGGCGTCGGTGCGCTCCTGGTGATCGTCCTCGGATGCACAGGAATCGTCGTGTGGTGGCCGGGGATCAAGACGTGGCGACGAAGCCTGACCGTTCACAGGAACGTCGGGTGGCAACGCGTCACCTGGGACTTGCACAGCATGATCGGCTTCTGGAGCCTTGGATTCATCTTGTTGTTTGCGGCAAGCGGCGCCTATCTCGGCAACCCCGAGCCGTTTCAGGACCTCGCCGACCGACTCGAACCTCCCACTGACGCCAATGCCGGGACGCGCATCGTTGACCAAGTCATTTATTGGCTCGCCTACCTGCATTTCGGTCGCATCAACGGCATAGGGATTCCTTGCAGCGGCCCCGGGCTCTGCGACTGGACAATCAAGTTGATCTGGGCCGTCTTCGGACTCGCGCCTGCGGGCATGTTCGTGACCGGCGCGGTGATGTGGTGGAACCGGGTGGTCCGAAAAAAGCTGAAGCGGATGTCAACGCGGAGCTGACGCTCGACAGCGCGGTCAAGTGAAGCAACTGGAGGTTGGGAGTTTTTATCTACCGCCCGATGGCGATCAGATTTCGGGCGGTTCGAAGATACCAGCGGCCGTCCACGAGCGCCGGCGAGGCGAGCGTGGATTCGCCGATCGCGTTCACGTGCAGCAGCTCGAACGCCGGTCCGGCGCGTAACACGAACGTCTCTCCCTCGTCGTTCGTGAAGAAGACCTTGCCGTCCACGGCCACAGGCGAGGCGGAAAATCCCTCGTAGCGCGCCGCGCCGAGCCGCCCTTGCCAGAGCACGCGTCCGGTCATCGCATCGAGGCTCGTGACGATGCTGGCCATGTCGTTGATGGCGTAGAGCTGCGGGCCAAACAGGATCGGAGACGGCACGAACGGCGATCCGCGCGGACTCTCCCACGCGAGGTGCGTGCGCGTCACGTCCCCCTTGCCGCCCGGGCGGATGGCCAGCGTCGGGCCGGCGCGGCCCGAAGCGCAGAACACCATGCCGTAACCGACCACCGGCGTTGGAATCACTTCGTACGTGCTGCCGCTGCAGCGCCAGAGCTCGCGCCCGGTATCGGGGTCGTACGCGAGCACGCGCTGCTGACCGTTGACGATGATTTCGTCGTGATCGACTACGCGGATCGCGATCGGCGTGCCCCACCCGACCGACGCGTCGCGTCCCGTCCGCCAAAGCTGCTGCCCGGTGCGCGTGTCGAAGGCGGCGATGAACGATCCAGACGACTGGTCCTGGTAGAGGATGATGCGGTTCTTGTAGAGGAGCGGTGAGCCGGCCGCTCCGTGGTACGCGTCCATCGGGCCAAGGTCGCGCCGCCAGACAACCTTCCCGTCCATGTCGAACGCGAACAGGCCGCGCGTGCCGAAGGAGACGTATACGCGCTCGCCGTCGGTGGCGGGCGTGGCTGAGGCGTAGCCGTTCTTGTGGTGCGCGCCGAAGTCGGTGCGTCCGTCCGGGGCAGCGGTTTCCCAGAGCCGCACGCCGTCCGCGCGCCGGTACGCGAGGAGCGACAGCCGCTTCCCGTTCTCCGTGGCGGTCGTCAGGAAGATGCGATCGCGCCAGACGATCGGCGAGGAGTTCCCGTTGCCGGGCACAGGGGTCTTCCACAGGACGTTCTGGGTGGCCGACCAGGTGTCCGGGTAGCCGCTGCCAGTTGCCAGCCCCTGCCCGGACGGCCCGCGCCACCGCGGCCAGTACTTCGCCCCTTCGCCTTCGTCGGCCACCATGCTGACCGCCGGCTCCTGGCCAATCAGGCCCGCCGACGGCCACGCAATCAGGGCAAACGCGGCGGCGACCGCACACGTGCGCATTCTCGTCATCACGGCCTCCACCGCGCGACCGCGTAAGGGAACGATTCGGCGTGGATGAACATCGTGATAAGGACGCGTCGACACGACTGCCCCGGCGCAGACCGACCGGGCTCATTATGGTGGGATTCCGGCCAGTGTCACAAGGCACGGACACGGTCCGCTGCCCGCTCGCACCGGGCGCAGGACCGCTCTTCCAGATCACTTGTCCGTTATAACGTTCGTGGATACACTGGGTTCATGGTTCGAGAGCTGAAGCTCCGCAAGATCGGCAATTCCGTCGGCGTGGTTCTTCCGAAGGAGGCGCTCCAGCACCTCAAGGTTCGGGAAGGGGATGCGCTGTCTCTGACCGAGGCACCTGATGGCAGCGTCCGCCTGGCCTCGACGACACCCGAGGTGCTGCACCAACTGGAGGCGGCTCAGGACATCATTCGTCGCTACCGTCGCGCACTGCGCGAGCTTGCAAAATGAAGGCGCCGCTGTGGGTGCGGCGGGAGACCGTCCTCACGCTTCACGATCAGCTGCTGGCTGAGTTCGGCGGGGCCTCGGGGGTGCGCGACGCCGGGCTGCTGGACTCTGCCTTGGCGCGGCCTCAGAACCTTCTGGCCCATGGCAAGTCCAGCGTCTTCGACTTGGCGGCCAGTTACGCCGCAGGCCTTGTCAAGAACCACCCGTTCGTGGACGGCAATAAGAGAATCGGGTTCACGGTGGCAGTTCTCTTCCTCGAGCTGAACCGGCAGCGCTTCGCCGCGCCTGAAGCCGAGGCCGTCGTGAAGACGCTGGCGCTCGCTGCTGGAGCGATCGGGGAAAGCGCCTATGCGAAGCGGCTCGAAACACACTGCCGCCGATCGAGCCCGAGAAGACCCTGATTTCAGCAGCCTCCCGTGGGCAGCCCCGTCATCAGGCCTCCGCTGCCCGATCGCGTAGAGGAACGAGTCCGTGCGGATGAAGATCTCGTACGGGCGGAGGCGAGTACCTGCACCGAAGTCATCTGAGATGAGCCGGCCGGATTCTGCCCGATCATGACCACGTCGCCCGCTGAACGTTTGCCTGATTACGCGTTGACCAAAGGCCGTGTTATCGCGCCTCGTTCTCCGGCCTGAAGCGCCAGAGACTTCCTTGGGCGCGCAATGCTACCGTGACCAGTCGGCCATCGTTCGCCCAGCCGGACGATGGCATATCGGCTTGGTCGCCGCCGGGGATCCGTTCAACACGACCGGTGGCGGGATCGAAGAGCGCGGCGGGCCAGAACCACGAATCCGCCGGCACCAACCTCACGGCAATGGTGACCGCCACTTGCGTGAGTCCGTCTACCATGGCCTGGAACGCCAGCGTCTGACCGTCGGGCGAGACACGCGGTCCGATGGCGACCGTCGATCCGCCGAGGCGCTCGCCGCGCCATTGCGTCGGCGGGTTGTCGGGCAGCGCATTCCACCAGGTGCCCGCAAAAAACATCGCAGAGGCAAGTACCAATACACCGATACCCGTCCACGCGAGCCGTGCGCGGCTTCGCTTCAACCTCACTGGCGCAGACGAGGATGGCTGCACGCTATTCCCGGCGATCCATGTCAGCTCGCGCATCAGGTCGCTCGCGGTCTGCCATCGCTCCTCTGGATCTTTCGCCAGACATCGCTGCACGAGGTGGTCGAGCAGCGGTGGTGCGAGCGGTTGGCTTGCGGAGAGGGGACGTGGATCCGCTGACATGATCGCCGAGATGAGGCTC
>JAHFUJ010000181.1:0-2002 GCA_023265105.1 Acidobacteriota bacterium
ATCCCCAATCCCTGAAGGAGGGTTGTGATAAGCTTTTGCCTCCCCCGAGCCCTCGGTTTTTCTGGAGTTGCACCATGTCCGGCCATTCCAAGTGGCATTCCATCAAGCACAAGAAGGGCGCGGCCGACGCCAAGCGCGGCAAGGTCTTCACGCGTCTCATTAAAGAATTGACCGTCGCGGCACGTGCCGGCGGCGGCGACCCCGACATGAACCCGCGTCTGCGGACGATCATCGCCGACGCGAAGCAAAGCAACATGCCCGCCGACAACATCAAGCGGGCGATCCGCCGCGGCACGGGTGAAGAGCCGGGCGTGTCGTACGAGGAGGCCCAGTACGAGGCCTACGGTCCGGGCGGCGCGGCCGTCATCATGGAAGTGCTGACCGACAACAAGAACCGTACGGTCGGCGAGCTCAGGCATCTGCTCACCAAACATGGCGGCAACCTGGCCGAGACCAACGCCGTCGCCTGGATGTTCACCAAGCGCGGCTACATCGTCGTGCCGAAGAGCAAGGCGACCGAAGACGATCTGATGAGTGCCGTCATCGACGCGGGCGGCGACGACTTGCGCGACGATGAGGACAATTGGGAAGTGCTTTCGTCGCCCGAAACGTTCCCGCAGGTGCTCGAGGCGGTGAAGAAGCTGGGGATCGAGCCGGATGCCGCCGAGATCTCGATGCTGCCGCAGAATTACCTGAAGCTCGAGGGGAAGCAGGCGCAGCAGATGGTCAAGCTGATGGAGGCGCTCGACGAGCACGACGACATCCGCCACGTCTGGTCGAACTTCGACATCGAGGAAAAGGAGATCGAGGCCTCGCTCGCGTGAAAATCTTCGGCATCGACCCGGGCTCGGATCGCACCGGTTACGGCTGCGTCGAGACGGACGGATCGCGCCATCGGATCGTGGTCTGCGGCGCCATCAGCGCTCCCGCGCTCGCGAGCTTTCCTGAAAAACTGTTGACGATTCACCGCCGCCTGGCGGCGCTGATCGACAGCTGCCGGCCCGATGCGGTCGCGATCGAGAATCTGTTCCACGCCACCAACGTCCGGAGCGCGCTCAAGCTCGGACACGCGCGCGGCGTCGCCATGCTCGCCGCTGTCGAAGCGGGGCTGCCGGTCGCCGAGTACACGCCGGCGGAGATCAAGCGCGCGGTCGTCGGCTATGGCCGGGCCGAAAAACATCAGGTGCAGCAGATGGTCAAGCTCATCCTCGGCCTGACCGTGCTGCCGTCGCCGCACGACGCCGCCGACGCGCTCGCGGTTGCCATCTGTCACGTGCACTCGCAGATGCCCAAGGCCGTCGCGTCCGCGGTGGTCGGCCGTGGCAAGGCGGCCACGAGCTGGCGTCACTATCATCTCGCACGGCCGTGATCGGTCAGCTCCGCGGCCGCATTCTCGAGAAACACCCCAATCGGATTGTCGTCGACGTCAACGGCGTCGGGTACGACGTGTCCGTGCCGCTGTCGACGTTTTATGGCCTCGGCGAACCCGGCGGCGAGATCGCGCTTCGCATTCACACGCACGTGCGCGAAGACGCGCTGGCGCTGTACGGCTTTGCGACCGCGCTGGAGCAGGATCTCTTCGAGCGGCTGATCGGCATCAGCGGCATCGGCCCAAAGCTGGCGCTCGCCGTGCTGTCGGGCATCGAGCCGATCGAATTGGTGCGGGCGATCGAGCGTGGCGATCTGGCGCGGCTCACGGCCATTCCCGGCATCGGCAAGAAGACGTCGGAACGGATCGTCCTCGAGCTCAAAGATCGACTGCCCCGCGTCCAGGCGGCCGCCGTCGCGGTTGGCGGCGAGCGGGAGGCCCCCTCGCTCCGAGACGATCTGCTCTCGGCGCTCGTGAACCTGGGGTATCATCGGCCTCTCGCCGAAAGAGCCGTGGATTCGGCCATGAAGGTTGGCGGACCTGACGCCGGCTTCGAGCGCACACTGAAGCACGCTCTGCGAGAGCTCGCGAAGTAGCGCCTGCGGCCCGCGCGAGGATAGCGAGTCTTCGAGC
>JAHFUJ010000181.1:2102-9650 GCA_023265105.1 Acidobacteriota bacterium
GGTGGGGCCCCGCGAGCACTAATAAATGACCGACGACCGCCTCGTCATCGCGACGCGCGTCGAGGAAGACACGCAGTACGAAGCAGGGTTGCGCCCGCGCGTGCTCGACGAATACATCGGGCAGGATCGCGTGCGCGAGAACCTGCAGGTGTCGATCGCGGCGGCCCGACAGCGCGGTGAGGCGCTCGACCACGTGTTGCTGTACGGGCCGCCCGGCCTCGGCAAGACGACGCTGGCCTATGTCGTCGCCAACGAGCTGGGGGTGCCCGTGCGCGCCACATCGGGACCGGTGCTCGAGAAACCGGGCGACCTTGCGGCGATTCTCACGAACCTTGCCGAGCGCGACGTGTTGTTCATCGACGAGATCCATCGCATGTCGGCGACGATCGAGGAGATCCTCTATCCGGCGCTCGAGGACTACGAGCTGGACATCATGATCGGCCAGGGGCCGAGCGCCCGGTCCGTCAAGGTTCCGCTGCAGAAGTTCACGCTCGTCGGCGCGACGACGCGCGCGGGGCTGTTGACCTCGCCGCTCCGTTCGCGCTTCGGCATCGTGCACCGGCTCGAGTTCTACACCGCCGGCGATCTGGAAGAGATCGTGCGTCGATCGGCGCGGATTCTCGCGGTGCCGATCGAGGATGCCGCCTCGGCCGAGATCGCGCGCCGGTCGCGCGGCACGCCCCGGATCGCGAATCGACTGCTGCGCCGCGTCCGTGATTTTGCGCAGGTGCGCGCCGATGGGACGATTACCAACGACGTCGCCGGCGCCGCGCTCAAGCTGCTCGAAGTCGACGAATACGGCTTTGACGAAGTGGATCGGAAACTCCTTCGCACGATCATCGACAAGTTCGGCGGCGGGCCGGTCGGCGTCAACAGCATCGCCGCCGCCATCAGCGAAGAGAAGGACGCGATCGAGGACATTTACGAGCCATTCCTGATCCAGATCGGCTTTCTGGATCGCACCCCGCGCGGCCGCGTGGCGACGCCGCGCGCCTACGGCTATTTCGGGCTCGACGCGCCCGGGAGGGATTCACGCCTGTGGTGACCGAGCCCCTTCGACGCGCCCAGCCACGCCAGGTGCCCCGCTGCGGAGGGCGGCCAACGACGATCAAATCGCTCGCGACCTACGTGCCGCCGCACGTGCTGACCAACGCCGATCTTGAAAAGCTGGTCGACACCAACGACGAATGGATCCTGCAGCGCACCGGCATCCGCGAGCGGCACATCGTCGATCCGGGCGTCGGCGCGTCGGATTTGGGGAAGGAGGCGGCGCTCAAGGCGATTGCCAAGGCCGGCCTCACGCCCGACGACATCGGGTTCATCGTCGTCGGCACGGTGACGCCCGACATGATGTTTCCCAGCACGGCGTGCCTCGTGCAGGACAAGATCGGCGCCGACCACGCGTGGGGCTTCGATCTCAGCGCCGCCTGCTCGGCGTTCACCTACGCGCTGACAACGGCCAGCCAGATGGTGGCCACCGGCGCGCACGACCATGCGCTGGTCGTCGGGGCGGACGTGATGTCCAGCATCATCGATTACAAGGATCGCGCGACGTGCGTGCTTTTCGGAGACGGCGCCGGCGCGGCGGTGGTGTCGGCCGCCTCGAGCGACGGCGACGGCGCGATTCTCGATTTCGAGCACGAGATCGACGGCAGCGGCGGGCCGGCGCTCTGCATGCCGGCGGGCGGGAGCCTCCGGCCGCCGTCGCACGAGACCGTGGACGGGCGGCTGCACTACGTCAAGCAGGACGGACACGCCGTGTTCAAGTTCGCCGTTCGAAAGACGGAGGAGATCGCGCGCCGCGTCCTCGCGCGAAATGGCCTCGAGCCCGGCGACCTCGACCTGTTTGTCTCGCACCAGGCGAACCGCCGCATCATCATGTCGGCGTCGGAGAAGCTCGGCCTCGATCCCGACAAGGTGATCATCAACATCGAGCGCTTCGGTAACACGACCGCGGCGACGATTCCTCTGGCGCTCAACGATGCCGTCTGCTCGGGACAGCTGAAGAAGGGCGATCTGGTGTTGCTGGCCTCGGTTGGCGCCGGCTTCACGGTCGGGTCGGTGCTCCTACGCTGGGGAATCTGAAGTGACAGTATGTTCTAAGTAAGTTCTTTATGTTCGAATATATGACTTTTGTGTCTATTTTAGGTACTGTTGAATATTCACAGTATTTGCCAATAATACAGCGCCAGTTTGGCTTCAATAAACTCAAGATGTGATCTCTTATGAGACATCAACAGGCTTATCGTGGTGGCCACCATGAGATGACGTGGTTTCTTGCTAAGTGCCTGAGGGCCTAGCAGTTCAACTCGCGGCGGGGCGCCTGAATCGACCTTGGCCGGAGCCTTGCTCTGCTGCAGGCCGTGCCGACAGGGAGAATACCGTACCAGCCGCAGCTCGATTCGATGCTGCCGACGGTCGCGGCGCCGGCCGCCGAACAGGTCGGTCACGATTGGCGCAGCGGGTTGCCGTCGCTCACCGGCGCGCTCGTGACGCTTCGCGACGTCAGGTTGACCGATGCGCCGTCGCTGTTTACAGCGCTCGCGAGCCATCAGGTTTCTGGATTTATCTCGCCTCCGCCGGCGTCGGCCGAAGGCTTTGAGAAGTTCATCGCGTGGACGCAGCGAATGCGCGGGGCCGGTCAAAACATCTCCTTCGCCGTGACGCCGAGGGGATCGGACACCGCGATCGGCCTGTACCAAGTCCGCTCGCTCGATCCCGGGTTTGCCACCGCGGAATGGGGCTTCGCGATCGCGTCGGAGTTCTGGGGCACCGGGGTGTTTTTCGACGGCGCCCAGCTCCTCCTCGATTTCGTGTTCGACGTGGTCGGCGTCTATCGCCTCGAAGCGCGCGCGTCAGTGAGAAACGGCCGCGGCAACGGCGCGCTCGAGAAACTGGGTGCCGTGAACGAAGGCGTGTTACGCCGATCGCTGTTCCGCAACGGCGAGCATCTCGATCAAGTGCTGTGGACGATCCTGGCCGACGATCGCCGAGAGGCGAGAGCCGTCCTGAGCGGCCGCGTCATTCATTAGTCCAGGACGTCACTTGACTTGGCGTAGCTGTCAGCTGTCAGCCTTCAGCCAATGCATGCTGCTGAGAGCTGAAGGCTGGGCGCTGCGTCAACACAAGCGCTTTTCGGACTAGTCCACGGTCCTTGGTCCGGCTAACCTGTCCGCCGAAGCTTCAGCGAAGGCGGAAGCCGGACACTACGTACAGCACGTACAGCGGTAACATGACCCGCGGGTCATGCACGTCCGCGAGTTCGATTTCAATCTTCCCCCCGAGTTGATTGCGCAGGAACCGGCCGCCGAACGCGGCGCCGCGCGGCTGCTGCACCTTCGCCGCGACACGGGCGCCATCACGCACACGTCCGTCGCCGCACTTCCCGATCTGCTTCGTGCCGGCGATCTGGTTGTCGTCAACAACACCCGCGTGTTTCCGGCGCGCCTGCTCGGACGCCGCGTGCCGAGCGGGGGCGCGGTGGAGTGCGTGTTGATCGGGCGGCGGGCCGAAGACGTCTGGGAAGCCCTCATGCATCCGGGCCAGAAGCTACGACAGGGCGCCAAGATCGTGTTCGAGGGCGCGCGCACACTCCACGGCGAGGTGCTCGAGCGGCGATTTTACGGACGACGGCTCATCCGCTTGTGGAGCGATGAGGGGACCTCGATCGACGAAGCCATCGACGCGATCGGCCACATGCCGCTGCCGCCCTACATCAAACGTGAGGATCGCGCCGGGGATCGCGATCGATATCAAACGCTGTTCGCGCGCGAGCGGGGATCGGTGGCGGCGCCGACCGCGGGGCTGCACTTCAGCAGCGCGTTGATGGCAGCGCTCGGCCAACGCGGCATCCCGATCGTCGAGATCACGTTGCACGTCGGCTACGGAACGTTCCAGCCGGTCCGGGTCGAGCACATCGAGGATCATCGGCTCGAGCCGGAACAGTACAACATCGATGAGACGGCCGCCTCCGGGATCAACCGCGCGCTCGATGCCCGGCGCCGAATCGTCGCCGTCGGCACCACGACGACCCGCGCGCTCGAAGCGACGGCGCGCGCGCACGAGGGCCGACTGGTTCCCGGAGAGGGCGCGACAGATCTGTTCATCGTGCCCGGATTCGATTTTCGCGTCGTACAAGGGCTGCTCACCAACTTTCATCTGCCGCGGTCGTCCCTGCTGATGCTCGTCTCGGCCTTCGGCGGACGCGATCGGGTGATGGCGGCGTACGACGCGGCGATCGCCGAGCGGTACCGGTTCTACAGTTACGGCGACGCGATGTTGATTCTTTGATAAAATTGATATTTTCCGGCCGGGGTAGCTCAGTTGGTGAGAGCACGCGTCTCATAAGCGCGGGGTCGGCGGTTCGAATCCGCCCTCCGGCACCAGTACTTGGGCAGGGAGGGGCGGGAAGGGGGACGGGAGCCCTTTCCGGGGATGCTTCGGACGGAAAGGGCTCCCGTCCCCCTTCCCGCCCGTCCGGCCTGATATGTCAGTGCTCGACCGCGTCCGGCGGACCATCCGCCAGCACGACCTCGCCCGACGCGACACGCACGTGGTGGTCGCGGTATCGGGCGGATCCGATTCGGTGGCGCTCGCGCATCTCGTCGCCGAGCTCGACGCGGCCGGCGAGCTCGGCGCGGTCGGCCTCGCGCATTTCAATCATCAGTTGCGCGCCGCGGCGGATGCCGACGAGCGCTTCTGCGTCTCGATCGCCCGGTCGCTCGGCTGGCCCATCCTGACCGACCGCGAGGACGTGGCGGCGCGCGCGCGGCGTGAGCGGCGATCCACTGAAAACGCGGCGCGCCGGGCGCGCCACGAGTTTTTTGCGCGCGCCCAGTCGCACTTCAACGCCGACGTCG
This sequence comes from Acidobacteriota bacterium, assembly GCA_023265105.1. GTDB lineage: Bacteria > Acidobacteriota > Vicinamibacteria > Vicinamibacterales > CAVVIG01 > JAHFUJ01. The sequence continues at coordinate 6,962 of JAHFUJ010000181.1, forward strand.
TGGCCGTCGGCCACACGCGCGACGATCAGGCCGAGACCTTCCTGCTGCGCCTGGTGCGAGGCGCCGGCCCGCGCGGTCTCGCGGCGATGCACCCCCGGAACGGGCCGATCATCCGGCCACTCCTCGCCTGTCGCCGCGGCGAGCTGCGCGCGTATCTCGATCGGCAGCAGATCGCGTATGTCGAAGACGAAACCAACCGCGACGTCAGCATCCCCCGGAACCGGGTCCGCGCGGAGCTCCTGCCGTTGCTCCAAGAGCGCTTCAACCCCGGCATCGTCGACGTCCTGGCTGACGAAGCCGCCGTCGCGCGCGAAATCTGGGAGTGGATAGAGACCGCCGCCGATCGACTGTCCGCCCAGGCATTGCCGATCGGTTCCACAGGCGCTGAAGACGGGGCGCGCCTCTGGCAACTCGAGATCGCCGCGCTCACGGCAGCGCCGATGGCGCTCCGCCGGCTCGTCGTCTGGCGCGCCATGATCGAAGCGGCGGGCGGCCGTTCGGTGTCGTTCGACCATGTGGAGGCGGCCCTCCGCCTCATCGCGGAGGAAGGCGACAAGGCCATCGACGCGCCCGGACAGCGAGTGCAACGTGTCGGCGCGCGGCTCGTCTTAAGAGGTAGGCCCGCCGGTTTCGTCGGGCGCTGGACAGAGAACCAGGAGAACCCTGAGAACCCTGAGAACCGTGCGAACCTTTTCCGGTATCCGTTGTCTATTCCAGGAGAGGTCCAGCTCCCCGAAGCCGGCTGTGTCGTTTCGGCGGAAATCGGGGTCGGCGCGGGCACGACGGCGTCCGGTGCAACCCCGAGCAGTCCCCAGGCTGCCGCGCTGGCTGTGGTCCGGAGCGACCTGTTGAAGGGCCCGTTGGCCGTGAGAAACCGGCGTCCGGGCGACCGGTTCCGGCCGATAGGTTTAAGGGGGCGGAAGAAGCTGCAAGACTTCTTCGTGGACCGAAAAGTGGCGCGGCAGGAGCGTGACCGGATCCCATTGGTCGTGGACGAGGCGGACCGGATCGTGTGGGTGGCCGGCTACGCCATCGACGATACGTTTCGGGTAACGGATCCCGCGCAAACCGTGCTAATCTTGAGACTTAGGCAAGTCTAAGCGGGTGTGGGAGGCTCTCTGGTGAACACGACGTTGAAGAGCTTGTTGTTCTGGATGGCGCTCGTGGTCGTGGGCGTCCTCATCTGGAACTTCTCGACCAAGTTCCAACAGCACGACCGTCAGGTGACCTTCAGCGACTTCATGTCGTGGGCCGACACGGGCAGTATTGCACGCGTCGAGATTACCGGTCAGGAGATTACCGGGGTCACCAAGGCCAACGAGACGTTCCACACGTACGCGCCCAACCAGTACGACGGCCTCGTCAACAAGCTGATCGATCGCGGCGTCCAGGTGCGGGCGAAGGAGCCGGCGGCGAGCCCATGGGCGTCGCTGCTCTACTCGTGGGCGCCCGTGCTGCTGATGGTCGGGTTCTGGATCTTCTTCATGCGCCAGATGCAGAGCGGGGGCAACAAGGCGCTGTCGTTCGGCAAGAGCAAGGCGAAGCTGTCGTCGAGCGCGCAGAAGAAGGTCACGTTCAAGGATGTCGCCGGCGTCGACGAAGCCAAAGACGAGCTCCAGGAAATCATCGAGTTCCTCAAGGAGCCCCAGAAGTTCCAGAAGCTCGGCGGCCGCATTCCCAAGGGCGTGCTGCTCATGGGGCCGCCGGGAACGGGCAAGACGCTGATGGCGCGCGCCGTCGCGGGCGAAGCCAACGTGCCGTTTTTTTCGATCAGCGGCTCGGACTTCGTCGAGATGTTCGTCGGCGTCGGCGCGAGCCGCGTCCGGGATCTCTTCGAGCAGGGCAAGAAGAACGCGCCGTGCATCGTGTTCATCGATGAAATCGACGCCGTCGGCCGCCATCGCGGCGCCGGCCTGGGCGGCGGGCACGACGAGCGCGAGCAGACGCTCAATCAGTTGCTCGTCGAGATGGATGGCTTCGAATCGAACGAGGGCGTCATCCTCGTCGCGGCGACCAATCGTCCCGACGTGCTCGATCCGGCGCTGTTGCGCCCGGGCCGTTTCGATCGGCGCATCGTCGTCAATCGTCCCGATGTGAAGGGCCGCGAAGGCATCCTCGTGGTGCACACCAGGAAGATCCCGATGTCCGACGATGTCGAGATTGGCGTGCTGGCGCGGGGCTCGGCCGGGTTCTCCGGCGCCGATCTGGCGAACCTGGTCAACGAGGCGGCGCTCAACGCCGCGCGTTACAACCAGAAGGTCGTGCGGATGCACGACTTCGAGTTCGCGAAAGACAAGGTGCTGATGGGATCGGAGCGCCGCTCGATGGTCATCAGCGACGCCGAAAAGCGGGTCACGGCGATTCACGAAGCGGGTCACGCGCTGTTGGCGGTGCTGCTGCCGCACGCCGATCCGATCCACAAGGTGACGATCATCCCGCGCGGCATGGCGCTGGGCCTCACGCAGCAGTTGCCGGTCGACGAAAAGCATAACTACACACGCGACTACCTCAACGATCAAATCGCGATTCTGCTCGGCGGCCGCATCGCCGAAGAGATCACGACGGACAGCCTGACGACCGGCGCGGGCAACGATCTCGAGCGCGCGACGGAACTGGCGCGCCGCATGGTGTGCGAGTGGGGCATGAGCGACGCGATGGGGCCGCTCACCTTCGGCAAGAAGGAAGAGCA
>JAHFUJ010000182.1:0-3803 GCA_023265105.1 Acidobacteriota bacterium
CGCCCGCCGCGGCGGCCGCCAGCGCGGCCGCTCTCTCGGCGACCCTCGTCGTGTGGCCCTTGAACAGCCGGGTCGGTGCGAACTCCCCGAGTTTGTGGCCCACCATGTTCTCCGTCACGTACACCGGGATGAACTTCTTCCCGTTGTGCACCGCCAGCGTGTGCCCGACCATCTCGGGCACCACGGTCGAACGGCGCGACCACGTCTTGATGACCTTTTTCTCGGCGCCGCGGTTCATCACCTCGATCTTCTCGAGGAGCGACGTGTCGACGAAGGGGCCTTTCTTGATGGAACGGCTCATAAATTTTCGATCTGGTGATCTGGTAATTGTCGATTTATTGATCCATTAAATCGACAATCGACAATTACCAGATCGACAATTCCCCTATTTCTGTCTCCTCTGCACAATGAACTTGTCCGTCACCTTCCGGTTACGCGTCTTGTAGCCCTTGGTCGGCTGCCCCCACGGCGACACCGGATGGCGTCCGCCCGACGTCTTGCCTTCGCCGCCGCCGAGCGGGTGATCGACCGGGTTCATCGCGACGCCGCGCACGTGCGGGCGCTTGCCGAGCCAGCGGCTGCGGCCCGCCTTGCCGATCGACACGTTCTCGTGATCAAGGTTGCCGACCTGGCCGATCGTCGCGTAGCACTCGATGAGGATGTGGCGAATCTCGCTCGACGGCATCTTCACCGACGCATATTCACCTTCTTTGGCGACCAGCTGCACCGCCGATCCGGCGCTCCGCGCAATCTGCCCCCCCTTGCCCGGCTTCAGCTCCACGTTGTGGATGAGCGTGCCGAGGGGGATGTTCTTCAGCGGCAGAGCGTTGCCGGGCAGAATGTCGACGTTCTGGCCCGAGACGATCGTGTCGCCAACCTTCAGGCCCACCGGGTGCAGGATGTAGCGCTTCTCGCCGTCGGCATACGTGAGCAGCGCGATCCGCGCCGAACGGTTGGGGTCGTACTCGATCGTCGACACCTTCGCGGGAATGTCGTGCTTGTCGCGCTTGAAGTCGACGACGCGGTACATCCGCTTGTGACCACCGCCGCGCCACCACGACGTGATCTCCCCGCGGTTGTTTCGACCGCCCGAGCGGTGCAACGGCTCGACGAGCGGCTTGTAGGGCTCCGACGTCGTGATCTCGTCGAACACCTGGACGGTCTGGAACCGCGAGCCGGGCGAGGTCGGATTGAATTTTCTGATAGGCATCTCAAAACCCGCCAGCATTTCTCACTGCCCGCGGGGCGCTTTCCCTACTTGCGTGGGGCCCCACCCCCACGTGTTTGGCTCAAGGCTGCCCCCGCGGGCTCGCGCTGCGCCGCATACGCGGCTCGCGCGGGCCTCGAAGGCGCTCACGCGCCTTCGAGGAACTCAGGCATCTTCTCGCCCTCGCGCAGCGTGACGTACGCCTTCTTCCAGTCCGAGCGACGGCCGGCGAAACGTCCCTGTCGCTTCACCTTGCCGTGCGCGATGCTGGTCCGAATGTGCTCGACCTTCGATCCAAGCAGCCGTTCGATGGCGCGCCTGATCTCGGTCTTGTTGGCACCGAGCGCCACCTGAAACACGATCGTCCGGCCGTCCTCGCGCTGAATCGACGTCTTCTCGGTGATGAGCGGCCGGCGGATCACATCGGTGAGTTTCATCTTCTAATCTCTCGCGGGGCCCCACCCCCGCTCGCTGGCCCTGCTTCGCTCCGCCTCGGCCTCGAGCGTAGACTCTCGGCCTCGGGTGTCTCGAGGGGCCCCACCCCCAGCGCCTGTCGCGGCTCGCTCATTCGCTCGCCGCGGTACTTGAAACGACTGTCCGCTTAGTGTGGCGCGCTACGCCAGCGCTTCTTGCAACCTTTCGAGCGCCCCGCGCGTTGCGACGACGCGGCTTGCGTCCATCACGTCGCGCGCCGTCAACCGCCTGCTCTCGATGAGCGCGACCCCCGGAAGATTGCGGATCGAGCGCGACAGCTTGTCGTCGACGGCAGTATCGACCAGGACGGCCTTGCCGCGGACGCCGAGGCGATCGAGCAGCTCCGCCGCCGCTTTTGTCTTGATCTCGGCGGCCGACAGCTCGTCGACAACCACGAGTGCGCCATCCTTCATCTTCTGCGCGAGGGCCGCGCGCAAAGCGCCCCGCTCGGCGCGCTTCGGAATCTTGAAGTCGTAGCTGCGCGGCTGCGGCCCGAACACCGTGCCGCCGTGGCGCCAGAGCGGGTTGCGGATCGAGCCGACGCGCGCGCGGCCGGTGCCCTTCTGCCGCCACGGCTTCTTGCCGCTGCCGCTGACGAGGGCCCGGTTCTTCGTCGCGTGCGTGCCGCGACGCTTCGCCGCGTTGGCGTGGACGACCGACTCCCAGATCAGGTCGGTGTTCACGCGTCCGCCGAAGACATCGTCGCGCACATCGAGGGCGCCGACCTTCTCGTTCTGCCGGTTCACGACGTCGAATGTCATTTTTTTACTTTGCGCTGGGGCCCCACCCCCAGCTCCCGTGCGTTCGCCGCTTAACGCGGCTCGGCTTTGCTTGCAACGACTGTCTGCTTAGCGCGGCGCGACGTCGAGGCGGCCGCCTACTTCTTGCCCTTCTTCGGTTCGCCCATCCTGCCGTTCCCGCCTCACCCGCCTACTTCTTCCCCTTCTTCGGTTTCTCCACCTGTGCGACCTTGATCTGCTTGGCGGCGACCGCCTTGCGCACAATCACGTAGCCGGTCGGCGCGCCGGGGATCCCGCCTTGCACGATGAGCAGGTGGTTCTCCGGATCGACGCGCAGCACCTTGAGATTGCGAATCGTCACGCGTCCGCCGCCCATGCGGCCGGCCGCGCGCATACCCTTGATGACGCGCGAGGGGAACGACGACGCGCCGATCGATCCGGGCGCGCGATGGAACATCGACCCGTGCGTGGCCGCGCCGCCGGCGAAGTGGTGCCGCTTGACGACGCCTTGAAACCCCTTGCCGCGCCCGGTGCCGACCACGTCGACGCGGTCGCCGTGGCTGAAGATCGAGACCAGCACCCGATCGCCGGCGTTCACGGCGTCACCGCCGGCCACCAGCCGCACTTCGCGGCGCACGCGCGTCGGCGGCAGGTTCACCTTCTTGTAATGACCAGCCAAGGGCTTCCCGACCTTGGCGGGACGCTCTTCAACCAGCCCGAGTTGTACCGCTTCGTACCCGTCGGTCGCCGGCGTTTTCGCCTGTACGACGATGCAGGGGCCAGCCTTGATGACGGTCGCGGGATGGACGGTGCCATCCGCCTCGAAGATCTGCGTCATCCCGACTTTTCTGCCGATGATTCCGGTGACCATAGCTATCAGCTTTCAGCTGTCAGCTCTCAGTGCTCCCAGCTGAAAGCTGAAAGCTGAGAGCTGAGAGCTACTTATGCTCTTTGCCGAACGCCTTGATCTCCACATCGACGCCCGCCGGCAGATCGAGCTTCATCAGCGCGTCGACCGTCTGCGGCGTCGGCTCGAAAATGTCGATGAGCCGCTTGTGCGTGCGGATCTCGAACTGCTCCCGCGACTTCTTGTCCACGTGCGGCGACCGCAGCACCGTCCACTTGTTCTTCGCCGTGGGCAACGGAATTGGTCCCGCCAGCCGGGCGCCGGTGCGCTTGGCCGTATCCACGATCTCGCTCGTCGATTGATCGAGGACGCGGTAGTCGTACGCCTTGAGGCGGATGCGAATCTTATCGCTGAATGCTGTGGCCATGCTGTGATCCTGTCGGGATTAGGGATTCGGGATTCGGGATTAGGGATTTTGGATTCGTCAGTCCAAATAATCCAAATCCCCAATCCCCAATCCCCAATCCCCAATCCC
>JAHFUJ010000182.1:3903-9513 GCA_023265105.1 Acidobacteriota bacterium
AATCCCCAATCCCCAATCCCCAATCCCCAATCCCTTCTCATTTCCCCTGCATCCTCGCGACGACTTCCTCGCTCACGTTCTGCGGCGCCGGCTCGTAGCGATCGAAGTGCATCGAGAAGGTCGCGCGCCCCTGCGTCCGCGACCGCAAATCGGTCGCATAGCCGAACATCTCCGACAAGGGAACGCGCGAGGCAATGATCTGCGTGCCGCCGCGATCTTCCTGCGACTGAATGTGCCCGCGCCGGCTCGCCAGGTTGCCCATGACGTCGCCCATGTAGTCCTTCGGGACGACGACTTCGACGCGCATCACCGGCTCGAGCAGGACCGGCTTGGCGCGCTTGGCCGCGTCCTTGAACGCCATCGACCCGGCGATCTTGAACGCCATTTCCGACGAGTCGACGTCGTGGTACGACCCGTCGTAGAGCTCGACCGCCACATCATCCACGGGGTAGCCGGCGAGCACGCCGGTCGTCATCGCTTCGCGAATGCCTTGATCGATCGGCTTGATGAACTCCTTGGGAATCGATCCGCCGACGATGTTGTTGATGAACTCGTAGCCTTCGCCGGGCTGACGCGGCACGAGACGAATCTTCGCGTGGCCGTACTGGCCGCGGCCGCCGGTCTGCCGGATGTAGCGCCCTTCGCCGTCCGCCGTCCGCGTGAGCGTTTCCTTGTAGGCCACCTGCGGGCGACCGACGCTTGCCTCGACGTTGAACTCGCGCTTGAGGCGGTCGACGATGATCTCGAGGTGCAGCTCGCCCATGCCCGCGATGACGACCTGGCCGGTCTGCTCGTCGGTTTTCACGCGGAAGGTCGGGTCTTCCGCCATCAACTTGCCGAGGCCCATCCCGAGCTTCTCTTGATCGGCTTTCGTTTTCGGCTCGATCGCCAGCGAGATAACCGGCTCCGGGAAGTGAATCGACTCGAGCACAATCGGATGCTTCTCGTCGCAGATCGTGTCGCCCGTCGTTACGCTCCGGAGACCGACGGCGGCAGCGATGTCACCCGCGTAGACTTCCTTGATCTCCTCGCGCTTATTCGCGTGCATCTTCAGCAGACGGCCGACGCGCTCGGTCTTTTGCTTGGTCGCGTTGTAGATCGACGAGCCGGACGTCATCACGCCGGAATAGACGCGGATGAAGGCGAGCTGACCGACGAAGGGGTCGGTCATGATCTTGAAGGCGAGCGCGGAAAACGGCGCCGCGTCGGACGGCGGCCGCTCGATCGACGTGTCCGCGGCTTTGGTCGGATCGAGGCCGACAATCGGTGGAATGTCGAGCGGCGACGGCAGATAGTCGACGACGGCGTCGAGCAGCGGCTGCACGCCCTTGTTCTTGAACGCCGAACCGCAGACGACCGGCACGAAGGGCGCCTTCTCGTTCCTCACCGATTCGATCGCACGCTTGCGAATCGCCGCCTTGATTTCGTCTTCGGTGGGCTCCTGCCCGTGCAAGTATTTCTCGAGGAGGACGTCGCTCGACTCGCTGACTTTTTCGATGAGGATCTCGCGGTAGTGCTTCGCTTCGGCCCGAGACTCCGCCGGGATGTCCGACACGACGGGGTCGGCGCCCATCGTCTCGTCCGGGTAGGTGATCGCCTTCATCGTGACGAGGTCGATCACGCCGATGAACTTCTCTTCCGAGCCGTTCGGGAGCTGGATGGCCACGGCATTGCCCTGCAGCTTGGTGCCGATCTGGTCGAGCGTCCGCTTGAAGTCGGCGCCGATTCTGTCCATCTTGTTGACAAAGCAGATGCGCGGGACGCGGTACTTGTCGGCCTGCCGCCAGACGGTTTCCGACTGCGGCTCCACACCCGCGACGGCGTCAAAGACCGCGACGGCGCCGTCGAGGACGCGCAGCGAGCGCTCGACTTCCGCCGTGAAGTCGACGTGGCCCGGCGTGTCGATGATGTTGATCCGGGTGTCGCGCCAGAAGCAGGTCGTGGCGGCGGAGGTGATCGTGATGCCGCGCTCCTGTTCCTGCTCCATCCAGTCCATCACGGCAGTGCCTTCGTGCACCTCGCCGATCTTGTACGTAATCCCGGTATAGAACAGAATCCGTTCCGTAGTGGTAGTCTTCCCGGCATCGATGTGGGCCATGATGCCGATATTCCGCGTCTGACTTAACGGTGACTGCCTGGGCATTGCTGCGATCTCATCGGGATTCGGGATGAGGGATTCGGGATTCGGCAGCGTCGCCAAGTCCCCAATCCCAAATCCCCAATCCCAGCCTTCCTACCATCGATAGTGCGCGAACGCCTTGTTCGCCTCCGCCATCCGGTGCGTGTCTTCCCGCTTCTTCACGGCGCCGCCGCGCAGATTCGATGCGTCGAGCAGCTCGTTGGCCAGCTTCTCCTGCATCGTCTTGCCGTCGCCGCGCGAGGTCGCGTAGCCGACGATCCAGCGGATGCTCAGCGACAGGCGGCGGTTCGGATTCACTTCGACCGGCACCTGGTAGTTGGAGCCGCCGACGCGGCGCGACTTCACTTCAAGGCTCGGCTTGACGTTGTCGATCGCCTTCTTGAACACCTTGAGCGGATCGTCGCCGGTCTTCTCCTTGATGAGGTCGAAGCTCCTATAAAGGATGCGTTCGGCCGTGCTCCGCTTGCCGTCGGTCATCACGCAGTTGATGAACTTGCTGACGAGCGTGCTCTGATAGAGCGGGTCGGCCGCGATGTCGCGCTTCGGAATCTCTCGTCTACGGGGCATCTCTTTTTAGCTTTCAGCTGTCAGCTGTCAGCTTTCAGCTGAGAGCTGAGAGCTGATGGCTGAGAGCTATTCTTACGCCTTTGGTCGCTTGGCTCCGTACTTCGAACGCCCTTGTTTGCGCCCCTGCACGCCCACCGCGTCGAGCGTGCCGCGGACGACGTGATAGCGGACGCCCGGCAGGTCTTTCACGCGGCCGCCGCGGATGAGCACGAGCGAGTGCTCCTGCAGGTTGTGGCCGACGCCCGGAATGTACGTCGTCACTTCGATGCCGTTCGTCAGCCGCACGCGCGCCACTTTTCTGAGCGCCGAGTTCGGCTTCTTCGGCGTCTGCGTGAAGACGCGGACGCAGACGCCACGCTTCTGCGGGCTGTTCTGGAGCGCCGGACTCTTCGTCTTGCTGACGATCTTCTTGCGACCGCTTCTGACGAGCTGACTGATGGTCGGCATATCGATCATGTGGGGCGGACCTTATGAGGTCCGCGTCCTGCGCCGGGCCAGATAAGGCCCGGCCTACATTCAATAAACACTGTGGCATCCAAAATGACAGCACGCTCGCACCGCGGACGCCCCAGCGGTCGATCGGTTGTTCCAGGCCTAGAAGCGCAAACGGCTTGGCGCCTGAAAACTTGGCTACCCTATGCTCGTAGTAATTCGCGCGATCGGACGGTCGTTCCCGAACCTCGGGATAGGACGCTTCCTGAGCGGCTTGTTCTTCGGGGCTAGATAGGGTGTCCTAGTTCCCACAGAACCTGACGAATATAGCACGGGGCGAAAGCGCGGCGCAACTCGCTCAGTCGGCCAGATACCGCGCGGCGACGGCCGTGCAGTTGTCGCGGCTGCCCCGGGCCAGTGCCGCGCTGACGAGGCTGGTCGCGATCCGACGAAGATCGCGGCCGTCGCGCGCGAGCCGTTCGAGCCGCTGGTCATCCAGCACGCCGTGCACGCCGTCGGTCACCAGCAGCAGCAGCTCTCCCCCGCCAAGCGTTTCCTCGACGACGTGCACGTCGGTGCGCGGCCGCGCGCCGACGACGTTGGTCAGCAGGTTGCGCATCGGATGATCCCGCTCGGCCTGTGAGTCGTCGCCCAGCACCGAGGCCACCCACGAATCGTCGCGCGTGAGTTGTCGCATCCGATCGCCGGCAACCACATACAGACGGCTGTCGCCGACGTGCCCGACCGAAAGTCGCTCCCCGTCGATCATCGCCGCGACGACCGTCGTGCTCATGCCGGCGTACTCGTCGGAGCCGATGGCGGTCTCGAGAATCTGCACGTTGGCGAGGTGGATGGCCGTCCGCAGGAGATTGCCGGCGTGAGATAAGGAAGAATCGAACCCGAAGGGCCACCTCCCCGCCTGCGGGGGAGCGGTATTTTCAGCGCCGCCACGCAGCTGCGGAAGGGCCGCGTCATCCACGGTCTCGCCGCGCGGCCCTGACTCGGCGCCGCACATGGCGATGTGATCGGCGACTGCGTCGACCGCCATCCGCGCGGCGACTTCGCCGGCGTTGTGGCCGCCGAGGCCGTCGGCGACGACGCAGAGATGCAGCCCCTCGTCGATCGCGAAGTAGTCTTCGTTGGTGGGCCGGACGCGGCCCTTGGCGGTGACGCCGTACGCTCGCAGCACGCAACACCTCTGAAGGTCTGGTGGTGTATCGGCCACGAGACATGCGTTCAACAGGCAAGTTCGGGACATTCGTCCCAAACGGCTGCCACCGAGCGGTGACCTCCGCCCTCGGTTCCGTGACCCCGTGGCGGTGCTTGTGTCAAAGGTGCGTATGCAGCCGGAACGGACCAACGCCGGCGACCGACCTACACGCGCTCAGAGCTGCGGAGGAGCCGGAGAAAGCGTTGGGTGCCCAGGCGCTGAGCCGACGGGTGCCGGCTGCCAAGATACGTCTCGACGGCCCACACGGCAGGCGTGCAGCCGAGCGTCGCGAGCGCGAGGGCGTGATAGAGCATCGCGCAGGCAGCCAGCGACGCCGCCTTTCCGATGGGCAGCACGATGGACAGCGCCAGACCCACCGTCAGCACCACCGACGCATCGGCAGCGGCGGCGACGATCCGACCCGTTTGCGAGAACGCCAACGGTGGGCGCTCGGGTTCCGGGGCCGAGGCTCGTCGATCGTGTTCGACGACGAAGTCGTCCTTCCATCGCAGGTCGTGTCCGATCAACGCGGCGTGTTCGCGCACGACGCGTTCGGCGCGACGGTCGCCTTGCGGAAACGACCGGCAGAACTCGTCCACCGTCACATCGGGGTCGGCACCGATTTGGAGCGCGTACGCGCGGAGGTAGGCGCGCGCGTAGATGCCGGCCGGCCAGCGCGAGAAGTCGTTGCTCTCCATCGCTGCCCAGAGATCGCGGCCGATTCTCGTGGCGGTGGCAATCTGCTCGAGGGTAATCCCCCGCTGCACGCGCATCCGTCGCAAGTTGGGTCCAAACGCCTCCTGTTCGCTCATGGCCGTGAGCGCCCTCTCGCAAAAATGCGTCCACGGCGGAACGGCCGGGCTCGGCCGTAATAATGATCGCGGCCCTTCGCAGCGTGTCTCATTTTTCCACAATCGATTACGATTCGCGCGCGCGATGCGCGAACCGCATGCCCTCGTCGTGGGCAGCGTCCACTGAGATTCCCGCCGGTGTCTAGTGCCTCGTTGCGGAAATCCGCGTTAGCACCGAGGGCGGCGATGCGGCGCGAGATATAGCGAGGCACTAGCGTGGTCGGCCTCTCCAGGGACGGCCTGCGCGACGGGCATGGCCGCGGTGGCCCGCGGCGGGGCGGTGCCCCGGGCCGACCGGTGGCGCGCCCTGCCGTCCGTGCTCTCCGGCGAGGCGGCGCTCGGCCTTCGCGCGCGCGCGGGCGCGCTCCTCGGCCTTCCTGGCGCGAATCTCCGCGATTCGCTGCGCCAGC
>JAHFUJ010000183.1 GCA_023265105.1 Acidobacteriota bacterium
GTTTGGCAGACATCAATTTATTTCTGCGGCCGCAACGGGCTGGGGGGCGTTAGCCATCGCTCAGACCTTGCCTGACAAGGCGGCTGGTCGCTGACGCGGGTTGACCCGCCGCTCGTCCGTAGCGTCCGTTGTGTAGTACGTAATGTCCGGCTTCAGCCGGACCGTCCATGGCGTCCCGCGCGTAGTACGTAGTGTCCGGCTTTAGCCGGACCGTTCGTACCGTCCGGCTTCAGCCGGTGGCGTCCGACGTGTGGTACGTAGTAGTACGTAGTGTCCGGCTTTAGCCGGACCGTTCGCCCCGTCCGGCCTCAGCCGGACCGTCCATGGCGTCCCGCGCGTAGTACGTAGCGTCCGGCTTTAGCCGGACCGTCCATGGCCTCCGACGTGTGGTACGTAGTAGTACGCACTGTCCGGCTTCAGCCGGACCGTTCGTACCGTCCGGCCTCAGCCGGACCGTCCATGGCGTCCACGCGTAGTCACTTCGTTCGAACGAGCCGCGTCTAGTTCGATGGCGGTGGCGCGGGGGGCATCTGTGCCGCGCGCGGCCGGGGGAACTCGATCGCGATGAAGGCGAGCTCCGGGCTGGCTTCGGTCACGTAGTGAGGCACTCCCTCGGGAATCATGATGAAGTCGCCCTTCGTCACGCGCCGAGATTCGCCGCCCTCAATGGCCCGACTCACCACCTTGCCGTCCTTCCGGGTCTCGACGATCTTGCCGCCCGTCGTGACGGTGCCGGTGCCCTGGACAATCGCCCACACTTCCGCTTCCGTTCGATGGGCGTTGGCGTTCTGAGGGGTTCTGCGCCGGTCGATCTGAAGTCTATACGCAAGCCCTGTAATCGATGAGGAATCGCTGCGCTCAACGAACACTCCGTTAGCGCTGGCCCGGTCCGCTGGCAGCCGGCGGATGGCCGCCTCGATGTCTGCGGTCGTGATGTACGTGGCTTTAGTCGGGTCATATTGCGCGGCCACCTTGGCGGCTTCGGGACTACCATCCGACGGAGTGGTGAACCCCCCCTGCTGGGTCGACCCGGACGTGACGAGCATGGTGAGGAGAGCGGCAACGGCAGCGAACGTTCTCATTCAAGCCTCCTGTTGCATGAGTGGATGATGGCTGGTTTGGGGATTCTACTCCACAAAGAGTCAGTTAGACCAGATGGAACGCCGACCTGCGCTCGTAGAGATTGGCTCCTGGTGAAACCAACGGCGACTGATACTCCTCAACGCGTTATTGGGTCGTGCCGCCGGACTCGGCACGCCGGCCGCCGCCGGCTCGGGCGTGAAGTCTTCGCCTGCGTCTCCGGGATTCAGCGGCTATCGCCGAGACGATCAGCATCAATGGCCTGGAACGCCGCCGGGGGACGTGCTATAACACCCGCCTCTCTTCGTGGAGGAGACGATGCCCGCAAAGAAGGGGGATTTCGACGGCGACGGTTCGGCGGAGATTCCGGTGTCGAGCCCGTGGGGCATCGGCCTGCTGAAGCTGTCGGGCAGCACGCTGTCGTCGCCCATCATGGCGCCCAACGGGACGCGGTTCGGCGGCTGGCTGCTGAACACCGCCGACAACCGATTCGACCTCATCGGCGATTTCGACGGCGACGGCAAGGCCGAGATGTTCGTCTCGAGCCCCTGGGGCATCGGTGTGCTGAAAGCATCGGGCAGCACGTACGCCGCGCCGCTCATGGCGCCCAACGGGACGCGGTTCGGCGGCTGGCTCCTGAACACCGCCGACAACCGCTTCGGCCCGATCGGGGATTTCGATGGCGACGGCAGGGTCGAAATCCTCGTCACGAGTCCCTGGGGCATCGGCATCTTCAAGATGTCGGGCGGGACGTTCACCGTGCCGATGATGGCGGAGAACGGCACCCGCTTCGGCGGCTGGCTGCTGAACACCGCCGACAATCGCTTCAGCCCGATCGGCGACGTCGACGGCGACGGGAAGCAGGAGATCCTCATCACGAGTCCCTGGGGCATCGGCATCCTGAAGCTGTCGGGCGGCGCGCTGCTCGCCCCGATGATGGCACCCAACGGCACGCGCTTCGGCGGCTGGCTGCTGAACACCGCCGACAATCACGTCGTCACCTCCGCGGATCTCGACGCCGACGGCCGCGACGAGATTGTCATCACGAGCCCGTGGGGCATCGGCGTCCTCGCGCTGTCGGGTTCGACGCTCAGCGCTCAGATGATGGCGCCCAACGGGACGCGCTTCGGCGGCTGGCTGCTGAATACGCTCGACAACCGCATCGGTCCGGCCGCGGACTTCGACGGCGACGGAAAGGCCGAGCTGCTCGTTGCCAGCCCGTGGGGCATCGGCGTGTTCCGGCTCGCGGGCAGTGCGTTCGCTGTGCCGATGATGGCGCCGAACGGCACGCGGTTCGGCGGCTGGCTGCTGAACACCGCCGACAATCATTTCGACAGCGTCGCTGACTTCACGGGCGACACCAAGGCGGACATTCTGGTGACCAGTCCGTGGGGCATCGGCATTTTTCGCTTCACCGGCAGCACGTTCACCGTGCCGATGATGAAGCCGAATGGCACTCGATTTGGCGGCTGGCTCCTCAACACGGCGGACAACCGCTTCGAGCTCGGCGAGCAGACCGTCAGAGTGCACGTGAAGATCCTCACGAACCCGACCATCTCGATTGCGCGCATGTTCCAGTCGATGCAGCAGGTGTACGAGGCGGTCGGCATCCGCGTGCATCCGGTCAGCACCGAGACGCTCAACCTCCCGGTCCTGAACGACGTGGACGTCGGCGCGTGCTCGGGCACCGTCACGGGAGAGCAGACGCAACTGTTCGCGAACAGGAACAACGCCTGGGGGAGCGACGTGGTCGTCTACTTCGTGCGCTCGACCGTCCCGAGCTTCAACGGCTGCGCCACCTTCCCCGCCGGTCGTCCCGGCGCCGTCGTCGCCCAGATCGCTTCGCAGTGGACGATGGGACATGAGATCGGGCATGTGCTCGGGCTCGTTCACGTCAACGACAACAACCGGCTGATGACGGGGAACGGGACCGGGAACATCACGAATCCGCCGCCCGATCTCATCTCCACGGAAGTGAACACGATGCGGGCGAGCGCGCTGACCTTCGAAAGCTGAGGGCGACATCATGGCGATCACGATGAAAGACGTCCGCGCCTGGCTCGATCCCGAAGAGCCCAACTACGCCGGCGCGAAGAGCCTCGGACCGGCGGCGCTTCCGTTTCTCCTGGAGCTCGTGCGAGGCGGCGATCTCGGCCTCGCGTCGAAGGCCACCTACCTGGCGAGCCTGATCGCGTCCGACAAGTCCGTCGAGGTGATCGAGGCGGCCGCAGGGACGAACGAGCCCATCCTCCGCGTGGCGGCGGCGTCTGGACTGCGGCATCTCAAGCCGGCGCACGCCGAGCGGGTGCTCAACACGCTCAAGAGCGATCCCGATCCGGGTGTGCGCAAGGTGATGGTGACGTCGGCCTCGCGTGTGAGCTCGCCGCGCGTCGCGGCGGTATTGAAGCAGATCGCGCAGGCCGATCCCGAGCCGTTCGTGCGGGAAACCACCGCCGGCCTTCTGGCCGCGTCGAAAAAGACGGCGCTGGCTCGCGCCCGGAAGGCCGCGAAGAAGGCCGCTCGGCGCAAGGCCAAGGGGGGAACGGCGAAGGCGAGAAGACCCAAAAAAAAGTAAAGGGCCGCCGCTCATGCCGGCTTAGCCTACGCTAAGGAACCGCCGAGAAGCCTCGCTTCACAACCTGTAGATAGGAATCTTGAGCTTCCGGGCCGCCGCCAGCATGCGAACGTCATAAGTAGCAAGCTGGATGTCGCGCACATGCTGTTTCAGGAATTCGATAGAAGCCAGATGAAGAGCATCGAGCGTGCGGACAGGCGCTGGAAACGGCTCGAGAGCTCTGGCGAGAACCGGAGCAATCATCTCCAAAAGGTTCAACTGACTCACGAGCGAACGCACCGCCTCACTGTGGCTTTCATGGAGATGTCGTGCCTGAATCCGGTTCCATAATTCGTACTCGAGAAGCCGGCTTGACACCAGATTCTCTTCCCACAGCCTTGAGGGAGGCGTGCGATCTTCCGCCAAGAGATGCGCAAGGACAACGGAAGTGTCGAGGTAAATCACCGGTCTCTTCGGTCCTCGTCGAGCTCCCTTAAGAGCACGGACCAGCGCGCGACCGGCTTCCTCGGGGGCGGAGCGGCGCGTTTTATCGTGGGTGGACGGAGCCACCCCTTCCGAACCGCATCCGCAAGGAGCGCATCATCGGCGTGTTCGGTGCGGCCTGCTCGAGGCGGGACGAGTTCGGCGACGACTGCGTCTCGGTCGGTGACGAGGACGGTTTCTCCTGAAGCTGCCAACCGAACGTACTCGCTCAGCTTGTTCTTGAGAACCTTCAGGCCCACGGCTCGCATAACCCAAAGGTAGCTTCCAGGTAGCTACTTTGTCAACGGCACAGAGAGATCGGCTGCCACTCCGGCCCTTCGTCTGGCCCGGGCTTATCCGGCGCTCGCACGTAGCGTCCGGCATGCGGTTCGTGGCGTCCGGCGTGTAGTACGTAGTGTCCGGCTTCAGCCGGACCGTCCGTAGCGCCCGGCGGTGGTACGTGGCGTCCGGCTTGAGCCGGACTTACGGCGGTACGTGGCGTCCGGCTTCAGCCGGACCTAGAACGCGTTGTTGGGCCGCGCCGCCGGACTCGGCCCGCCGGCCGGCTGACCGATTTGATCTCTCCTCGCGCGTGGCGTGCGGATTCCCGTAGCGTTCGACGCCTGCTCCTGACGCCGCCAAAGTGAGGTCGAACGCGAGGGGTGTGCCCGGCCGGTGTCGGACCACGTGTCGGATGAGGCCGCTCGCGGTCGACAAGCGCTCCGCTTCCGCGACAATCAGGCCGCGTATAATGTGCTCCGTGTGATACGGAGTGGCCGGCGCTGCCCGCGCGGCCTACGCGGAAACTCCATGACGCGGATGACGTTGACGCCGGCGGCGCTCAGTGTGGCGCTTCTTGTCATTGCCTGTGCGGGACAGCCGTCCCAGCCGCTCCCGGTTTCGGCGTTTCCGGGGGGCGAACTCGTCGATCTCTCGCATGCCTACGACGAGCAGACGATCTCCTGGCCGACGTCCGAGAGATTCCGGCTGGAAAGAGTTTCCGATGGTGTGACCCCAGCGGGTTACTACTACGCCGCCAACAACCTCTTCACCGCGGAGCACGGCGGCACGCATGTCGACGCGCCGATCCATTTCGCCGCGGGGCGACCCACCGTCGATCAGATTCCGTTGACGCGGTTGTTTGGTCGAGCCGTTCTTGTCGATGTCGTCGATCGATCCGACCAGAGCGCCGATTATCAGGTGACCACGGACGACCTGTTGCGCTGGGAAGGTCGCCATGGCCAGATTCCAGCGGACGCGATCGTGCTCATTCGAACCGGTTTTTCGCGCCGGTGGCCGGACGCCGCGCGATATCTCGGCACGTCCCAGCGCGGCGCTGAGGCGGTGGCGAAGCTGCACTTTCCGGGGCTTCATCCCGACCTAGCGCGATGGCTCGTCGCCAATCGGCCCATCAAGGCGATCGGCATCGATACGGCGAGCATCGACTACGGACAGTCCAAGTTATACGAATCGCACCGCGTGCTGTTCGAGCACGAGATTCCGGCGTTCGAGAATCTCACGGCGCTCGATCGGCTTCCGGCCGTGGGAGCGTTCATCGTCGCCCTGCCGATGAAGATCGGAGGGGGAAGCGGCGGGCCTCTGCGCGCCGTAGGGATCCTGCCCGCCGCCGATCGATAGTCAGCCGTATCCGCATCGCGCGCGAGAGGTGGATACGAGGGCGTGACAGCCGGCCACCAGTACCTTCGTTCACAGTCGCCGACAAGCCTCCGCTTGAGCGACAATCAACTCGCGTATCATGTGCGTCGTGTGATCGTCGGCGCCGTCGCGTTGGGCGATTGGGCGACGGGGATCCGAAACGAGAGAGGCGCCTGGGGTGCCTCGCCCTGCTCGTTGAAGACTTGCACCGTGTTGGTGGTCCGTGCCCGCGGAAGGAAATCGATCGTGCCCGCATCCCTCGAAGCCGTCCGCCCGATTGAGCTAGCCGAGATCCAGGAAGCGCGCCGGCGAATCGCGCAGACCATCATGCGTACGCCGCTCGTCCGCCTCGAACTGGGACCCGGCTACCCGGATATCCGACTCAAGCTGGAAAACCTGCAGCCAATAAACGCGTACAAATTGCGGGGCGCGGCCAACGCGGTGGCGATGCTTTCGGAGTCCGAGCGTAAGTGCGGCGTGTGGACGATCAGCGCGGGAAATGCCGGCCAGGGCGTCGCGTACGCGGCACGCCGAGCCGGCGTGCCCTGTACTGTCGTGGTGATCGAGACGGCGCCGGCCTCGAAGATCGAGCGGATGGAGGCGCTCGGCGCAAGGCTCGTTGCGGTGCCGTGGGAGGTCGCCTGGAAGGCTCTCGACGAGCGCTCGTTTCCCGGAGTCGAAGGGACATTCGTGCACCCGTTCGACGACCACAATTTCATCGCCGGCCATGGCACGATGGGTCTCGAGATCTTGGAGGATGCGCCCGATACCGTCGCCATCATTGCGGGGATCGGCGGCGGCGGGCTCATCACGGGCGTTGGCAGCGCGATCAAATCCCTGAAACCGGAGATCAAGATGTGGGGCGCCGAGCCGGAGACAGCCGCCCCGGCCGCCCTGTCGTTCGCCATGGGTTCTCCGCAAGTGTTCCCGGGCTGGAAACCGTCGTTCGTCGACGGCGCCGGCGGCCAAAGTCTCTTCCCGCGCATGTGGGAGCGGATGAAGCCGTTGGTGGACGGCTGCATCGTTGTCACCCTCGAGCAAACGAAGCAAGCGATGCGGCTGATGGCGGAAAAGGCGCGTGTCATTTCCGAAGGCGCGGGCGCGCTCCCGCTCGCGGCCGGGTTGACCGGCAGGGCCGGCCAAGGGCCTATTGTTGCGATCGTCTCCGGCGGAAATATCGATCTGAAGAAGTTCTGCGAGATCCTGGAATCGACCACCAGATCGACTTCACCATAAGGGCTGGGCTGTGGGACAGCTTCTCTACCTGAGCGGCGCAGAAGTGGAGCGCCTGCTGGACGTCGATGCGCTGCTCGACGCTCTCGGTGCTGCACTCGTTACGCTCTCCGCGGGAACGACGTCCGTGCCGCCGCGGGTGGCGGCCCGCGTGGCCGAACTCGGACTGTTGGGCGCGATGGTGGGCTATGTGCCGGGCGTTGGTTTGGAGGCGAAGCTGGTGTCGGTGTTCCCGCGCAATCATCAGCGTGGGCGGCCCTCCCACCAGGGCCTCATCGCGCTGTTCGACGAGGAGGACGGAACGCCGCTCGCACTCATGGATGGGACCTACATCACCTCCATCCGGACGGGCGGAACGGCCGCGGTGGCGGCGCGGGCTCTCGCGCGCGAGGACGCGAAGGTGCTGGCCATCCTGGGCGCGGGGGTGCAAGGCGAGTCGCATCTCCAGACGTTCCCGCTCGTGCGGGACTTTGCCGAGATCCGGGTTGCGTCGCGCGACGCCGGTAAGGCGGCGGGGCTGGCGGCAAGGCACCCGCGTGCCCGCGTCTCGAGCTCGTTCGAGGAGGCCGTTCGCGGCGCCGACGTCGTCGCCTGCTGCACCGACGCGCACGAGCCGGTCATCCGCCGCGGCTGGCTGAAGGCCGGTGCCCATGTCAGCTCGGTCGGCGGCACGTTCGGTCCCGAGCTCGATGCTGAGACACTCGCCTCCGGCAGCGTCTTTGTGGAATGGCGGGGAGCCGGCACGAACGCTCCTCCTGCCGGGGCGCACGAGCTCCAGGGCTTCGACGCTGATCGCCTGACCGAGGTGGGCGAGGTGCTGTCGGGTGCCCGCCCGGGCCGCCGTTCCGCCGATGAGATCACGGTGTACAAGTCGACGGGTCACGCGGTGGAAGACGCCGCCGCGGCCCGCCTCGTGTACGACCGCGCGTGCGCGGAAGGTGCTGGGGTGCAGCTGCTGCTCTAAATCGCGACGAGGCGGTGCGGAACGTGCGTCGACGAACCTACCTCATGTTCTGTCGCGTTGGGCGATTGCGCGACGGGGGGTCCGAGAACGGCATTGCTTGGGCTGTCACGTCGGAGAGCTGACCTGGACCGTGGCCCTGCGGAACGTAGCCCCAGTCGGGAGCAGATGCCAGTAAAATGGCGCTTATTAAACAGAGCCCCAGAGAGGGGAAATGTTCCTGATTCAAAAACAAGTCACGGAGTAAGGAGGAGTTCGCGTGGCGCAATCACTTAACGCAAAAGCGGCCCTCATGTTAGCCGTTGTCGTGGCTGGGACATCCGCGCCAATAGGCGCTCAGTGGTTCAAGTATCCAACTCCAGGAGCTCCGCGGACGCCAAGTGGAGAAGTGGACATATCTGCTGCGACTCCGCAGCTGGCAAATGGCAAACCTGATTTCTCGGGTGTCTGGATGACCGCAGAACCGGTCTGTGGCCGGGTGTCAGGTCCGACGAGCCTCAGCCAGCTTCTCCAGCTTGTTCCCCCTTCAATAAGGTGTCCGGTACGGGGGCCAACGATGTCGCGGGAGGGTTTCAACATGGGCGTGGACCTGCCCGGCGGATTACCGTACCAGCCGTGGCTCGCGGCACTGGTTCAAGAGCGCATTGCGAACCAGGCGAAAGATGATCCACACATCAGGTGCCTTCCCGATCTGTTTCTGCGTGCATATGGGCTCCCTCACTTTCTGAAGTTTGTCCACACGCCGAATCTTCTCGTCATGCTCAACGAGATGAATGGTGTGTACCGCCAGGTATTCACGGACGGCCGTCCGTTGCCGGACGACCCAAATCCTTCGTGGCAAGGGTACTCGTCCGCCACATGGTCTGGCGACACGCTGGTAGTCGACACGATCGGATTTCGCGACGACCTGTGGATCGACTGGGACGGTAGCATGATTACTGAGTCGGCAAAGCTTCGCGAGCGGATCCGGCGGCAGGATTTTGGAAATCTGGAAATTGAAGTGACGGTGGATGATCCCAAAGCATATACGAAGCCGTGGACTGTCACATTGCGGCAGCGGTTCGCCGCCGATGCCGAGCTCATCGATGAAATCTGTTTAGAGAACGAGAAGGACTCGCAGCACTTAAGATAAGTGTTATTCGTCATGCTAGAACGACCGCCGCGATGAGTCCGACTGTGGGAGCGAGGCTGGGCCGCGGACGAGATCACCTAAGACGGATGAAGATCGCGCACAGGCGGGCATAAATACGGTCGCGGTCGTACGTCGCGGAGCTTCTCGCCAAGAACGGTCTGAAGTTGTTGAGCCGGAGGCATTTAGTATTTTCTCCTCCAGAGAAGGATAGATGTCAAGACATTTATCCTTGGCAGAAGGAGAAGCGCTGTCGAGCAGCTCCTCGTGCGTGCCGCGCTCCACGATCTCGCCGCCCTCGAGCACCAGAATCTGATCGGCGCTGCGGATGGTCGACAGCCGGTGCGCGATGACGAACGTCGTCCGCCCCTGCCGGAGCGAGCGCAGCCCGTCCTGAATCAGCGCCT